>CALVQN010000001.1 GCA_944358135.1 uncultured Bacilli bacterium
ATTTGATCATCTGTTCCGCTTGTTGAAGTACTTGTTCCTGCATAGATCATTCTTATACTTCCATCTCCATTTATTCGGATAATCCTCCAATAGTATCCTGCAAATCTTACCCAATTATCGGTTGGTGCTCCCGCAAACACATAGCTTGTTCCCCAATCATCAGTTACACTAAATACAGTTCCCGTCGTATTTTCAGTAAATATTCCTGTGATTGCGCCACTTCTACTACTGTCTATTGTTTTATTTGCTAGTATTTGTTCTCCTACTGTGCTTAATTCTTTAAAATACAAATAACAACTTGTTCCACTTTTGGATAAGTTATTTATAGTTATGTTTGGTGTTACTCCTGTTGGAGTTGCCCCATTACTACATGTACTTTTCTCTGTATTAAGTGTATATCCACTTTGCGGTATATCACTTACTTGTTCATAGCTTCCATCTTCTTGTTCTATATAAGCTGCTATAATGTTTATGTCTGGTTCTATATCACTTATCTCTATAGTTACTTCACCTGTGAATGTGCCTCCCATATCTATATTTTGACTTTCTTCTAAATTTGGATATTCGAGTATTACATAATAATATACACTTATTCCATCATTTGTTGATGTAATAAACTCATCACCAATTAATTCTACTTTTGTTTCTGTCTCTGCTGTATTAATTGTTCCTTCTGTTATTGGTTCTCCTAATTCTTCTATATTACTTATTGTACATTCTTCATAATAGATTTTACCTCCACCCATTATTTCACTTTTCTTACTGCAACTACTACTTACATTTATACTACTACTTGTTTTATATACCGTGTAATTAAGTGATGTATTTAATGTATTTATTCCCTTAAAAATAATATTATAAGGAATTAATTCATTATTTCCTGTTGCTGTTACCCTTATACTAGATACACTCTCATGTCCTGGATATATATCTAAGTCATTAAACTCTAATGTTCCTTCTACTGTTAATTCCGAACCCTGAGGAGCAGTTGTAGTACCCGTTATGCTAGTACCATTTCCTCCTAATAATACTGATGCGGTAAAGTATGCTAAGGATACTCCTACTACTAATAATAAACTTACTACTACTATAATCATTTTCTTATTCTTTTCCATTACACTACTCTCTCCTTTTAATAAAACCAATTTTATAACATATTTAATTGTTTGTCATTTCATTCGACAAAACTAGCTAAAACAAGTCAATTAATATCGAGCCTATGATAATAATCTATGTTATATTTCTAGTATAAACTATGCTTGAGAATTTATCAATATTTTTGTTACTATTTCCGTACAAAATATGTTATTTATAAGCATTTATGGAGTAAAGATAACGTAAAATTTTTATTAAAAAAAATCTGATTTCTCAGATTATTTTAAACTATATAATTTTTTTACTTCTTTTATTGTAAGTTCTCTATATTGTCCACTTTTTAAATTCCCTATTTCTAAAAAAGCAATTTTAATTCTTGAAAGTCTAATTACAGGATGTTTTAAAGATTCAAATATTTTCTTTATGATATGATTTCTTCCTTCAGTAATCGTAACTTCAACAATACTAGTTTTAGCTTCAAAGTTCTTATCTCTAATTTTAAAATCTTTAATATAAGCTTTTCTTCCTTCAATCATAACCCCTGCTCTTAAACGATCAATATCATCCTTATTAAGTAAACCTTCTATTTTAGCAACGTAAGTTTTAGGGATTTGATTTTTAGGATGAGTAAGAAGTTCAGTAAGTTCACCATCATTAGTAAGAATAATGAGACCAGTTGTATCATAATCAAGCCTTCCTACTGGATAAATTCTTTCATTTGTATTGATATAATCAACAACTGTAGATCTTCCTTTATCATCACTAACCGCCGAAATAACCCCTCTTGGTTTATTTAACAAATAATATTTTTTTGCATTATCTCGATTAATCATAACCCCATTTACTTCAACAACATCATTACCACTAACTTTAACGCCAAGTTCACTAACAACTTCACCATTGACTCTTACCTTACCCTGGGTAATTAATTCTTCTGCTTTTCTTCTTGAAGTAACCCCAGAAGAAGCAATAACTTTTTGTAATCTTTCCATAAACTACCTCAAATATCCAAAGAGCATATAGCATAAGAAGGCAACAAGTAAAATTAAGACAATTGATCCATTAATTCGATCACTCTTTTTAGTTTTACCAGGAACACCTAAAATCATCGTAAGCAAATATCCTCCAACTAAACCACCGATATGAGCAAAGTTATCAATTCCTGGAACCATAAAACCAATAAGCAAATTGATAATAATAATCGGTATTACTTGTGTTTTTAAAACCGTCCCTAAATATAAACGATAATGATAGCCAAAATAAAGTAATGACCCAAGTAAACCAAATATAGCTCCACTAGCTCCTGCTGATATACTAGAATGAACAACAACGGATAGTAAAGACCCAAGTATACCACTACCTAAATATACAATTAAAAACTTCCATTTACCTAAAAAACTTTCCAACTGTTTTCCAATTATAAGTAATGAATACATATTAACTACTAAATGAATAAGACCAATATGTAAAAACATCGATGTAACAAGTCTCCATACTTCTCCTGCTTGAACTAACCCTCTAAAATTAGCACCAAACAAGAGTAATGTAACAGCATCTTCACTACCATTACCCCAAATATACATAGCAATAAACACAAGTATACAAATAGCAATTAATATAGGAGTAATAATCATCTTTTTAGGTTCAAATATTTTGGTAAAAACTTTATTTTCTTCTACTGTTTTTGCATTAATATCATTCGTAACATTAACAATTAAATCAATACCTTCTTTATCCTTAATAAGTTTATCCTTAATATTAGGAAACACTTTGATAATATTTTTATCTTTTAATACTTCATCGATACCTGTAAATTTAATAGAAGATATATTTTTCTCTTCCTCTTCACCTAAGTGAACATTATCTCCAAGATTAAGAAAAATATTTAAAGTATTCATACTAAGAGATAAAGTCTTTTTCTTAATTTGTTCTACTACTTTCTTTGTTTTAAACAAATCAAACTTATATTGTTCATCATTATGAATATAATTAGAATTAATGCGAATAATTCGATAAGGTCCATCTAAATTCTCTAACCATATTTCATCTTTTACTCCTCTAACCACAATTGGTGTATAATTTTCTTCAGTAATAAAATAATGAACTAAAGACATAACTATCTCATCATTTTTATTTAATATATTAAAATGCATTATATTCACCTCGCCTGTACTTTTATTTTATAACAAAACATATATTTAGTAAAGAGGTGGATCTATGAGTTTGATATTTTACTTAACATTTATTCTTCTAATTTTTATCGTAACATACTATTTTATTTATTTAGAAAACTTAAATCATGATAATTTATTTTATATTATCTTAAATTTTATTTTTCTCATTATTCTACCATTATACTATCTATACTTTGAAGATTTAACTTATAGTTTAATTATAAGTTTTATGTTATTTATCAGTGCATTTATCTTAAATCTCAAAATAAAAGAAATATTCCATGAAGTAAAAATATTTCCCTTTATTTATTTTTTAACAACTAGTATGATCACTGCAATTTTATTAACTATATTATAATTCTTCTAAATTTTGCAAAAATTTCTCAAAATACTCAGGAAGTGGACATACAAATTCCATTCCTTTTTTTGTAATTGGATGAATAAAATTCATTTTATAAGAATGTAAGAATTGTCCAAAACTAGTTGCTTCCCTTTTAGAATAAACAGGATCATTATGAACAGGATATCCAATATAAGCCATATGAACTCGAATTTGATGAGTACGTCCTGTTTCTAGCACACAACTTACTAAAGTATATTTATCATATCTCTTAAGAACCTTCATATGCGTAACTGCATTCTTACCATCTTCTGCTACTGCCATTTTCTCTCTATTTTGCTTATTTCTTCCAATTGGAGCATCAATAGTTGCACTACCCTCTTTAAATACTCCATCTAAAAGAGCTATATATTCTCTTTTAATTCTCTTGTTTTTAAAATCATCTGCTAATATTTCATGAACCTCATTAGTTTTAGCAACTAGTATTAATCCGCTTGTATCTTTATCAATTCTATGAACAATTCCTGGTCTAACCTCTCCCCCAATATTACTTAAATTTTTAGTATAATACATAAGACCATTTACAAGTGTATTGTGATAATTACCAGCACCTGGATGAACAACTAATCCACTTGGTTTATTAATCACCATTAAATATTCATCTTCATAAACAATATCTAAATTCATCTTTACTGGTTCAATATTTGTATCTATCTTTAATTCTTCATCATGAACAATAATTTCCTCATCTAAATCAACCTTATAACTAGCCTTTACTACTTTACCATTCACTAAAACCAATTGTTGATCAATGAGCTTACCAATAAATTCTCTAGAATAATCAAGAATACTAGCCAAATATTTATCTATGCGAATATCTTTTTCATCACTAATTAATTTAATCATTTATGATCCTCTCCTTTAATTACTGCTACAATAAGTAATATTACTCCTACCACAATTGTTATATCAGCTATATTAAATATAGGATAATTATATCCAAATAATTTAAAATCTAAAAAATCCCTAACATACCCTAAAAAGATTCGATCAGCTAAATTAGAAAATATTCCTCCAAACAAAAAAGCAAAAGCAATATTATTTCTTAAGTTATTTTTAAATCCAAACATAAACTTAATAAGTAATATAATAGCAATCACACTAGCAATAATAAAAAGATAACTATGGTTACTAAAAATACTCCAAGCTCCACCAGTATTATGAACAACCGTAATATAAAAAAAGTCTTTAATTACTTGCACACTATCATTTAATTTAACAAACGTTTCTATCAAAGTCTTACTAACCTGATCAATAATTAAAATCAACACTGCAATTATATATGTCTTTTTATTCAATTTGCTTCACCTCTTAAAGTATACCACAAAATTACAAATCTACCAAGATAACATCTGTACCAATTTTAACAATTTGATCAATTGTAACATTTACTTCCGTACCACCTTTTAAAAAACGTTTAAACAAATGACGAACCATAACTGTAAAATAAATAATTTGTCCAGACTCACTTACCTCAGCATCAATAATAGTTCCTAAGTGTTTTCCATCATTAACATTAACAACTATTTTAGATTGCAAATCACTTAACCGCATATCCATCCCCTATTTAAAATTATGACAAATTACCCAAAAAAAAGAACATAATTTTAAATTTTTCATATAATATGGACATTAGTTTATACAACTTTTAAAAAAGCACATATCATACTATTGAAAGGAGGTTAAAAATGAACGAAAATAATACAGAAACCATTTATACAAATCCTGATGCAAACTGCTGCTGTGAGATTGTAAAATGTTGTTTCAAATGTGAAGGCCCTACTGGTCCTACTGGTCCAAGAGGCGCTACTGGCCCTACTGGTCCTACTGGTCCTGCAGGATGCTGTGGAGAAACAGGGGCAACTGGTCCTCAAGGAAGAACTGGAGATACTGGAGCAATGGGTCCTACTGGTCCTACTGGAGCTACTGGTCCTACTGGTGCCACTGGTTCTACTGGTGCCACTGGCCCTACTGGTGCCACTGGCCCTACTGGAGCTACTGGCCCTACTGGAGCTACTGGCCCTACTGGAGCTACTGGTCCTACTGGAGCTACTGGTCCTACTGGACCATCATTCAATGCAGCAGCAATGGTACACGATGAATCAAATCTATATGTTGCAAGTGGAGATCCTATAAGACTAGGAATCACTAATTTAAGTAATGGTATCACTTATGATCCTACTACTGGAGAATTTACTCTTCCACAAGATGGACAATATTTAGTTCACTGGTGGGTTAATGTAAGAAATAGAAAAAATCTTGAATTCGACTGTGAACCAAATGCATTAGGCATAGAATTACATCAATTTTACCCAGGAGATGCACTTATCGCTCACTCATCTACTCACAATAGATTAAATTTCTGTGACACAGGAACAATCAGTGGTAATGCAATATTTAATGGTAATGCTGGTTCAACCTACCGCTTCATTAACACTTCAAGTGTAGACTTTGAATTAGTACCAAACGATAACTATTCTGGATCATTCACAATTACCAAAATCAACTAATAAAAAGATGAAATCAATCACGATTTCATCTTTTTATTTACAAGTATATACAGTGTTTTCCATCTCATCTTTAACTGCATCTACATAAATATTTAAATAATTGCGATAAGCTTCAGGAACATTAATATTTTGAACAACATGACCTGACTCAAATAAATCTTCATCTATAACAGTACATTGCATTAATCTTCCACATCCTGTCAAAAAGTAAAATCATACCTAAGTATAAACCTATACGTTTCATAACATACTACTCCTATGGTTAAGATATAATATAATTATTAATCTTCGAAAACTATTTATAATTATTTTTTTTACATCCATACTAATATTGGTGAAACTAATGAACAAATTTAATGAAAATTTAATAGATTTATTAAAAAAAGGAACTTGTATTTTTACCTGTATTGAGGAAATAAAAAAAATATTAATCAATAATGGTTATCGAGAACTAAAAGAAGATAAAGAGTGGAATTTAGATCAAAATAAATACTTTGTTATTCGTAATGATGCTTCCCTAATAGCGTTCAATCTAAACCAAAATTATAATAAATTTAAAATTATTTGTACTCATGGTGATACTCCTTCTTTTAATATTAAACCAAATCCTGAATACTATGAAAATGGATATTTAAAATTAAATATTGCTCCATATGGAGGAATACTAAATTATGGATTTATGGACCGACCTATGTCTATTGCTGGAAGAATAGTTACCAAAAACAAAAACATTTATGAAAAACATATTATTGATCTAAAAGAAACTGTCGCGATTATTCCTAGTATTGCCATTCATCAAAATGATTCTGCTAATTCTAATTTAGATTTAAACACTGAAATAGATTTAATGCCAATCATTTCCCAAAATAAATCAGAAACATTAGAAAATTTAATTCAAAATAAAACAAAGATAAAAAATAAATTATTTGAATATGATTTATTTTTATATAATAAAGAAGAACCTGTTATAATAAATAATGAATTTTTAGCTAGTCCTAGAATTGATAACTTATCCTGTACTTATGCTGGAATAGAAGCCTTTTTGAATGCCAAAAGTAATAATATAAATTTACTAGTTGTATTTAACAGTGAAGAAATTGGTTCAAATACTTTAGAAGGCGCTGATTCCAATTTTCTTATTGATACCCTAAAAAAAATATGTGCTTATTTAAATAAAGATTTAACAACTACTTTAAATAATTCTATGGTAATTAGTGTAGATAACACTCATGCAAGACATCCCAATCATGATGAATTATCTGATCATACGAATACACCATCTTTAAATAGTGGAATAATGATTATGAAAGAGATAAACAGTAGTACTAATAGCATTTCCTCTACTATATTTAAACACATATGTGAAAGTGAAAAAATAAAATATTCTTACTATACCTCAAGAAATGATTATGCTACAGGCTCTACTCTAGCAGGAGCTAGTCTAAAACATTTAAGTATTAACTCTCTTGATATTGGTCTTGTCATGTTAGCCATGCATTCAAGTTTTGAACTTATTGGAATAAAAGATACTTATTTATTATATAAGGCATTAAAAAAATTTTATGAATTAGAATATAATATTAAAGATAATGAAATTAATTTCTTATAATATGATATAATGGTTTTATCAAAAGGAGAAAACATGAATATAATTGACTACATAAATAAAAATAAAGATAAAACATTTGATGAAGTTCCTTTTAATGAAATAGATAATTTAATCTACTCTCTTTTAACATATGTTGATTTTACAAATATAGTTCCTGCTTTTAAAAGTAAAAAAATAACTCTAAAAGATGCAGCAGAAAAAATTAAAGATAAAAAGAAAGAACATCGAGGAATATTTATTAGTGATACCTTTAAAATGATTCAAATTATGAAAGATACCAAAAGATATCAAGATACACTTCTCTATAATTATATGAAAGTTGTAAATACCGATATGCAATTTGGGGCTATGACAATGAAGTTACCTGATAAAAGTATATACATATCTTTTGCTGGTACAGATTCTTCTATTATAGGTTGGGAAGAAGATTTTAAAATGAGTTATCTCTACCCTGGGGCTAGCCAAAAATATGCATCAATTTATTTAAATAAAGCCGTTAGTTTATTTGACAAAAAAGTTAGAGTTGGTGGACATTCTAAAGGAGGAAATTTAAGTATTTGTGCTGTAATGAATGCACATTTTTGGATCAGAAAAAAGGTAATCAAAATAACTAATTTTGATGGACCAGGATTTTTAAAAAAAGAAATCGATTCTAAAGCTTATAAAAAAATAGAGCCTAAAATCAATATGTATGTCCCCAAAGAAAGTATTATTGGTATGCTTTTTTATAATATTTCTGATTATATTGTAGTAAAATCAAAAGGAATAAATATTTTTCAACATGACGCTTTTAATTGGCAATGCAAAAATACAGAGTTAATACGTGATACTCAGAATAAACGTAGTAAGAATTTACAAAAGAAATTAACAAAAAAACTAGAAGAACTCTCTATAGAAGAAAGAATTAATCTAGTAAAAAAATTATTTAGTATCTTTAAAAATAACAATATTAAAGACACAAAAGAAATAAAATTAAAAGAAATTTTCAAACTAATAAAAGAATTTAAAAAATTAGATAAAGAAACTCAAAATTTATTAACTGAGTTATTAATCATTATTTTTATCAAATAATTATTTTGATCTACTCTTATTTTTTAATTCTTCTAATTCTAACTGCTTTAATAGCAGTTTTTTCTTTTCTAAACTTTTTTCTTGACTTGCAATTTCCTGTTGTTCAACCTCTAATAATAAATCTATCATAAATTCATCAGTATATAATAGTTTTAAAACATCAAATGGTAAATATCCTTCAAATCTAGCTAAAATATCTCCTAATCCTATACCATCTTTTAAAGTATAGCAACAAAGTCTTTCATTATATTGAAAATAAAGATATAAATCATACTGTTCTATACATAAAATAGGAATATTAAGTTCTCCAGCTTTTTGATATAATTTTCTACTAAATTGTTGTAATTCAGTTACAGTAACATACTCTTCATTTAAATATCTCTTTTTAGCTTTAAGTAAACTAGCTAATAAGTAACCTTTTTCAATCTTATACATTAATTACCACTCCATTCATTTTCCTAATTGATTTTTATCTTCATAAGATAATTGTAAATATTTTGATTTTTTTGCTTGCCATTCCTCTTCTTTTCTATCCAAAGCTTTTTTCATAGCTACGATTTAAAGATAATTCCAGAGCATCTTTAGCAACAAGTACCATACTAACATTTACTCCATCAGAATAATCACTATTATTTTGTCCACCAAAAGCAACTACTTTAACATCAGTTTCATTTGATAAATCCATAAGTGATCTTTAAAAATCTTAAAACCCTCCTTAATAGCATAAACATATTACCACAGAAAAAAATTTAAATCAACTTTTTCTTATTTTTATTTCGTCATCTTCCCCTAAATAACCGATAAGTAAAGAAGAATCAGGATAATGACTATTAATATTTTCTTCTATTTTGCTCTCATCAAAATTAGCATAACAATATTTACATAAATGATTACAAGCATTATATACTCCAATATCAACCATCCTTGCACAACCACAATACTTGTTATTTCTCCCCTTCCATTTTGGATAATCCTTACCTGTTATTTTTTTAGCAAGACTCCTAGATACACAATCATCAACAAGAAAACCATACTCTTCTAAAGTATTATATTCACTACAAGTCTGAATGCTCATACCATGTAAAGATGCACTATGACTAAATGATAATCCAATAGTTTTAAAATCATCATGAGTAAAGTTCTTAATTCGCAAAACTCCCATATTCTTTCTTACATTTTTATAATCATCAATAAAAGAAACAATAATATGAGTAACATATCCATCAAGTTCAGAGCACAGTTTTAGGAATGCTTTTTTATGATACTCTAAATTATATTTTTCACTTAAAAATATTGGATCATATCTTACATAAACATTTTCTTTTCCAAGTATTTCTGATATCTTTTTAATGTCTTCTAGTATTTCTTTTTTATTAACAACATTAGGTTCTATATCTTCTTTATAAGGAGTTAAAGTAATTTGAAATAATATTGGTTGTTTTATTTCTTTTAAATAGGGAATTATAGGATGAGGTTTTTTAGTACAAAAAACAATCAAATCAACATCCTGAAAATAAATACGACTAACAAGTTTAGGATAGATAGGATTTCTCACATCAACAAAACCTTCTTTATAGCGATTAATAAACCATGGTGTATAAAAAGCTACAATATCGCATCTTCCACTAACATTTAAGATCATAATCACTTCACCCAAACTATATTATAAGGAAAGAAAATAAATTAAACAAGAAAAAAATAATTATTCTTCTTCTAAAGAAATTGTACTAACAAACTGAAATCCAAATAATTTATCATAATACATTCTTTTATTTTTAAGTAACAAAATAAAATGAATAAGATAATAAATAAGAACAATAAATAATGCACTTCCATATAAAACAAAAGTAATACTTTGTAAACTATAATAATTTCTAAGATAAACAGAAGCAAATAATATTCCAATAGGAATAACAAAATAATAAAACCATAAAAATAAATATCTTAAAATATTAAAAATAAAACCTAATCTCCTATATTCCATTTTAACATTTAAAAACCTCATTCCAATAGTAGCATTTCCCCTAAAGATAGGAATTAAAACATAATATATAAAGAAAGAGATCAAAAATAACCATCGATTAGAAACAAAAATAGATAATAAAACCGTAAATACTAAATATAAGAATGAATCTAAACAAAAAACAGTAAACCTTCTTAATCCCGAAACAGTTTGTCCCTTGATTCTTGCCTCTTCATCTATTTTTTCTCTAGTTGGCAAATAATTATCTAACCAACCCATAATAAAGAAGCCAAGTATTCCTCCAAAGGTATTTTGAATAAGATCATCCACATCACATAATCGATAAGGATTTGGATAAATAAAATATAAACCTGTAAGTTGAGTAAGTTCAAAAAACAAACTTAGCAAAAATGAATAAAGTAAAGTTTTTTTTAAACTACATTTAAAATAATACCTTAAATACATACCAAAAGGAATAAACATGACAATATTAAATAGTACCACATAAAAACTAGGATCAAGTATCGCTTTAATATAAGTAGATGGCTCATTCCAAACAAATGGTGTTTCATGAATTAAATCTGTAATAAACTTAAAAGGAATCATATTTACATAAGGGCCCGTATTTTTTAATGCTTCTTCAAAGGTTGGTAGTGGCAAAATAACCAAGAAATAAACAGTAATTAAATACAAAATAAAAGTATAAATAATAAATACTCTTAAAAAATGAATTGAACCATACTTATGATAGTTATGTAAAATAAATGGTATAGTAAAAAGAAATGCGATAATAGGAAATGTAATAAAAGCAGTTGTAATTGATTCGACATAACTCATAATAAAACCTCTCTAACATCCTTATTATAACATAATAATTCTATTTTATTTCTTACAATTTAGTAACAATTAAAAAAGCTATAAGTTTCCTTATAACTTTTCAACGTTATCTTTTAAATACTCATTCTTCATCTTGATACACCTCACGAACTAATCCAAATACTGCCCATGCTTTAGGCCAACCTACATAAAAGGCTAAATGTGTTACCATTTCAACTATTTCTGTCTTAGTAATACCATTTTTCCTTCCTAACTCCAAATGACTTTTTAGAGAACTATCCACAATCCCCATTGCCATCAAAGCTGATATTGTAATCATGGAACGATGTTTTAAAGAAAGTTCTTCCTCTCTACTCCAAACTTCACCAAATAATACATCATCATTTAACTCAGCAAATTTAGGTGCCAAATCGCCTAAACGATCTCTTCCTGCTGTTTGTTTCATTTTAAAAATTCCTCCTTCATATTATAAGTATAAAACTTTAAGTACACTCTAAATCAATATATTTTTCAAAACTTGACGTTATTTTTACTTAAATATAGTAACACTTATATCTCCAAATCCTAAATTTTCCTTTAAAGTTGAAACATCATCAATTTTTCCTATTCTAGTATAGCGATAATTTGTATCAAAAGTATCATAGAAAATAACTAAACAATCATCACCATAAAGCATGATATCTCCTGCTTCAATCCTACCAACACTTGCTGGACTACTAACAAAGGAATCTTCAAAATAAGTATATTTTTCATTTCCATTTAATTCATTCATGGTAATCGTAAGAGGAAGTCTATTTAACAATTCTCTACTTGTCTCATTATCTTCTAATGAAGCAGTATAAGTAACTCCATTAATTTCAATATTTATGTTAGATACAAATTCATCCATCACTTCACCTTCTTTCCTATCTTCATTTATATCATTATCATGACTACTTAAAGAATCATGAAAAAAAGAAATAACCACCCAAATAATCAAAATTAAAAAAATAATTCCTACAATTAAACCTATTATCTTCCTATTCATTTTACTTTCCTCCTTTTACTTACCAAAAAAACAATACTATAAGTAAGAAAAGATAAACAAAAAAATAATAGCAAGTTGTTCTAAATAAAAGAAAATAGGACTTTGAGTATAATCAAAAAACTTAAATTCTGTTAAAAGGCCCATATCACTCCAATATCTATTTTTAATAAATGCATAACTCCCAAAAAGAAGAAGGAAAAAAATAAGTAAATAAACTAAATATTCAAAACTAGAACTCTTAAGTTTCTTTAAATATTTCCCAAGAATCATATTAAAATGTAATCCCAAATGAATACCCATTAAAACAAATCCCCAAACCGTAGAAAACAAATGAAGTTGTCTTCCAAAATTAGTAGTAGGGATATCTAAAAATCCAAAAACATGAGCCGATATCAAAACACCACTAATGAATATTCCTAATATAGCTAGTAACAACATAAAATTAACCACAATAAATAATACTTTTATAAAAGTATACTTTCCTTTAAATATTATTTTATACCATTTATAATTTAAAACATGATGAATAATAAACAAGATAAACAAACATACTCCTAGTATTTCATGATAACGATCACTAATAACATGATATCCCATAAGTAAAACAAATAGGACAAACATAACAATGTCCACAATAATTTGTACTTTCTTTTTCAATTTTATCACCCTTAAAATTATATAATTTAGAGTATACTCTAAGTCAAGAAAAAAGTAAATTTTTACATTTACTTTAAAATACTACGATCATAGCCACTACCAAATATTTCAAACTCACCAATAGAATGTTTATCTAAAATATAAGAATCCAAATCAGGAATAGTAGCTAAAAAATCTCTTAATAAACTCGAATCATATTGAAGTGATTCCAATTTTTTCACAAATGACTCTACAACAGCTTTATTATCAGCAATAAACAACTTTACTTCACCTTGTTTTAATATAAGATAATCTCTTAAAGTAAAATTTATTTCTTTAATAATAGATTTTTAGTATCTTACTACTGAATAGCAGCTTTATTATTGCTTGCATAAACAAAATCATTTTTCATATTACACCAAAACATCAATAATTTTAGGGACAAAAATAAGGAACCCAACAATTATCGAAGCAATCGCAAAAACTAAAACCGCTCCAGCTGATACATCTTTAGCTAGTTTAGCTTGACTACTTTTTTCTAAACTAATCATATCGACTACTGCTTCTATCGATGTATTGAAAAGTTCTGCTCCAATAACTAAAGCAAACAGGATAACACAAATCATCCATTCTGTTACACTAATATGCAAGAAAATACCAAGTAAAACAACTAAAATCATAATAAAAACATGAATTTTCATATTTCTTTCTGATTTAAATGATGACCAAATACCTTGGAAAGCATACCCAAAACTATTAACTAAACTTTTAATTTTTTTCTTATATTTCATTAACTCTTCACTCCCAACTTCCGATCTAATTTAATATATAAAATTAAATAAGCTAGACTGATAATATATCCTCCAATAATATCACTAAAATGATGTACTCCTAAATAAATTCTACTAAAACCAACTAAGATTATGAATAAAACAAGTAATCCCATAATAAGCTTTTTCATTATAGATGCTTTCATTTTCATATTTATTAAATAAATAGCAAAGCCATAAAAAGCTAAACTCACCATCGCATGTCCTGATGGATAACTAAAACCATGTTCTTCAATCAAAGTAATAGTATCAGGTCTAGGAATCAAAAAGATATTTTTTAATAACAAATTTAACATAGATACCAAAAATAAATTAATACCCATGCTAATACCAATAAATTTATTGTGAGCAAAAATTAGCACAAATAAAACTATTCCGCCTAAAACAACTGCACTTCCTAAATAAGTAATTACTTTAAAAAAAGAAGTTAAATAACCATAATGGATATGATGGATTAAAGAAAATACTTGATCATCCAAAGAACGTAAATTCCCTCTTAAAACCAAAATACTCCATAAAATAAAGATAATTACTAAAATAATAAAAAATATCAAACTGCTATCTATCTTCAACTTTTTCATATCAATCACAAATTTATTGTATCAAAAAAGAAGATTCTCGTAAACCTTCTTTAACCAATTTCTACAAGTTCGTATTCTCTTGAACCTAAACCAATTTCTTCAGCATAAGGTAAAATATGACGTCCATTTTGTCTTTCTACTCTCTCTATAAAGTGATCTCTTCCTGGATCAGTAGAATTCCAAATCATATCAATACAAGCTTGATCAACCGCAACAGGATCAACACTTGCAAGAATGCCAATATCTTTCATACATGGATCTTCTGGATTAGAATCACAATCACAATCAACAGACAAATTATTCATTACATCGATATATAAAATATTACTTTTCATATAATCTCTTACTGCTTTAGCTGCCTCAGCCATAGACTCTAAGAAAGCATCTTGTTCTGGTAAGTTATCCCAAAGTTCTCCAGGATTTCTAGTTTTTCCTGCAGTATGAATATAAGTTTTACCATTAGTTGATGCAACACCAATAGATTGATTCTTAAGTACTCCTCCAAATCCACCCATAGCATGCCCTTTAAAATGAGCTAAATTAATCATAAAGTCATAATTAGAGAGATTTTTACCCACAATATCAACATCTAAATGTTTACCATTAGCAGGAATTTCCATTTCTCCATCTTTATCCATCAAATCAACAGTAGCAATCGCATCAAATCCATGATCATGAATAACTTTTAAATGATCTTCAGTAGCCATTCTCTTACCAGCATAAGCAGTATTACATTCCAAAATATTAGCATTTAATTTTTCAACTAAATCTTTAATTAACTCTGGTTTTAAATAATTATGACCTCCAGCCTCACCAGTAGAAATTTTAACGCCTACTCTTCCTGTAGCTTCTACCTAAAGCTTCATAAATCTTAATTAATGATTCTGGTGTAATTTCTTTTGTAAAATAAACTTTTGCTTTTTCCATTATAAATCCTCTCCTATCCATTTTTTAATTTTTTCATCTGCCTCATGACAGTCGCTTCCTCTAATGGGTAAACCTTTTTTAACTATAGCATCAGGAAAATGATGATGTAAATCATTTTCACTATTTCCTATACCACTACCTTCATGAGTACAAAAAGGCTTTATCACTTTTCCTTTTAAATCAATACTTTCTAAAAAAGTAAATACTGCCATCGGCATAGTACCCCACCAATTAGGATACCCTAAATAAATTGTATCATAATTATCAATATTTATTAAATGCTTTTTTAATTCAGGGCGTTTTTTGTCTCTTAGTTCTTCTTGAGCTATTCTTGTTGTTTCATGATAATCTATGGGATAATCTTTAACTGTCTCTATTTTAAATAAATCAGCACCAGTAAGTTCACTAATCTTTTTAGCAACTACTTCTGTATTTCCAACACTCAAATTTTCAATACCATTTTTGGTATAATTTTCTCCATTCCGTGAAAAATAAGCAACTAACTTCACTTTCCATCTCCCTTCTTATAATAATCAATCTTATATTCTAATTTATGATAAGCTTCTTGCATACAATCAATTTTTTCTTTTAGGATAATTTTTTCATTTTCAAGAAGCTTAATTCTTGCTTCTTTTGTAGAATCCCCTTCATCATAAAGCCTAATATATTCTTTTAAAACTGCAATAGAAAGACCCGCACTACGCATACACTTAACAAATTCTATTCTATCCAAATCTTCTTTAGAATATTCTCTAATTCCACTTTCATTCTTTCTTATTGGGCCAATCAACCCCTCTTTTTCATAATACCTTAATGTATCTTTACTCAAATCATAATTACTTGCTACTTCTTGTATAGTTATTTTTATCACCTCAAACTAATCATACTACTTGAAGTATACTCCAAGTCAAGCTTTTTTTAAAAGAAAAAAGAGAAATTTACTACAATTCTCCTTTATAAAAATAAATCTTCATAGCATCTTCACTATATACAGGCTTAGAAATATCTATATTCAAAAAATTTGCAATATAATATATTAAATATTGAGAAGCAATTAATAAATCATATTCACATAATATTCCATCATATCTACTTTCAATAATGAAATTTTGACTATTTTCTAAATATTTTAATAATCGTTTTTCATATAAACTTGTAGTTTTTTGTTTAAAATAAATGTTTTTTTTACTACTCAAGTGTTCATAATTAATAAATCGTCCATGTGAAAAATTCTTCTTTTCATGAATTAAAGAGTTGTATATACCAGATTCAATTATCTTACTTTCCAAATCAACACAAGCAGATTCTGTAAAATCTCCCATAAAAATATTAAAACTACTCCCAATAGTCAAAAATTCTTTTAACATTTTTCCATTTTCTTTAAAATAATTGGTAAAGTAATTTTTCCAATAATTTATACTATCTCTAATGAATTCAACAATATCACTATTCACTTTTTCATCAAAATATAATTTCAAAAACAAACTTGCTGGAGCTAAAGCTCCTTCAAATGATAAAAATCCTCTTTCTTTTCCTTTATTTACTCCTGAGCGATAAGAAATAATATGTTCTTTAGATATTCCTGTTTTTGTCACAACTTTTTGTAATTCTCCTTTAGTTATAATATACTTCTTTCCGCTACTAATTAAACTTGTTGCAACACATAAATCGTCAGTCGTTCCAGAATAAGTAAATAAAAATACTGCCTCCAAACTCTTATTATTCCTATAATAAAAATCTCTAGGATACAAAGAAATTGTATTTACCCCATATAATTGATTAATAACTTTTGATGCAAATTTTGCTCCAGCAAAGGAACCACCTGTACCAACAAAAATAACATTATTTAAATTATCAAAATTAATTTTAACCAATTTATCATAAGCCCCACTATTAACCGCATTAATAACTCTTGTCTCTAAATTATTAATATTGATATTGCATCTTTTTATTTGCTTTCTAACCACTAAATCAAAATTATTACAAGTACAATTATCTCCAGACTTTTTAATTTTATATAAATTTTGAATATGCCCCCTTGCTCCCATTTTTTTAACAACCTTTTTCGTAAGTTTAGTAGCCTTATCAAAAGTGGAATCAATAAATTTATAGTCAATAATATAATTATTTTTTATATATTCACTAATAAATACAGCAAAAAAAGCATCACCTGCCCCTGTTGGGTCAACTTCAACCTCAGGATTAGTTAGCTCTTTACTAACTTTATGATGATTAAAAACAAAATCAGAGCCTTTGCTTCCTCTCGTAACAATCATCATTTTAGGTTGTAACAAACCATATACATCTTCTAATAATTCCAAAGAAAATCTATTCTTTAAATATTTTTCTACACGTTCATTTAAGTTTATAATATCAAATTTAGCTTTTATCTTTTTTAATATTTCTTGATTACTCAAACTTTCTAATTCAAAATATTGCCCTAAATCCAACATCTTTTTACTATTGCCATAATCAATAATAATTTGATTTTTATCGTTTAAATTATCAAAAACCAAAACATCATCATCATTAATTTGCTTTAAAATATCATTCACTTCAATTTCGCTCATCTCATACCATCTTTTTGTATTACAAAAGGGACACCTTTTCTTAGAAACAAACTCAAGTTTACCATCTACTTCTTGATAAAGAACATGAAAAGAGCGAGTATGTATATCTTTCTTAATTTTAACTCCATCAATATTTACTCCAACATCTTGTAAACTATTAATAGCTACTTTGCCTAAAGCATCATCACCACAAGCTCCATAAACAGCTGTGTTCAAACCTAACTTAGCAATATTGAAAATGATATTATGAGAGCTCATTCCTCCACTTACTCCTATAAGTTTACCATTTTTATAATAAAAATCAGTAACCAAATCTCCTATACTAATTACCTTCATTTTTTTATCACCCTTTTTACTAATAGTACTTCACTTTTTGGAGAATAATCTCCATTTTTTATTAAACATTCTAAGATTTTTCTTCTATTTAAATCAAAAATTCCTAAAGAATCCTCATATAAATTTTCACTATATCTATCTCTCCAACTATATGGACTAGGAAAATATAAACCCTCTATAAAATTAAAGAAATGTCTATAATCAACAGCCCCATGGTTTGGTAGAAACATTTGACTAATTCTATTCACTCCTGGATATCTCACAGCAACTATTTTGTCAACATCTATGCCTATATCAAAAAAAGTAGTTAAAACTAATTGCATTGTTTTCCCTGTCAATAAATTATCATCTAAAATAATATATTTCTTTTGTTTATCTATTCCCAAAAGTTCAATCCCACCAGCCTCAAAAATATCAAAAAATCTTAATTCTAATGACTGTTTTTTAGCATACCCTGTTACATTTCTATTAAATTTCAATATAGAAACCTCATTCAATCTATTATCAATTGCTTTCATTATAATTGGTAATTCTAAGCCTCCATAACACACTCCACAAATACCTTTATCAAAAATATTAGAATCTTTTTGCATAGTTAAATAACAAGTAATAAAATTTTCAGCAAAATTATCTATCTCTCTATATGCTCTAAAATCTTTAGAATAATTGTCTTTATCTTTATACTTTGTAAATTCTACTATAAACTCATTAGTAATTAAAATAGCACTTTTAATTAAATTTGTAATATCAACACAATTAATTTGATAATTTTCATTAAATGAAATATTTTTCATCAAATCTTCTGCAATTACTAAAGCATGATAAAGTTTATTCAATAATGATCCTTGAATAGATGCCTCTAAGTTAACTATTGCACTTTTTAAATCATCATTACTAATAATTTGTTGATTCAATAAAACTAACAAATAATTTCTGATATTATCAATTAAACCTAATATCATTTTAGTATTATTTAAATCATTTACATCAAAAAGTTGATTAATTGCTATGAAAGCTTTTGAAAAAAAATCTACATTATTATGTAACCATTCATACACCATTTCCCTAGTAGTTAAATCTTCTTGCGTATTTTCGTCATGAAGTCTTTGCGATAAAAAATAGTAATAAGTTTTTGAACCTCTTAACAATATATTTTCATTATCATACATTGAATAACACAAACTAAAATCATTACATATAAGCCATAGCTGCTTTAATGGATTATCATCTGGTATTGTAATCCAATCATACATAGGAATTTTAACACTTCCACTTGAAAAATCAAATACACTAGAAATTCCATCAATTGTCTGAAATTTATTATTAATCAAATTATTAAAATAGATGATTTTATTATTTTTACCTTGATTCATTTTCTTTTCAATTGTAGCATATGCTCTTGCATACTCACTTTGAATAGCATGCTCTAAACAGATTGTGGGCAATAATTTTGCTTTTTTTAATAAACTTAAAGTTCCATTAACACCTGTTATTATTTTACCATTTTCAATAATTGGGAAACACTTATCAACATCTCCACTATTTTTCCCAACACTAAACCCCTGAGAACATTGTAACATAGAATAATCATTTCCAAATTTATCTCCACAATCTCCAATTCGAAGCATTGAATTCTGAGGAATCCCTATTATTTTTTCGGCAATTTTTATAGCTTTATCTTTAGTTGCAGTACCTACTTGTAAAACTTGTTTACCATTATGCATTCCTATTGTCAAATTTAGATTGGAATTTTTATAACTTCCTATTAATAAATTAATGAAATCAAATACTTTATTATTATATTTTATATCATCACTTAAAACCATTATTCTTATATTTATTATAGTATTTGTTTTAGAATCGGTTGAGTAAGTAATCTTGCAGCATTTATCAAAGTTAAGAGCGTTAAATAAAGTAATAATTTTTTTGTTTAATTCTTCCAATTGAATAAGGTCTTCTTTAGAGGATATATATTCACTAACATTAAACAATTGTTTACTTTCATTACCAGTCATAAGTAACCTTGCACCATCATTAGTAAGAGCATACATTCTTAACAATTGCTTATCAGTAACATTATATTTATTTTTTAAATCATTAACAATATCATTTAATAAATCACTTAAACCAGTTTCTCCTCTACCAGTAATAAAAAGAATTGGAATATGTCTCTTTAATAGATTAGCTAATATTGGCAAAACACGAGAATCTATTTTTGTGGAATGTTCTATAGTTAAAGTACCATCAATATCAAAACATACAGCATTATATTTTTGTCGCAATGCTCTCTCATAATTATTTAACAATTCTTCACTTACCATACTATTCTCCTATAAAATTCTACGTAAACTTTTCACGACTTCAAATTGATTGGAAGAATCTAAATTTTCACTAAAATAAAGACTTCTTCCTCCTTTTTGTTCCCAATCAATTAAATTTTTAACACTATCATCAATTAAAATCTCGCCATTATTTGGTAAATATATTTGGCTTTTTTTAATATGTGGAGGAACAAATAAAATTGGTATCTCAATATTTCTGCTTCTTAAGGCTCTCACCTTTGCTTCCATTTCGAGTAAAGTATGAATTTTAGTTAAAATAGCAATTTGCCTAGATTTACTTTGTGCTTCTAATATATAAACAATAGCATTATTTATTACTTTTGCTTCTTCTAATAATTCAAACCAATCTAACTCTTCAAAAAAAACATTCCAACTTATATCAGGTCTTAACTTTTTTCTTTCAACAACTCTCTTCTCAGTATCAAATATTACTCCATCAAAATCAATAAAAACATTCTCTTTAAACATAATTAACACCTCAATAAATTTATTATATCACACTTATAGGAAATATTTTGTCTAAATTATTTACTATTTAATTTTATTCTATCTATCTCAAAATGTCTAATATCATTTCTTAATTCACAATACGCAGTTACATAGAATGTTTTATCATAATTAAATATTTGTAAAGGATGAATTATTCTTTCTTGCCATTCTTGATTTAAATTTCTATATAATATTTTTAATGGTGTTTTATTAGAAATTGCATCATTTAAAGCAAAATACAATTCAGATTTATCACTAATACCATTATCTAAAAAATATTTACTTTTTTCTTCCTCTACATCACTTGCAAATTGAATTCTATTAATTAATTTTCTATATTTTACAATATCTTTATATCCTATTTTTTCTAACATCCCATTAATATTTTCTAACAATTGAATATCATATTTATTAAAATGATTATACTGGTTTTTAACATTTATAATATAATATCCTCCATTAGGTCCCATAAAAGTTTCAATTGGAATTCCTGCTTGCTCTAATTCACATTTGTAATACCTTATCATTCGCTCAGTAATACCTATTTTTTCTGATAATTCCTTTACACTATATTTATTTCCTGTATTTAAATAGTTTAACATTTGAATAGCATTTGATATTTTACCCATTTCTTCACTTCCTCATCTTATTTTACCATATTAATTTACTTTTTTCATTTCTAATAAATATTTTTTAAAAGAAAAAAGAGAAATTTACTTCTCTTAAAATTCTACATACTCTCCTGTATCATAAATAGTATCATCTATTTCTAAATAAATAGAATATTTACCGCTTAATCCTTCACTATTAATATATTTATTTACAACAATTCCATTTTCTGTTTCATCCTCAGTAAAAATATCTAAACATAAAGCCGTATAAGGTTTCTTACTTACGGAAATATGATAAACTTTACTATTCATATTTTGATATAAAAGAATATTAACATCTTCGCCCCTTTTAAATCTACCACTAACCACTAAGCGATCTGTTTCTTGAGTAACTGAAAATTCTCTTTCAAATTCTTCAATATCACTAGTCCCCAATATAAAGCCAAATCTATCATCATCTACTTTTGTTTCTCCTAAACTACCTATTCTTACTGCCTTTCCCAATTCAAAAGTTTCATTCTCTTGATACAAACTCATCTTCTCTACCCGATAATTATTATTAGGTAAAACAATTTCAAAAATAACTTCATCATTTAATAGTTCTACTGTATCACTAACTAACTTGTCTGCCCCACCAAGACCAGCAGGTTGATTAGAATTTTTTCCATCTACATAAACAATACCTCCAGAGTGAACTATATAATGATCTTCTTCTAAATAATCAACATCAGAAATATAAGGAGAATAAAATTCACTGCCTCGCTCTTTACCATATCCCCAAATTTGTTCAATCGTCATATTATCAGTATCAATTTTATACATAACACCACGTGTATAACTCTCACTCGCTGGAACATATTCTTCCTTTATCTTTGATTTATTATTTCCATTATCTAAAATAAATACATAACCTTCAGGAGTAATCATCGCTGCATGTTGACTCCATTGCCACTCAAAATCATCTCCTACTGGCGTAAAGAAATATTTTTGATATTCTTCACTCCAATTAGTTGGATCACCAATAATCCAATTTAAATCTCCTGTATCATAATCAATATTAATTACCGCATCTTGGTGTCTTCCTGATAAAGTGATAGAATTAGTAGCCTCATCATACCAAACCGAATTATTATGAAACCAATCATACTCAACCCAATTTTCACTCTTACCATCTTCCCTATTTAAAACATCCTTTAAATCCCAAGACTTAACAATATCACCTGTATTAATGTCGACTTCCACAATCACATCTTCAACAGTACCAGAACCACTATTAAAATCATCACTAGCAACAAGTAAATTTCCATTGGGCATCTCAAAATAATCATGATGATAGCCACCTTCTAAACTAATTTCCTTATAAATTTTTCCTAATAAATCCATTTCATACATACCAGTCATATAATAAGGTGAATTAACAAGTCTTTCTGTTGATACCATCAAATGTCCATTACTAAGACGGTTAATTTCCCATAAAGCATTAATGGTTAAATACCATCTAACATCACCATTGACATCATATGCACTAGTATATCCACCACTTGATGGAGAAAAAAAGTACAAATCATTTTCCAAACTTTCTTTATCTGCTTCTACACTTGTAGGTAATATAAAATCTTCTGGTAATTCTTCAGTAGTAATAGTAATTCTTTTTTCTACATCCCCATACTCAATTATAATTTCATTATCACGACCAGCATATAAACCATATATCGGTAAATAATGAACAGTATTTGCATCAAACTCATGAGTAAATGTTGTATTCTCATCTTTCCCTATAATTGTTACAACAGGTGCTACCTCACTTTCTGTTTCAAATATGACTAAAGCTGTTAAAGGTGATATTTCATAAGGATTAACAATAATATTAGGATTATCTATTGTATATCCGTCACTTTTAAACTCTTTTTCCAATTCCTCCTGATTTTCCACTAAACTAATCGTTTGTTCTACTTCATCATGATTATTAGACATACTACTAAACACAAAGAAAAGAATAACAGCCAAAATAATCACAGCAAGTAAAACAATTAATAATTTTTTCTTCATTTCTTCTTCACTCCCAAACTCATTTTATAATAAGACAGAAAAAAAGAAAATAAATTTGCAGTTGAAAAAACTCAACTTGAAGTTGAGTTAGAACAATTATCATCTAAAGTCAAAGGTATTTCATGAGTAATAACATCACCTTGAGAATTCTTTGCTCTAAGTTCAATAAACAAACTATCATCACGATAATTCTTACAAGTACTCTCATAATCATCAATATTAAATTCTACATTTTTTAAATAATCATTTAAAGTAATAGGATCTCCTTCATAAGTACTTCTACTAATTTCTATTTTGGTATTATCGACTTGTTCATATAAAATACAAGTAATAGAAGAATATTCTTCCTCATCCATATTAAGACAATTAATACTAGAAATATAAATAGAAGTCTTATTATCATTATAAGCCATACTTCCTAAAACACTGAAATCGCTACAAGAACTGCGAACAGTCTTAAAAGTAAAATCATGATTATGAGTAAATTGGTAAACTAAAAACAAAGACACAATAACTAGTGCACAAATACCAATGAAAACATATCTTTTAAAATAGTTTTTCTTTTTATTTTCACCATCTAATAAATCATTAATATCCACATTAAACTTTTTACTAATCTCTTTTAATGTAGCAATATCAGGAATATTTAAACCATTTTCCCACTTAGATACAGCTTGATAAGTAACACCAAAAAGTTCTGCAAACTCTTTCTGTGTCAAATGATTATCTTTCCTAATCTTTTTAATAAATTCACCAATCTTCTCTTGATTCATATCATCATTCCTCAAAAAACATTACTAACTAAGTATAACATATTTTTACCAAAAGAAAAAGAGCCTAAGTTCCAACAACAGTGTATGGATCAGAAGTTGTTCCTGAACCTGTTATGGTTACATCAGGTGAGAGATTTATGACAGGTCGAATGCCCCGTTCCACTACTACCTGATTATTATCAGGAAGCATACCATCATAACGTACACTAAAAACACGCGCTTGACCAGTTCCCCAACAATAATATGGAGACATGGTCCAATATTGTTGATTTGTAAATAAGTAATATCCACTATTTGATATGCCATATACTCCACCTGCAAAGGCTACTTCATCGGCTGTAATAAGTCCGATTGGATAGTCTAATACTTTATTCCCTTGACTACTACTTACCACTGTATATAAATCATTATCATTCTGACAGTCAAATGTTGGTGTTTTATTTGTTACTAATCTTATATATGCTCCATAATAGGTTTGTGTTATTCCTGTCCCACCTAAACCATTACTAGTCATTTTATCTGTACTAGGCTCCCTATCTCCACAGAATCCTACCTCTGTACTCAAATATTGTGCATAATTTACTTGTAGATTATCTTCATACCACTCATCTAATACTTTTTTGATTGTACTATCTGTGGTTAATCCATGTACCTGATTACTTTGATACATATATCCCACATACATATTGTTATCTTCCGAACTATTAAATGTATTTGTTTGGATCTGAGTGCTTGTTCCTGTTGTTGCCGGTTCTGTACTTCCTGATACTTCTCCTGCATATATCATTCTTACACTTCCATTTTCATTAATTCGGATGATTCGCCAGTAGAATCCTGCAAATTGTACCCAGTTGTCTGTTGGATTTCCTGCGAAGTAATATGTTCTTCCTTTACTTGTATCTGCATAGTATATAGTTCCTGTTGTTGTATCTTCTACTGTTGTACTAAAATCACTTCTTGTTAATAAGTTAGTATAATTAGATAGTATTCCTTCTCCTACTGTTTGTTCTCTATCAAAATACAAATAACATTTAGTTCCTTTTTTACTTATTCCTAATACATTAACTAAACCATTTTCATATGTAAGTATTATACTATCATCTTTAACTATCTCTCCTCTATTAGACTGTCCGCAATAACTTTGCTCTGTATTTAATGTATATCCACTTAACGGTATAGTATCTACTTCAACATAGTCTTCTTCTTCATTTGCTATATATAAAGACACCATATTTAAATCTGGTACTTTATAATTTATCTCACTATTTATGATTGGTACACTATCACTTACTCTGTATTTTGCTAATGTATAATTAAGTACTACTGCACTTATTATAACAACTAAAAACAAACCAATAATAATATTTCTTTTTCCATGACTTCTTTTTAATACCTCAAATTCCATAATTCTTAATTCCTTTCATTACTTTTATACAATAAAATTCCCTTAATGCAATTAAATTATAACAACTGCTATAATAAAAATCAACAATTTTTACATTATATACGTATTTTTACAACCAATTTTACATTATATACGTACTAAGATAAAAGATAAATAAAGATATGAGACAATTAACTTGGTGATAAAAATGTATAAAAATAATTTAAAGATAATTAGAAATAATGCCGAATTGACTCAAGAAGAAATGGGAAAAATTATACAAATAAGTAAAAGCCAATATAATAATTATGAAACTGAATATTCAATTATTCCTATTAAACACTTAAATAGAATTTGCAATTATTTTAACGTTTCTTTAGATTACATATTTAACTTTACAAAAGAAAAAAACTATAACAATAGTTTAAAAGAGATAAACAAAAACAAAAGTGGTCAAAGATTAAAAGAACTGAGAAAAAATCATAATCTTAATCAAACACAATTAGCAAAATTTTTAAACACTAGTTTTACCAACATTTCTGCATATGAACGTGGTATAAATATAATTAATACAAATTATTTATATACCATTTGTAAAAAATACAATATTTCTGCTGATTACCTACTTGGTAAAACAAACTATCCTAAATATCTTAATTAATTTAAATAAAAAGATACTTATTTCTAGTACCTTTTATACCAATTTATTTTCATTATAAACTAACATTTTAATTTTATTTAGATTCTAATCTTTTTTATAGCATCTGGAATAGCATGAATCGTATCACTAGCTATCATACTAATATCAGTGTTTTTTTCTTCTGCAATCTCTCCTGCTATACCATTTAACATTACTCCTCCACTTATAGTTAAAAGATTATAATCAAGATATCCAAGCATACCTGCAAGTATTCCTGATAACACATCTCCACTACCACTTGTTGCCATACCAGCACCACCACACTTACATAAATAAACATCTACTCCATCAGTAACAATAGTAGTATGACCCTTTAATACTAGTATAACATGATGTTCTTTAGCAAAACTTAAAGCTAAATTAATTTTATCTTTTTCTATTTCCTCTATACTTAAATTAATTAATCTTGAAAACTCTTTTAAATGAGGAGTAAGAACAATTTTTGCTTTACTAGACTTTAATAAATCTAAATGTCCCACTAAAGTATTAAGCCCATCTGCATCAATAACTATATTACCTTCAAAAGAAGTTAATATATATTCTAAAATAGATAAATGTTCTTCATCATAATTCCAACCCATACCAATTGCTACAACAGTTAATCCAGTTATAGATTTTTTAATATCTTCTAAAGACTCATAAGGAGATAAAGTTTGTTCAAGTAAATATGGAGTAATAGAAGAAGAAATATTCTTAGGAACAATTACTCTTACTAATCCACATCCACTTCTAAGAGCACATAAACTCATATTAGCCAGTTTAACCGCTCCACTATATTTAATTGAACCGCCAAGTATCCCTACTTTACCAAAATCTCCTTTATTGGCATCTTCATCTCTTTTTAAAAACAATTCTTTAATATCATCAATTTTTATTTCTTTTATCATTTTTATCTTTCCTCTATTTAAATTATACCATGAAAAAACTATGCTTAAAAGCATAATCATAAATTATTTATTCTCTAACTTTTTATTTTCGTCTTTATATCGATAACCCATATTATTTGACTGACTAATAACCGATTTCCCAAGTCTACTTTCAATTTCCTTTCTTGTAATATTAGCTATCTCTCCACCCGATCTAGCAATCTCTTTGTTTTCCTCTAATCCATATGGCTTATGTTCTTTAGCAAGCTCTCTTGTAGTTACTTCTCCAATATCAGTCAGTAACACTTCTAAATCAGACATATTATCTCGAAGCGACTCTTTTCTAATACCTTTAAATTTCTTATATTCACTTGCCTTCATTCCCGACCAACCTTGATAAATTTCATTCGTAAGTATTCCAAACTCATAATCATTATGAATACCACCATCCTTCCAAATATCCATAAGTTTATTACGATCAACAATTCCAGCAAGTCTAAGTTTAATCCATTCATCATCATATCCACGCATTTTATAATAATGGACTGCCCTTTTTACAGCTTTTTCAGGATCAAATACTTCATCCACTCTCTCACTACCTAAATTTGCTAACCAAACTTTAAAAGGTTCAGCCTTAGGGCTTGGAATAGATTCAATAAGACGAAAAATATCCTTTGTAGCCATAGCATCTCTTAATCTCAATTTCCCATCTGGTGCTTCCATTTTCAACTGACTACATTTTGTAGTCACTTCACTACCTTCTTTTTTTAAACGATTTTTTAAAACCGACCAATACTTTCTTGCATCAGGACTATTAGTTAACGCTTTCACTACATCCACTACACTAAAATAGTATTCTTCTCTCTCAGGATCCCAAACACTCCGAATCTCCTGGTCTTCAAATAAATTGGATATTGTTGCTAATTTACTTTCCTTCATTAAAACCACCCTTTCATTAAATGGAAATTACATAATTATTATACTATATGCTTATCATAAAAGTAAGCACAAAAGTTCGGCACATTTTGACATTAATTAATAAAAAAATCTACTTGTCAATTATCCTAGTTTATGTTATATTGAATATGTAAGTGCTATTCAGTTGGATAGCACCTGCAAAGAATTTGCTAAAGGCGCTACTTAGCGCTTTTTCTTATGGTCATCTCTAATAATAGAGACTAGCATAATTATTATAATCAGTAATAGTTTAGTATCACTCATTTACATCCCTCCTACTTTCGTCAAAACCCCCCTGAATAAATCAAGTAGTTTAAACTACTCATAAAAAGAAAGCAGGCGTTTACCAATCTGAATAACAATTATCTATTATGAATGATTATACTGAAAAAGGCAAGAAAAACCGTTCGACATAATTCGACACTTAATTAAAAGAAAAAAGTAAATCCCAAAAGACTTACTTTTATCTATCTTTAATAATGTTTTTGCTACAATAATAAGTAATAAGGAAATATCCACCATAAATAATAATTAAAAATACTGCTGTCATCGTAATTGACTTAGTCATTTCTTCGTTTCCAAAAGTCATCAAGATATACTTGCAAAACTCAATACCAAATATAGAATGAATAATAGCAAGCACTAAAGGTACACTAAAGAATATGGCAATTTGTTTAAACAAAGCTCGATTAATCATACTCTCATCTGTACCAATCTTTCTAAGCATCGCATATCTTTCTTTATTATCAGCACTTTCTGACAATTCTTTTAAAGCAAGTATAGCTGCACTAGAAATAAGAAAAATAATACCTAAATATAGACCAATGAATGTTACCATAGCACCTAAACCAACACTAGCTTCATATATACTAATTTTAGTACTAGCATTCATTGTAATATTCCCACTATTAGGATGATTATCTAATGCAAGTAATGAATCTTCAATCGCTCGTTTTCCTTCTTTACTTGAAGCCTGATAATTAGCAAGCATAATTTCTTGTTCTAAATAAGCCTCGTCAACTATTTCATCAGGAACAACAATAATTCCTGTATTAATATGACTATTTGATATTCTAACAAAACCATCTTGACACTCATCATATTTTGGCTTTAATGTTACACCAAACACAGTAATAGAAGGATTAGTTTTTAAAGCTTCATTTCTCATCTCTATTGTACTATCAAAATCTGCTACTATCATATACTCATTACTATTTAAAGTATATTCTTTATTTCCATAAAGTCTAGCTACTTTATTATAATCAGATAACTTCATAATCTCTTCAGGAGCATGATAAGTAAAAATAGGATATTCTGCTTTTATTTCTTCTTCAGCACTACCCAAAGTATCTTCAAAAGCAAAATCATCATAAACATAAAGATAAACAGTAGTAATATCTTTAAAATAATCATTAACATTAAAATCAACTAGTTTTAAACTTTCTTCAATACTTCGGTAAGAATCTTCTCTTAATATTTCACTATACCCTGTTTCATTAACATATTCTTGACTAATATTTCTTGTTTTAGAAAGTTCTACATCCATAGGCGCTAACTCTACTAAATTTGCTGTCATAGAATTCTTGATAGATAAAGAACTTGAAAAAACACAAATGGTTACAAAAAGCATTAAACAAATAAAGGTCATAGATAGTACCATTGTATTTACTTTACTACTAATTTGTCTTAAAACAAAACTATTAAGTCCTTTGTAATAAATATTTTTAAAACTCATCACAATCTTTAATATAAGTCCAGATAAAGACCAAAAGATAAAGAAAGTAGATACACATCCAAGTATAATAGGAATAAAAATATCATTAGCACCCGTTAAAGTATCAATTCCCCCAGTTACTAAATAATAAGCATAACCAAGTATACACGCAGCTAAAATAAAGACAATAATACAAATAATAGGATTCTTCATTTTAACTTCTTCATTCTTTTTACTTGCATAAATTAAATCAATTAATTTACAACGTCCTACATTAATTACATTAAAGATCATAACAAGTAGATACATAATACCAAAATAAATAATGGTTTTAATCATGGCACTACTAGAAAAAACAAAGGTAAACTGAGTAAGATCAGCCTCAAAACTATTAGCAACTAAAACACTCATAAACTGTGATGCACCTACACCAATAATAAGACCAATCACTAAAGAAATAATCCCAATAAATAATGTTTCAAAAAGCATAATTTTAGATATATTGGTTTTACTCATTCCTAAAGTAAGATAAATACCAAACTCTTTATTTCTTCTTTTCATTAAAAATCTACTTGCATAAATAATCAAGAAACCTAGAATAAAAGAAACAAAGACACTTACTCCCGAAAGCATATTTACCATTAAATCTATAATTTCTCTAGTACTAGATGTAACATTTAATAATACGGTTTGACTACCTATAGCATTAAAAACATAGAATATAGCTACACCTAATATTAAAGTAAAGAAATAAATCGCATAATCCTTAAAACTCTTTTTAATATTTTTTAAAGATAACTTAAAGAGCATCATTTAAATCTCCTCCAAGAATAGTGACAACGTCAATAATTTCATCAAAGAATTCTTTTCTAGATTTATCAGCTTTAACTAACTCATTAAAAATTTTACCATCTTTAATGAATATTACTCGACTCGCATAAGAAGCGCTAAAAGCATCATGCGTAACCATCAAAATTGTTGTTTTAAGTTCGGTATTTAAATAATTAAAACTCTCTAAGAGCATTCTAGAAGACTTTGAGTCTAATGCTCCTGTTGGTTCATCAGCAAGCACTAATTTTGGATTCGTAATAATCGCTCTAGCACTAGCAACTCTTTGCTTTTCTCCTCCACTCATCTGATAAGGATATTTTTTTAAAACATGTTTAATATTTAATCTACTAGCAATATCCTCTATTTTTTTATCCATTAACTTAACAGGAACATTTTGTATAGATAAAGCAAGAGCAATATTTTCATAACCAGTTAAAGTATCAAGCAAATTAAAATCTTGAAAAATAAACCCTAATTCTTCTCTTCTAAATTTATTTAACTCATTTCCCTTTAACTTAGTAATATCATCACCTGCAACATATATATGCCCACTTGTAACTTTATCAATAGTTGAAATACAATTAAGTAAAGTTGTTTTACCACTACCACTAGCACCCATAATCGCAACAAATTCACCTTTATTTACACTAAAACTAATATTATCAATTGCTTTAGTTAAATTTGATTTATTACCATAATACTTTTCAATCTTATCAATTTTTAAAATTTCTTCCATGAAATCACCCTTTCATGCTTTATTATATAATAAAAGAACGAAAAAATCATTCGTCTAATATTACCAAATATTACAATTATGTAAGATTAATTACCCAATTCCTACCATCTCTAATCCACTATCAAGTATACTAAAAAATTATATAAACACATCAACTTTACTCCTTATTTCTTACTTCACTGTAAAATAAATTGTCATCAAAAATAAATCTAACTTTGGTATACTTACCTACTTCTGATTCTATCTCTAATTTATGTCCAAGTTTTTTACATAAATTACTAACAATATATAAACCCATTCCCGTAGAACCAGGAACTTTTCTTCCGTTTTGACCTGTAAAGGTTTTATTAAATACTCTTCCTATATCACATTCAGGAATACCCATTCCATTATCAAATATTTCTAAAACAATAGAGTTTTCTTGTTTATAAGCTTTAATTTCTATTTTTTTATTTAGAATATCTCTCATATATTTCATACTATTACTTATTACTTGATTAATCATAAATTCTAACCATTTATAATCGGTTAAAACTTGGAGTTTCTGAGCATCACTTACAACATCAATACCTCTTTCTAACAAAATATCTTTATTTTTAAGTAGTACATCCCGAATAACTTTATTTAAATCTACTTTTTTAATTATATAATCTACTTCTGTATTTTCACTTCGTATATAATAAAGTATTTGTTCTAAATAATTATCTATTCTTTGTATTTCTTTTACTAGTGTTTTATCTACTTTTTTATTATGTGTGTAAAGGATTAAAGCAGATAAAGGAAGTTTAACTTCATGAATCCATAATTCTACATACTCTTTAAAATCATTAATCTTTACCCGATAATCCCTAATATTTTCATTCATTGACTTATTAATTTCATATAACATTTGATAAAGAATTTCCCCATCTAAAAAACTAGGCTTACTAACTAACTCACATATTAAATATTTTTCATCTAACAAATCTAATTTTGATAATATCTCTTTATAAAAGAAATACTTCCGAAAATAATCATACAAAAACAATAGAATAAAAAGTAAAAAGTAAAGAATTGTAAAACACAATCTAAACTCACCAATAATTTTAAATCCAATCATAAAAGAGTAAATAATAAAATAAGTTAAAAATACTAGAACAATAATAAAAAAATTATCTTTTAAATAATCTCTTAACTTCATAATAAAATATACCCTTGTCCCTTTCTTGTTTCAATAGCATCTTCTACACCTAGTTCTCTAAGTTTACTTCTAAGTCTGCTAATATTAACAGTTAGAGCATTATCATTAATATATTCATCATTATTCCATAGTTCTGTCATTAACTCATCTCTTGAAACAATACTCCCCATTCTTTCATATAAATAAAGAAAAATAATCATCTCATTTTTAGTCAAGATAATTTCTTCACTACCCTTTTTAGCTATTCCTTTTTTAATTTCAATCGATAAATCATGATAAAGAATGACATCAGCAATATTTTTTTCACCTCTTTTTAAGACTGCTCCAATTCTTAAAAGTAAAATCGTAGGATTATAAGGCTTCGTAATGTAATCATCTGCTCCATAACTCATCGATAAAACCTCATCTATTTCCGTATTTTTACTAGTTACCATAATTACAGGAATATCACTTACTTTTCTTAAGTTTTTAAGCAGCATCTCTCCATTCATATAAGGAATATTAATATCCAGTAAAATCAAATCAGGATACATACTTAAAATATCCTCTAACATATTGGTATAACTCTCAAGTGTTAATACTTCATATGAAGCATTACTAAGAAGTTCTTCCAATTCTTTTCTAACACTTTCATCATCTTCAATAATCAAAATCTTTTTCATATCAATCACATCCATAGTATATCATATTTTTAATATTTTTGTATTTCTTCATGCATTTTACTTTTAGGAAAAACAAAACTAACTTTAGTATATTCTTGATATTTAGAATCAATCGAAACCGTAATATCCAATTTTTCACTTAATTTTTTAACCAAATATAATCCAATCCCTGTAGCATATTCCTTCTTCCTATTACTACCAGTAAAGCCTTTATCAAATACTCTTGGTGCATCAGATGAACGTATTCCACACCCATTATCAAGTATCATTAAAACAACTTGATTATCTTTTATCTCACTATAAATTTCAATCATCTTTTTATCTTTATCCAAATATTTAATCGCATTATTTAAAACTTGACTAATCATAAAAGATACCCACTTTTCATCAGTATAAACATAAACATCTAAATCATGAACATTGATAATTATATGCCTTTTAAGTAAAATATCTTTATTTTTTAGAATTAAAGGATGGATAAGTTCATTTATTTTTATTTTTTTAACAAAATAATCTTTTTCTGTTACATCACTTCTAGCATAATATAAAACTTGCTCTACATACTCTTCTATTTTTCTTATTTCATATTTCAAAGATTCATCTTTTTTATTTTCTGCATACAAGGATATCGCTGCAATTGGTGTTTTTATTTCATGAGCAAAACTTTCAATATATTCTTGGTAATCCCTCTCACTCTTTTCTATATCACCAATTTTATCATTCATTGCCTTACAAGCCTCTTTCAAAGCATAATAATATGGATAACCATCAATAGAATCATCTTTATGAATTATTTCTGAAATATAATATTTTTCTTCTAAATCATTACACTCTCTAATTATTTCTAAAGCTTTTTTCTTTTTTACATAATAAACACAATACAAATAAAGAAAAGTAAAAAGAAAGATAAAGAAAACAATAAGAATAGCAAAAACTAAAGAAATCTCCAATAAAATAAAAATGAAAAAAATAAAGAAAGATAGAAAAAATTGAAACAAAAGAAAAGAAATATTTTTTTCTAAGAATAAACCAAAACTCATACGAAGTATCCCACCCCTCTTTTAGTTTTTACAAAATCATTAAGTCCAATATCTTCCAACTTTTTTCTTAAGCGATTAATATTAACAAGTAATATTGTTTCATCTAAATAATACTGGTCATTCCAAAGATATTGGATTAATTTTTCTTTACTCAAAACTTGTCCAACATTTAAAAACAAATAATATAAAATACGAAATTCATTTCTAGTTAATTCTACTTCCTTTTCTTGATATTTAACTTTAGATAAATGTAAATCTAATAAAACATCATGAACAACTATCTCTTTATATCGTGTTGGATCATTTAGTTTCAATGCTCTTCTTATTTTTTCAAGTAAAATATATTTATTATATGGTTTTACAACAAAATCATCACCACCAGAAAGTATGCTATTTAATTCATCTTCTTCTTTATTTCTACTAGTTACAAAAATAATAGGAGCTTGTTTACGCTTTTTAATTTCTTTACAAATAGTAAAACCATTTTCATTTGGTAAATTAATATCTAATAATAATAAATCGTATTCTTTACCAATAATATCCTGAATAATATTTTGAAAAAAATCAATTGCTTCTACTTGATAACCTTCACTCTCAAGTAATATTTTCAATTCTTCTCTAATTTTAAAGTCATCTTCAACAATTAATAATTTCATTTCTTCACTCTCCTACAAAAGAAAGCAATAAACAATAATACTAAAACAATACCAACAATGACAGTTTCGTAATGAATAAAAACAGAAGAAGCATCTACATCACTTACAGCTGAGGACTCATTAACCATAGCAACTTCTTCTGCAGGAATAACATAGCCATCATTTACTGTATCAATAAGAGTAAGTGTATCAATCAAATTATAAGGAACATCTTCTATTACTTCAGCACCTAGGGTAATGAGTAACATTTCATGATCTTCATGATAAAAGAGTGCTGACATGCATAAACCTGCATCACCAGTATTTCCTGTTTTACTTCCTATAATTTTAGATGTATCTAAATTAAGTACTCGATTATATTTATTGACGGTTGCTTCTACTTCTAAACCATTAGTTAAAGTATAATTTTTAGTTGTATAAACCGTTTTAAATATTGAATTTTCTAGAGCATAAGCTAAAATAAGCATTTGATCATAAGCAGTGGAATAAGCCCCTTCTTGATCAAGTCCTGTTGTATTCACATAATGCGTATTAGTTGCACCAATCCTAGTTGCTAGTTCATTCATTTTGGTAACAAAATCACTAACATTACCACTTACAACATACGCAAGAACTTGAGTCGCATCAGCCCCACTTGGAAGAATTGCTGCATAAAATAAATCCATATAAGTAACAGTATCACCGACTTTTAAGCCAGCAACAGAAGCATTCCAATAAATACCTGCTAGCATCTCATTTGTAATAGTAACACTTGCACTAAAATCATCAATATTTTCTATTGCAGCAAGTACAGTCATAATCTTAGTTAGACTTGCAACACTACGTACTTCGCGACTATTCTTATCTAATATAACTGTATCTGCATCCATATCATAAACAATTGCAGATGCACTGTTAATCTCTGGCATATCTAAGGCATTTACACTAATTGGAAAAAAGCAAACAAGTAATAAAAGTATTTTCTTCATAGTATCCCTCTTCATACTCCAATATTATAGCAAATAAAATAGAGATTTAAAACTCTATATTTATTTTAGGTTTCTTCGAGTAACAAATCAAAATCTGATTTATACAATTTATCTTGTTTAACTCGATATTTTTCAAATTCACCTAAAGCTTTATCACAAGCTACTTTCTTTGATATTTTACCAGCATCTTTTAATATATTTCTATTATCTAATAAATTACAATCTCCCATAGTTATTAGAATATTTTTTCACCTCTTTAGCAGCATGTTCCACTTTGGAACATACTGAACTTTTTTCCAATTCATTCTCTCATTAAAAATATTATTCAGATGTTTTGTAAAAGCAGATCTATAACATCAAATAACTCCGTCATTACTTTTTACCTCATCTATAAGGTATCATTTTCATAACGAACTCGAATTTCTTTATCTTTTTCGTCTACCTTAAACGTAAGAAATTCCTCTACACACTTCTAATCATTAAATCTTTCATTCAACCATCCCCCAACTTTTAAAATAAATACACCATCATAACTTTCAATATTTAGTTTAAATATTCACTGTTTTATAATTCTAGTTCTCTAATACAACAATTTCACATTATACTAAAATTTCTATAATTTTCTCTAACCATTTAAGAATATCTTCAAACTCAATATTTTTAACATAATCATATTGTTTAATATATGCTGTCCATCTCTCTTTTAAGAGTATACTGTTTTTAATAATTAAAAATATTTCTTTTAAATTTTTATCAAAATTCCTCTTTTGAAAAGTATTATTAACAGCAATCTTAAAAGTTGCTTTATCTATTTCATTCCAATTTCTACTACAAATCAAATAAATATCATAATAATCCTTCATTCTACTAGTAAGCTCTACTTTACTAAATACTGACTCAATCTTTTCTGCTAAAACAGTTTCAATATTATAAGCCCATACTGAAACATATTTATTGTCTAACAATAGCTTATACTGATAAATAATTGCCTTAGGAGTAATAACATCACCTGTTGCCACATCAATTTTAAGAACCTCTTTAATATTTTCAAATAAAAAATTCAAATAAATCCGATAGCCGCCGTATTCATCTTCTTCTCTAATAGGATTAACACCTTTTATCTCAAATTTTATATTATCATCTAAATCGATACTTATAATAGCATTAATCATTTTTAATATCTGCTTTTTACCAAACATGATCTTCGTTATAGAAGCATCAATATCCATTGTACTTCTTGCTTCTACTCCAAACAAAGTTCCTAATAAAAAGCCGCCCTTTATTATAAAATTATCTTTATATTCACTCTTAGCTAATCGAACAACAAAACGATCAAAAACATAAAATTTTAACATAATATTAAAATTTACATTCTTCTCTTTACTAATGCTTTTGAGTTTATCTTTAACTTGCATACTATTCATAGTACATACCAACAAATTCCATTACATCTTTATAAATTCCCATTTGTTTAGAATAACTAGATAAGTGACTTAAATTTTTATCATCACTTGCTACATACATTTTAACCGATTTTTTCACTTGCTCTAAATCCAGTTTATGTCTATACTTAATAATATCACAAATACACCTTTCCATGTCATAAACATTAACTTTATGTCCTAAAGAAGTATATATATTAATTAAACCAATGGAAAATAAATCATCTCTACATTTAACAACAGAATGTTTTCTATTTAACTCTTCTACATGATAATTAGCAGGAACAGTTAAATCAAAAGTAGAAGGATAAATTTCGGTTAGTCCATAAAAATATAGAGCTGTAAATCTTGAAAAAACAACCTTAGGATACCTAAGTTGCAATGTATAATAAACATCTTCTATCGCATTTACATCAATGTAAATTCCTCTGCTAATCCTTTCTGTCATTTTTTCGTCTAACATTTTTTTTAAATACATCAAATGGATTTTTTGCTCTTTAACCATTTTTGATGTAACATAACCCCCATTTTCTTTCATAAGATTTTTAATTTTTTGTATACTCTCTTCAAATTTATAATTCATTTTTCTACACCCTTTTGTATTACCACACCCTAATTATACTGTTTTTGGGTGTGATTGTCAAATAATTTTTGACAACTGAAACTATTTATTCTTGCTTCTTTAACACTAACTTTCGATTATCTAAATATTGATCTAAATAGTTTTTCCACTCTATAGCATTTTCTTCCCTAAATAGATGATACAAAAAATCAATTACTATTTTTTCTCTAATTTCTGCTTCCATCTTACCACTTTCTGTAAGCATCATTCCTCTTAATCTTAATATTTTCTCAAACATATGACAAATACCAGTATTTGCATTCTTCTGTATATATTCTTTATAATTAACTTCTTCCTTAGGAAATATATTTTTATCAAAAAAAGTATCTCCACTTCTTAAAGTATAAGTATATACTCTTAAAATACCATTAGCACCTAAGGCATCACACATGTCAGCATCTGATACAACCATACCTTCTATTGTACTCGGAACTAAACCATTTAACCGTTTACTATAGCCAATACATCTAAGAGCAGAACACACCTTTTGTTGAATCTCAAAATTAATATCACACTGATTCATTATTGCTCTAGCATTTCGATTGGCACTATCTACCCCAAATAATTTATGATCATCGACATCATGAAGTAGTGCAATCAAAGATACTACTTCTAAATTAGCATTCTCCTCTAAAGCAAACCTTAAAGATAAATTTAATACTCTATTAATATGATCCATTCCATGACCACTTTTATCATTCTCTAGCAATAAAAAAACTGACTCTTAACTTCCTCTATCATAATTCATTCTCCAAACTATCTAAATCAACAACATTCCCATTTTCACAATGCTTATAAAATTCTTGAACAGATATATGATATTTAGGTTTTGAATACTCACGTATAATTAAATTATCTAATACACAATCACAATGAAGTTCTGTTTTAATAAACTTACTTTTAACATCAATTAATAATTCTTTTAAAGTATCATATCCATGTATTCCCTTATATTTTTCCCATGAATGTTCAAACCAATAGTATTGATTATTTTTCTTAAAAATTAAAAAGGTATGCGTAGGACATTTACCCCCATCATAATGAACAATAAAATAAGTTTTAATATCATATCCTTTAAAATAATATCTTTCAAGTTCTACTTGATCCCAACATACACCAATTTTGTTTTTTATAACTTCCTTTGGAGTTTGCAATAAATAATTATCTGAATAAGCTTCATCAGCAATCATACGTTTCTGATTATTTTTATCTACCCATCCATACTCAATATCACTCATAAGTTCCATAACATCAGCTTCTGTATAATAATTCCAAATACCAAGTTGCCCTTTTGCTTTTATTGGTTCTTCTAATGGTTCAATACTATTTAATATCCAAGCATATCTTCCCTCTTTATATTCACCACATAGATATTCTTGATAATGATTTTTCTTCATATCTTCTACATATTCTTTTGTCATATAAATACAATCTACAAGCCTACATTTACAAATAATCATACCAAAACCTAAAGATTCATTTCCAAGTAAATCAAAAAGTTCTTTTCTACCCCTTATTTCTTTATCTATTTTTGTAACACTAGCATGAATATATAATTCACCCCGATAGTTAGTATTCCAACTTCTCGTTTCTACTAATTTCTTTTTATTCTTAATTAGTGTTGCAAAAGGTTCTTTTAAACTTAATACTTTCATATGATACACCTTAAATCAAGTATAACATTTACCTAGGAAAAAGTAAAGATATTCATTTCAAAAGATTATAATTTTCAATAGTAATTTAAAATTTTAGACATAGAAAAAGCTACCCAATAAAGTAGCTTATCTTCTTGATTGACCTTGATCGCGATTAATTGTATCTATTAACAAATCTAACGCTTTTATGCTTCTCAAATATTCTTCATGTTCTGGTATTGTAATTGTCATTACTGAAGCACTTCTTAAATTGCGAACAAATGCTACAATTTCTTGTGGGCTTACTACTCCAGATTTTACCGCGTCTATTAGCAGAATATAATAGCCATCCCATTTTTTAAAATCGATATTCATCACTGTCATCACATAAGTAGCAAGTTCAAATTTCTCTTTAAATTGGCTTCTAAGCATAGCCTTTAAATCAAGATCGTCTGCTCCAATTTTATTGATTTTTTTGGATTCATGTATTCCACATAATTTTCATTGGCAACTCTTACACTTTCCATATCCTGATGTCTACTCCCATCTTCTGAAATAAAATCATATCTTATTTCTAAATTTTCTTTCATCAAAATTTCCCCCTTTGATTGACAAATATGCTACCGTATTTTTATATTCTTGTCAAATTACTTGCTTTTTTCATTCCATAATATTCTTCTTAAATCCAAAGTATGTTGCCATAAAATAAATTGCATAAATCATTAAAAATAAAATTAAATTACTAAAGAAATAAACTAAATAAACTGTATCATTTGCTAAAATTAACTTAAATAAATCATTTAATGAGGTAATAGTACAAATACTAACTATAACTGGATAAACTAAAGGAAATAAGAAAAATAGTAATAATTGCTTACGAACGGTTTTAAATAATTGTTTGTCTCTAACTCCTAGCTTTCGGAGAACTGTATAACGATATTTATATTTAGTAGAATCACTTAAAGATTGTATAGCTAAAATTGTACCTACTACTGCGGTAAAGATAAAGGCTACATAGTAAAATACAAAACTAGTAATTGTCATAAAGCCATTGTTATTCGCTTCTTCCTGACCTCTTACCACAATATTAGATAAAGAATAACACACTTGATAACCATATTCATTCTCTTCGCAAAAATCAGGAGAAGCAAAAGCAATTAATTCATTTGCTAATTCTTCGGTTGTATCTTCCTTTGTATCAATAATTAAATGAGACTCACTAACAGTTAATTCTTCTGTTGCCCTATCAGGAACTACTATAATATAACCATATCCATAAGCCCAAGAAGAAGTATATCCTTCGGTTCGAAATTCTTTTAAATGAAGATCGACACCATTTGATAAAGTAATATTTTCTATTTCATCTACATCTAAAGTATCTTTATATTCTCTTGTAGCATGTAAAAGATACTCCCCTTCATCTAAAGAAACAGGATCCATTCCTTTCATTTTTAATAGCTGATTATAAGAACTAAGAGGAATGACTAAATCAGATGTTCTCCAAGTATCACCAATTAAATTTAAAATATTATTCGCTGAATCTTCATATGCATCATATTCGAATGTTTCAAGTATTGTGTAATCTTCATCTACTAAACTGATATATTCTGGAAATTTTGTTTTATCATCATTAATATTAATATCATAAGGAGCAGCAAGTTCAATTTGATAGTCAAACATTCCTTTAAACAAACTAGACATATTAAGTGATACTAGTGTTAATGTAATAAGAAGTGTAAGTGTACCAAGAGTAAAACTCATTGTTTTCACTTTTGAGCAAAACGTTCTTGCTACAAACAAATTATCAGAAGAATATTTTAATTTTTTGCTTTTTAAAACTAAATTTAAGATAAAATCAGCAAGCGTAAAAGTAACTCCATAAATACTAACAGCAAGCATTCCTATACAAAGAAATATAGTACCCATATTTGGTTCTGTTCCAATATGAAATTCTCCATCAAACAAATAAATTGCATAAATTCCTAAAGCTAAAGAAATAATAAAACCAATATTTCGAATATGTTTATGTTTAATTATATTCTTCTCATTTTGACGTTCCAAATAAAGTAAATCATAAACTTTCATTTTTTTAATTCTTCTTCTTGATAAGAATAATGCAATTAAGTAAATAATACCAAAATAAAGAATAGATAAAAGTAATGCATTACTATTAAAATCCATCAAAACTTGATAAGGAAGATCAAATATATTCATAATAATTAAAGAAAATAAGCAACTAAGTAAGTATCCAACAGGAATAGAAACGAGAAAAGCAAAAACTCCTAAAAATAAATTTTCCAAAGTAAACATTCTTGAAATTTGCTTTTTCTTAATTCCTAAAACCATATAAGTACCAAACTCATGACTTCTTTTACTAAACATAAACTTAGTCGTATAATTAATAAGGAAACAAACAACTAAAATAATAAAAGCATTCACAAAATACATCACATATTTAAAATTATCCATCACACTACTTAAATTAAGTACGTCTTCGGAATTTGAAATTAAATTAAAGGCAAAGATAAAAGAAAAAGCAAGTGTTACAGTAATTAAATATATAATATAATCTTTAATACTTCTTTTGGCATTTCGAACCCCCAACTTAGCAAGCAAGAGAATCATCTCCTCCCAACATGGTTAATACATCTAATATCTCATTAAAAAATTCCTTTCTAGACTTCTCCCCTTTTAAAATCTCATTAAATATTTTTCCATCTTTAATGAATATTACTCTCTTACAAAAACTAGCACTAAAAGAATCATGCGTAACCATAAGTATAGTAGCATTTAATCTTTCATTCATCTCATCCATAGCCTCCAAAAGCATTCTAGATGACTTTGAATCTAGTGCCCCAGTTGGTTCATCTGCTAAAATAAGTTTAGGCTCATTAATTAAAGCTCTAGCACAAGCACATCTTTGTTTTTGTCCTCCACTTACCTCATAAGGAAATTTATTAAGAATATCACCAATTCCTAGCTTTTTTGCAATATCATCAACCTTTTGCTCAACTTTTAAAACATCTTCATGATTAATAATTAAAGCTAGAGAAATATTTTCCTCTATTGTAAGAGTATCTAACAAATTAAAATCTTGAAAGATAAATCCCAAATTTTCTCTACGAAAATCTGCTAATTCTTCTTCTTTTAAAGTTGTAATATCTACTCCATTTAAGTAAATATTACCACTAGTAACCGTATCTATTGTTGAAATAGTATTTAAAAGTGTTGTTTTACCACTACCACTAGCACCCATGATAGCAACAAACTCTCCTTTTAATACATCAAAACTAATACCATCAACAGCCTTTGTTATATTACCATGACTACCATAATATTTTTTTAAATTTTTAACTTCTAAAATTTTTTTCATGTTTTCCATCACCCACTACCATTATAACAAACAAAAACTGTAAAAAGTATTACAGTTTTGTTATAAAGCAATTAAAGTAATCTCAGTTGGATAAATGTTACCACCATGATACCTTAAATAAAATTGATAAGTAGGATCAATTTCCTTAATCATTTTAGGAATTTTCCACAAATCTTCATTCTTATGATAAACGGAAATAAGTAATTTAGGATGATCATTTTTAATGTGATTCATTGCCCCTTTAATGGCTAACTGTTCAAATCCTTCTATATCCATTTTAATCATTGTAATTTTTTCTCCAATATCTTCATCCAAAGTAACCATAGGAATTACACCATCATCAGAAATAAGAACTGTATTCGCTGACGCATCAACCATACTATTTACTACAGACATACTCCCTTTTTGATCCCCTACACCTTTTAAATAACAAACAATATTAGGATAATCTCTTAAATTAGATACTAATATTTGATAAGTTTCTGGTGTAATTTCATAAGCATATATCTTCTGATACGAATCCCCATAATTACGTAAGAATGAAATCGTAGAATCTCCAGTATAAGCCCCTAAATCAACCAATACTTCATTATGACACTTTGGAATTAAATCAAGATCAAAATAATCATCATAACACTTTTCAATTACTTCACTAAGTGTATTAAAATCATAGTGTATCCAATTATTCAATATTGCATAAAGTAATTTTTTCGAACGATAATCTTCTAAATTTAAATACAATTCTTCAAAATCATTAACATGTTCTTTCAATTCATGAACCTTCAACTCAATTTCTTCATAATTATTATTTTCTATATCCATACTTCCCCAATAAAGAAATTGATTAAAAAACTTCATCATATTATTTCTTGTAATCTCAGGAACACTCTCAAAAGAAGAACGAATTTGATAATATAATTCTTTATCACTCAAACCTCTTATTTCATTAAGTAGTAGTGCAAACTTTAAATCTATTTGATTCATATATCTCTCCTCAAATTAAATATATGAAAAAATAGTTACAAAATTACTCATCCTTAAAAAATTTGCTTAATAACGGTTTAAATATCTCTATAATAGCAAAACTAAAAATATTAATGATAATGACAAAAATAAACTCCCCTATTGAAATTGATGTTAAAGAAAATATTTTCCCAATTGGTGTTAAAAACACTAATAATTGAATTCCAAGCAAAATAAATATACCAATATTTAAATATTTATTAGAAAAGAAACCTCTATCTTTAATTTGCTCTTTTAAACTACGACAATTATAAGCAAAAATAAATTCATTAATAACAATACTAAGTAAAGCAAGTGTTTGAGCAAGTTCCACTGACTCGTGAATAAATAATGAATAAACAATCATGGATATTCCCGCTTCAACTATAACTGAAGCAATCAAGAAAGCCAAAAAGTAAGGAGTAAAAATAGGTTTATTAATTCCATTAGGTTTTCTTTTCATATTGTTTTTTGAAGCCCCTTCAAAAGCAAGCATAATAGAAGGAACAGTATCTGCAACTAAATCAATATATAAAACATGTAAAGGTAAAATAATATTTTGACTTAAAAACATACCAATAATAATAATGACAATTTCGGTAAAATTACTTGATAAATTATATAAAACATTACTAATAACATTATCATAAATTCTTCTACCTTCATCTACTGCCGTAACAATTGTTGAAAAAGAATCATCTAAAAGAAGGATATCAGCGACATTCTTCGTAACATCAGTACCATTTTTCCCCATACCAACAGCTACACTGGCAATCCTCATCGCTGGAGCATCATTTACCCCATCACCAGTCATCGCAACAACTTTACCCTGTCTTTTTAAAGACTCAATAATTCCATATTTTTGCTCTGGAGTAACTCTTGCAAAAACACGATATTTTAAAACCAAATCATCCATTTCTTTTTGAGTAAACTTCTTTAAAGAATTAAGCTCTATTCCTTCATTATCACTTGAAATAATACCAACTTCTTTAGCAATAGCACAACCTGTTTCAATATTATCTCCAGTAATCATATAAACATCAATATGGGCATCCATACATTTACTTATAGCCTCTTTAACATCCTTGTGAGCTGGATCTTTAAATCCTACTAAGGAAACAAGAACAAGATCATTTTCTTCTTTTGGATAATCTTCATCATCTTTTACTTTTTTATCCACTTTTTTATAAGCAAAAGCAATTACTTTGAGTGCTTGATTGGAATATTCATTTTCTTGATCTACAAACATTTTCTTATCTTCATTAGTAATTTTTCTTATTTTACCATCGATAAAAATAGAACTACTTCTTTTCAAAATAGAATCTAAACTTCCCTTAGCATATAAATAAACAGCGTCACCATCTTGATTAACTGAACTCATCATTTTTCGCTCAGAATCAAAAGGAATTTCTATAACTCTAGGATATTTTTCATCAAGCTCTTCTTTACTAATCACCTGTTTTTGTAAAAAATTAGCACCTGCTACTTCAACGGCATCACCATAATACTTTTTATGATCATCTAAAACTGCATTACTACAAAGCCCCATAATTTTCGCAAACACAGGATAATTCTTAAAATCAAAATTTTCAGCCTGATAATTCTTTCCATCTGCAAAAATATTTATCACTTCCATTTGATTTGTTGTAATTGTTCCTGTCTTATCAGAGCAAATTACTTCAGTTGCCCCTAAAGTTTCTATCGCCGCCATATTTCTTACAACTGCTTTTTTCTTTGCCATAGCACTAACACCAATCGATAATGTTGCTGTAATGGCAATCGGAAGTGACTCAGGAACACTAGCTACAATCATCGAAATACATAACACAATTAAAGACAACACATCATAATCTTTAACAAGTCCAAAAATGAGAACAAAACCAACCAAAAAAATAGCCAAAATCGAAATAAAAGTACTAATTTTCTTTACTTTTACTTGCAAAGGAGTAATTGGTTCTTCACTCTTATTTAAAGACTCTGCTATACAGCCAATTTCCGTATTCATACCTGTACTAGTTACAACCGCCACAATCTTACCTGTAACCAAACTAGTCCCAGCAAAAATCATATTTTTCATCTCATGAACACTTTTTTTGCCATCCAATACTTCTTCACTTTTACTAACATAATCACTTTCTCCAGTTAAAATAGATTCATCAACTTTAGCAAACATAGCATCAATTACTCTTGCATCAGCAGGTATTTTATCCCCCGCTTCTAAAACCAAAATATCACCAACAGCTAATTCTTTAGAATCAACTTCCTTTTGATGGCCATCTCTTTTAACAGTAACTTTAGTAGATGTATATTGTTTTAACTTTTCTATAGCATCCTCAGCTTTACTCTCTTGAAAATAGCCCATTAAAATATTCACAAAAGTACAACCCAAAATAACGATTGGATCTAAATAATCACCATCACCAAATAAAGCATACAAAAAAGATAAAACACCAACAACAAGTAACAAAATAATCATCAAATTTTGAAATTGCTTTAAAAAAATACTAAGTTTTGTTCTTCTTTTTCCTTCTTCTAATATATTAAATCCATTTTTATGTAAACGGATCTTTACCTCTTCATCAGTTAAACCATTTTCATTTGTCATTAAATTATTATAAATTTCTTTTATATCCTGATTATAATATTTCATATCATCCACCTAATCTAGTATAACACAAATTAAATAGGTTATCTTAAAAAGCAAATAAACTATACTAAATTTTACAAAGAAAAAAGAACATTATGTTCTAAATATAAATGTTCTCTTCTCTTCTTTTTGGTTTTTCATATACAATTGGATCTTTATATTTTTCTACTAAACATACCTTATTTTCTTGTAAACTCTTAGGTACATCAATCACTCTTTGATTTCTAGAACCTTTAAAATGTAAAGAGAGGCTTTTTTCTTTCAAAATAAATTTACCATCAACCAAAACATCAATATAATCTAAAAACTCTCTTCGATCTTTATCTTCTAACAAATCTTCATATAAAAATCCTGTATAACACCAAACATTTAAACCAATACTTTTAGCATATTTAGCAATAACTGCACATTCTTTAGACTGATAAACAGGATCTCCTCCTGAAAATGTTATACCATCTTGTCCTTCTAATTCATCTATTGCTAAAAGGACGTCATCGATATCAACAAGCATCCCTTTATTAAAATCCCAAGTAGAAGGATTTTGGCATCCAGGGCAATGATGTCCACAACCCTGTGTCCATAATACTGCCCGAACACCTTCTCCATCTACAATAGAATCTCTCTGTATATCAGCTGCTAAACGTATTTGCATTATTGATTCTTTTCACTCATAAGACCTTTAGTAGAATGTTTTACTCGGTCTCTTTCCTCTGCTTTTTTACCGTTATTAAATCTATCAGTTGTACCAACCAAATAACCAGTTATTCTTCTAATACGCTCAAATTTAACCCCTTCTCCAATGATTCTTTCACTATCTTTCATTTTTTATCCTTCCTTTCTAATTTCCATAATAAGATAGACTTGCATTTTTTACTCGCTCAACTGTTACACCCTCTGCTTCATGTCGACCACAACCTGGGCAAACATCATTAATAACCCCCGTATATCCACAAACTGGATCACGATCTACTGGATGGTTAATTGCCCCATATCCAATATCATTATCATGCATTAAACGTACAATCGCTTCAAATGCCTCTAAATTATTCGCTGTATCTCCATCTAGTTCTATATAACTAATATGACCACCATTTGTATACTTATGATACTTGCCTTCAATTTTAAGTTTATCTACAATACTAATATCATAATATACAGGAACATGGAATGAATTCGTATAATATTCTCTATCAGTTACACCAGGAATAATTCCATAAATAGATTGATCAATTCTCGTAAATCTACCACTCAACCCTTCTGCTGGTGTAGCAATAAGTGAGAAATTTAATTTATATTCTTCAACATACTGATCACAACGTTCTCTCATGAACTTAACAATGTCAAGTCCAAGCTTCCTAGCTTTCTCATCCTCACCATGATGATGTCCACATAATGCTTTTAAACATTCAGCAAGACCAATAAACCCAATCGTAAGCGTTCCATTCTTCAAAACTGGTTTAAGTCTTGAATTAGGCTTTAATCCCTTAGAATCAATCCAAACTCCTTGACCAAGCAAAAATGGGAAGTTATAAACTTTTTTACTACATTGAAGTTCAAATCTCTCTAATAATTGATCTCTAACCATATCCATGATACTACCAAGTTCCGCGTAAAAACCTTTCATGTCTGCTTTCTTACCATCTAAAATTCCATATTTTATACCAAGTCTTGGCAAATTAATTGTGGTAAATGATAAATTACCTCTTCCTGGAACAACTTCATTGTCTGGTACTGCAGGATTAGCCATTACTCTAGTTCTACATCCCATATAAGCAACTTCTGTTTTATAATCACCTGCTTTATAATATGGTAAATTAAATGATGAATCAATGAATGAGAAATTTGGAAATAATCTTTTTGCAGAAACCCGACATGATAACTTAAATAAATCATAATTAGGTTCACCAGGATTATAATTAAGTCCCTCTTTAACTTTAAATATTGATATTGGGAATATTGGAGTTTCACCTTTACCTAGGCCAGCTTCAGCTGCAAGCAAGTAATTTTTAGTAACCATTCTTCCTTCTGGAGATATATCAGTACCAAAGTTAACTGATGAAAATGGTACTTGTGCGCCTGCTCTAGAGTGCATTGTATTTAAATTATGAATAAAAGCTTCCATCGCTTGATATGTCATTCTATTTGTTTTAGCTATTGCTTTATCATAAGAAACTCTAAATATTCTTTCTACTTCACTACTATCCTTATAATATTCTTCAAAATCGCTTATTTCAAACTCAATAGTTTTTAACTTATCAATATCTTTAACAATATGATCCCATTTAATTAAATTAACAAATCCCATTAAATCAAAATAATCATATAAAGTTTGTTTAAACTGTTTTCTAAATGTTTTTAAAACTCCAGGAGCTAGAAAATAATCAAACGCTGGAATACTTTGTCCACCATGTTGATCATTTTGATTGGACTGAATAGCAATTGCAGCAAGTGCTGAATAACTCATAATGTCTTGAGGACATCTAAGGAATCCATGACCTGTTGAAAAACCATCTTTAAAAAGTTCTAATAAATCAATTTGACAGCAAGTAGTAGTACCCATAGGCAAGAAATCCATATCATGAATATGAATAGTTCCATTATCATGTGCCTCAGCAAATCTAGATTCCATCATATATGATTTAGCAAATTCTTTAGATAAGTTACTACCATATTGAAGCATAGTACCCATCGCTGAATTACCATCAATATTACCATTTTCTCTTTTATTATCATCTTCTAAAGCAGTTTTTAATGAAAGTGACTCAACAATCTTCATTAACTTATGATATCTTTTTTGAAAAACATCACGAGACTCTGCTCTTCTCTTACGATAACTAGAAAATGATTTTAATACATCTGTATAACCAAGTTCTGAAAGTTTTGATTCAATCAAATCTTGGATATCTTCAATTTTAATCAATTCTAAATCAGCATATTTTTCTTTAATAGTATCAAGTACACTATTAAATACTTTATTGCTATCTTCAGGATTATAATCTTCATTCAAAGCACTATCAAATCCCTTTTTTATTGCTATTGCAATCTTTTTAGGTTGGAATTCTACTTTTTTCCCATCCCTTTTCATAACCTTCAAGTTATCTAACTTCGTATCTGTCTTCATAACACATCCTCCACTCTTATACATCTACGATTTACAAATTGATTATATAAATTATAGAATAAAAAAACAAGTCATTTTTTAGACAAATTTCTGCTATTTTTTTAAGATGCCCATAAACACTTAGAATACCTAAAAAAAATTTTTTGTTCGCTTTACGACAATTGACATCAATTTAACAAAATGAAGATTTAACTTTCTAAAAAAAATGCAAAACTCAATTTTTAACTTTTTTAAAAAATGTTTTTTGCCTAAAATAAGCCAAAATTAAAAATCGTTTTTTCTAAAAAATGAAGTTTTCATATTTTTTTAAAATTTTAAAGGTTCATTTTTCTTAAAAAACAAATTCACAAAATAGACCAATAGTCTTCTAAGCTATTGGTCAAAACAAAAATAATTACTTTAATTTGATTTGCAAAATAAAATTATGTTATATTAAATGGTTAATTATTCTTCTTTACTTACAATTCTTGGCAATCTATTAGATAATCTACTCAATAATTCATTCGTAATAGTACCACCCTTCATTGCAATCATAGAAGCACTAATCTTTTCATTTTCTCCTATTAAAATTACTTCATCACCAATTTTAATATTCGTAATATCAGAAATATCAATTAGTAACTGATCCATACAAATTCTACCAACTACATTGCAATAAATATCTTTTACTTTAACCTTCAATCCTTTATTAGATAAATTCCTTGGTATACCATCTGCATATCCTATAGATACAGCCGCTATTTTTCTTTTCTCTCTTGCAATATATGTTCTTCCATAACTAACAGATTCGTTTTTATCTACTTCTTTTAAACTTGTAATTCTAGCTTTCAGTGATAAAACTGGTTTTAACTTCAAATGCGTTAATTGATATGATTCTTTCGAACTATTTACTCCATACATAAGAATACCAACTCGCACATAATCATAGTCTAATCCAGTATAGTTAATTATACCATAACTACTTTGTAAATGAACTTTTCCAGTATCATACCCTTTCATTTTAATTCTATTTATAGTTTGATTAAATAACTCAATTTGTCTATTAGTAAAATCAATATCTTCTTTTATATCAGAATCTGCAACGCATAAATGGCTATACGTTCCTAAAATATTCAATTTTTCATTTTCGTAAATTTTATATAATTTATCTAAATGATCATATTTTTCTCCTAATCTATTCATGCCAGTATTTATTTTTATATGGCAATTTAACTTTTCATTAAGATTTAACTCTTTTATCTTTTCAGAATAATCATAATCTATAATAGTTTGAATTAAATCGTATTTTATAACATATTCTAAATCATCAAAATTAGTAAAACCTAATATTAAAATATTACCTTGTATATTATTTTTTCTTAAATATATACCTTCTTCTAATGTGGCCACGGCAAAATCAGTTATACCAATTTCTGATAATTTTTTTGCTATCAATAATGCTCCATGACCATAAGCATTTGCTTTTACAACTGCCATGATTTTTGCTTTGGGAGAAATTATTTTTTTTATTTCATTTATATTATTAACTAAATTAACCAAATCAATTTCAATCCATGCTCTATCCCTTAACGAGTTATTTTCTTTCATTTTTCATCACTTCTTTCATTTTCTCTATTAAGAAAGCAAATATTGTCGTTGATACACAAACCAATAAATAAAACACTAAATTATTCTCAACAAATATTTTGTCCGTTCCAATAATACCAGAAACAAACCTAATTCCAACAATAAAAAGTGGGTGGAAAATATAAATACATGTTGCAATATTTCTTATTTTCTTGTTAGATGTTTTACTATGTTCCGCTAAATAACAGAAAAAGAAATACATAAATGGAACTAAAAATAAATACATACTATCATGCCTTTGCAAATTATAATAACGCAAAATACTTCCTTCTACACTAATAAGAGTAAAGAATAATAAAGCATATAATAAATTAGGCTTTGAACTTCTTGTATTTGCCTTTACAATATGTCCTAAACATATAAATATTGGTACATAGAAAAAACCATTTCTTGTATAATCAAAAATATGAAACATAAATTCATATACATTTTTTGTAATCTGATTCATAGTAGTTATGCCATAATAACTATCACCAAATAAACCGATTAGATATAAGAATATAGTTACAATTAAAGCTCTTTTTCTTCCTATTTTTTTTACTAAATAATAAGTAATCCATACTCCAACAATAAGTGCTGGAAAATACCATAAATGATAGAATGTTCCATTTATAAACACATCTTTTATTATTAAAATAATATCAATATTTTTAAAACTTCCCATATAAATATTAATGGGTAAATACAATATTATACAAAGCAAATAAATTTTTAGTATTTTCTTTGTATATTCAGTCAAAATTTGTTTATCTTTTAAAGCCTTATCCAATATATAATATCCAGTTATTATCAAAAATAATGGAACTGCTATTCTACCTAATATTCTAGTAAAGAAAAAATCAAATTCGAGGCTAATTTTAGCAAATGGAGAAATATGAACAGCAACAACTAAAAATGATACTACAAATCTCCACACATCAATATTTATTTTTTTACTGATCATTTTTCTCCTTTAATCGTCAAAATAAAACCGTCTACATTATTTCCAGAAACAGTATAATCTTCCATCAATTCTAAACTAATACTTTGACCTTTATAAGGAATGAAGAATATCTTATATTCTTCATACATTAAAGGATGATTTGGATACAAAAAATCTTTCAAAAATTCTATATATTCTTCTAAACAAATATCTTTTTCTGTTATTATTTTCGAATGGGGATAACCAACATATCGAAAATGCCATTCTTCTTTTGCTATTTTAGTAATCGCTTTCTTTTCATCTTTATATCTCTCAATAAAACCGTATTTTGGCGCAATATTTCTAAAACTTTGACATATACCATAATAAGGAAATCTAGGACAAATAAAATCAATATGTCCCTCATTTAATGCTAAATCTATTGCTAAACCTGTTTGATGTTCACTAGCATTAGGTAGAGCAACGTATTTTTGGGTATACTCTCTGCCATTTTCTTTCAAAGATGTCTCATATATATATTTTTGTTCTTCAAGTGTTCTATAACCACTGACAGGAACTATTTTACTTTCAGCATTTATATTATTCAGTATTGAATGCAAAGCACAATTTGCAATATTATTCAATTTTATATCATTATATTTTTTACCAAATGATACTAAATTATTTATTTTACTTTTTAATTTATAATCTGGATTAATAAGTACTAATTCGCCTTTTCCAATATCTTCTTTTTCTAATTTCATTTCTCCCACCCCAATTCAATTAAGAAATCAATGACTTCTTCAAAAGAAATACCAATTTCTTTTAACATACTAGGGTATCTCGAATGTGCTGTACAACCTGGAATAGTATTCACCTCATTAAAAACAATATTTTTGTCTTTGGTATAGAACATATCAACCCTTGCAAAACCACTACAACCTAATATTTTATAAATAGCAAGAGCAGTTTCTTTAATTTTTTCCCTTTCTTCTCTACTAATTCTTGCTGGTAAATGTATTTTACTAGTTTTTAAATTGTATTTTTCAAAATAATCAAAAAATCCATCTTCTAACTCAATTTCATCTACTTCACCAATAATCAATTTATCATTTCCTAATATAGCACATCCAACTTCAAATCCATCTATATTTTCTTCTACAATAATTTTATTATCATACTTAAATGCCTCTTTTAATGCCTGCTTTAATTCATTTATTACTTTTATTTTCGTAATTCCAAATGATGAACCAGCTTTTAAAGGCTTTACAAATAGCGGAAATCTCAAATCATTTATTTTACTTTTTATCCAATCATAACTATCTTTTTTATCAAAAAGATAAGATCTTGGCACTAAAAAGCCATTTAAAGCAACTATCTTATGAGCTAAATATTTATCCATACATAAAGCCGATGAAATCATATCACACCCTACATATTTTATTCCTGCGAGTTCTAACAACCCCTGTAATCTTCCATCTTCTCCATTTTGCCCATGCAATACAGGAAAAACAATATCAATTTTAATAATTTCATTTGTACTTAAAATAATTATCCCATGATCACTTCGATTTGTTGAAATTGTAATTTTTTGTATCTTACTTTCATTTAGCCATTTATCCTTTTCAATATCATTTATATCTCCATTATACAAATAAAAATCTCCGTTTTTTGTTATACCAATCAGCAAAATATTATATTTATCTCTATTAACATTTCTAATTACAGAAGTTGCTGAGACAAGTGATATTTCGTATTCACTTGAACAACCACCAAAAATAATAGCAACCGTTTTTTTCATAAAAAATACTTCTCCTTCATTTTAAAAATTTATTGCAATCCAGTTTATTGATAATCTAACTCCGAAAAGTCCAATACTTGATCATCTAATGGAGCAATTTCAAATTCTATTCTTTGAACCTTAACAGTCTTATTACCAAAAGAATCTATTACTGTATATTGGATCCAATATTGCGGACCAGGCATATCAACGGGTTCTTCCTCTTTATAGATTTCATAAGTTACTTCATAGTCAGAATCATCAATAATTTCTAAATGATCTAACGTAATAGTATCGATACTTTTAGTTTTATAAGTATCATCATAAAACTTTAATATTGGACTTGCATAATCTACTATATCTGGATTTTCTTCTAAAGCATATGGACTATTATATTCTTTAACATAAGGTTCATTTCTATCACTAGCTACCCAGCCTTCATTATATCCAACTTTTATCTTATACCATATATAATTTGGATTATCCAAATAAATATCTAAAACTTTATACTTTTCTCCCTGATAAACAGTATCAATTTGTAAATCATAAACAGAATGATTTTCTCTAACATTTATATATTCGTTAGTAATCTCAATTTTCCAAGCCCGAGCATTTTCAATAATTGCAGATCCAATAGTAAAAATTAGAATAAAAATTAAAATAATAAAAATAATAATAACAATCTTTTTCTTCATAATTAACACTCCTACTCCTAAACAATATTTTTAAATCAATAGTTAAATTCTTTACTACAATAACACTCACTTCCTAATCGACTTAATTGTATCACAAATTTTAATTTTATACAACCATTCATTGTACAACTATTTATTATATAACAAAATAAACACAAATGATTGATAATATTTACAGGAGGAAAAATTATGGCAAATATAGATAAAAATGATGACAATTATATTTACTTTTGGGTTGGAAAAAACATAAAAAAATATAGAAAGCAAAAAGGTTGGAGTCAATCTAAATTAGCAAGTGAATGCAATTTTACTGACACCTTTATCTCCAACATTGAAAATAATTCATTCCAAACTTTTTCACTAAACACTTTATATCACATATCCAAAAAGTTAGAAATTCCCATAAAGCTTTTATTTGAAGAACTAGATGAAGATGCTCCCCTAAATGAAAAAAAGTAATTTGAAGTATCTTTCAGTTCTTTTTTATTTTAATTAAAGAAACTATTGCAAGAAAGATTATTTTTTTATATAATCTATATATCAGTTGTCCTCGTAGCTCAGTAGGATAGAGCAATTGCCTCCTAAGCAATAGGTCGTTGGTTCGATTCCAATCGGGGACGCCATTTAGAATGTGATAAGAGAAATCACTCTCTTATTTTTTTATGTTATTTTACTTATGCTTTAATTTATGATAAAATAGTACGCAGTGATGTTTATGAAAAGCTTTATCAATCAAATCATAAAACTTTTAAAATGGCTTTTTAAATGGATAAAATATATAATTATAATATTAATATGTGTCATATATTCTCTATTCTATCATGAAGAATCAAAAAAACTCGAAAGAAAAAAAGAAAATTTAAAACATGAAATCAAAAAGAATGAACAAAGAATTCAAGATTCTACCATATTTAATGAAAATAATCCTCTAATTAAAGATTCCATCTTTAAAATCACTAAAGAGCAAATAAAAGAAGAAATAAAAAATTATTATTGTGAAAAAAAAGAAAGAAAAGTTTATGAACTGACTAAAGAAGAGGAAAAAGAAATAGAAAAACTTACTGAAATTATATTACCTATTATCATAACAGAAATAAATAAAGAACAAATTCTTACCCCTGACAAACTTAAAGAGAATATAGTTAAGTTAGGCAATGAAAACTTAAACAAATTAAAAAAAGAAGTTAAAACAACTAAGATTATAACCTTTAATGAAGAAGAAAGAGTCAAAGAAAATTTACCTAATATAACAAAAACTAATGAACACAATCAAAAAGAAATAGATATTGTTTTAGCTGGTCGGAAAAAAGAAGAAAATATAACAAATAATAAAAAAGAAGAACCCGATTTTATCAAAGATAATCCCCTGCCTTCTCCTTTATTTAATAAAAATAAAGAAAATCTCTCAGAAGCAACACCTAAAATTAATTTACAACCAAACTTTATCATTTCTCCCAACATACCAAAAATAGAAGAAAATTTAATAACAAATATTCCCCCTTCACCCCAAATAAATATAGAGCATCCCCCAAAAACAGATTTAGATATAAAAATAGTTGCAGGAAATCAAAATGAACTTTCACCACCAGAAGAACAAACAGAAAAAAATATCGATACAAAAAATTCTCAAGAATCTCCAAAAGAAAACTTAGAATTAGAAAAAACTAAAGAAATCAAATATATAACCATAAATAGTATAATAATAGATACTCAAATTAAAGAGTTAAAAGAGGAAAAAAGAAAAGAACAAAATAAACCTGAATTCGAAGACAAAAACTATGATGCCATTTTATTAAAAATTGATCTACTTTTAAAAGAACTAGAAACTCTTCAAACAAAACCTTTAAAAAATTCTGACCAAGAAAAAGTAAAAAAACAAATTCAAGAATTAAAGCAAACTAAAAAAGAAATAGAAATAAGAAGAGAAAGTGAATTAACACGTGAAGAAGATTTATTACAAGAAACTATAACTGAACAAGAATTATCCACTCTAGAACAAGAACTAAAAAAATTACATTTAGAGCATCTTATTGATTTAAATGAAAAATTATTAACTAAAGTAGAAGATTTAGATAATTTAAGTAAAAAACAGACAATAAAAATTGAGAAAGAACTAATTAAATTAAAAATTAAAAAAACTTGTAAATCCCTAGAATTACCTTTTCTGATTTCATTGCCCTTTATCCGTAATCGCTACTTTTTTGGATTTACTGCTGCCCTATTCATCAATAATCATTTAAACTTCTTAAACTCAATTTTAAAACGCAAATCTATTCTATATGAAGATCCCAAATTAGCATATATCAAAAAAGGTAGCGATGCCCTAGAAGAAGCAATAAAACTAACAAATAATAATCTATCTTATTTAGTTACGCTTGAAAAAGACATACTATCTAAATATCCTGAATTATCTTTAGACGAAGAATATTTAATCTATATCAACAAACTAAAATATTCTTTAATGATGAATCAAGAAAAAATGTTAAAAAAGAGGAAAATGATCGAAAAATATAACTTAAAATATCAAGTAAAAATACGTAAATTAAAAAAGAAAAAAATTGCTTAGACTAGCTTTCTAGTTTAAGCAATTTTTTCACATTTTAGTAAATAAATTAATCATAATTGTATATTAACTTTTATAGAAAAAATTAAACTATCATTTTTTATTGATTTTCCAATAGCCATTTTTATTTGGTCCAACTCTTTCTACATATTTTTCATCAATCAATGTTTTAAAATTCCTTATAATTGTCCTTCTATTTACATCTAATAATCTAGCTAGTTCTTCTTGAGTAATATTAGGTTTAGCTATAATTAATTTTAGAATAGAATTTTGAAGTTTATTAAGTTTTAGATCAATCATATCTAATGTTAAGGTTTCATTTTCTTTAAATTCATTTTTATTATATGGTACAGTAACACGTATATGATTAGGAAAAAATTCGAATATATTTTTATCATATGTTTTTAATACTCTTTGAATTCCTGTCCCAAGTTGTTCAACAAAATTTAAATCCCTAAAAATTCTCATCAATTCAGGATTCCTAGGGTTTGAAAAGCCTTTTAAAAATTCCTCTTGTGATACTCCTTCCTGAATTCCACCATTAGAAGAGATAACCAATCTGTTACTAAACATTTCAAACTTTGGGGAATATCCATTACACCAATCATTGTGAACCAAAGCATTTGTTATCAATTCTTTTACAGCATTATAATCATACATTGTTATTTCTTTTCTAGTTGGGCCATCAATCTTTGTAAAAGTTTTATTTTCCAACATAAGTTTATTTAAAATATTATCAGTCATTTTTATCAAGGAGCAAAAACCAAAGTCTTCATTTTCTATTAAATTATAAACATCCTCTCCTTCATATTTTGCAAATTGCACAGAAATATTGTTATTATCAGAAAGCAAATAAGCTATATAATTAAATTCATCATTATCATTATACAAATCTAGTTTTTTTAAAAAATTATCATTTATTTCATACCCATTTTCTTGATAATAGATCTTCAATGTTTTAAATTCCAAATCTTGATTAGGAGACTTTATATTTTTTAATGAATTTCTTGTCCTTTTAGAAAATAAATTAAGAATTGTTTCTCCATTCATACTTTCGACTGATGATCCAACTCTAATAAAACAACTATCAGGAGTCATTCCCATACCCCTTAAATAGTAAGGTCTTTCATTGCCCTTCGCTACAATAATTTGTATATATTTTTTATCATCCTTATCATTCACAACAACATCAAATAATCCTAAAGTCGAAGGCATGATATTGTTTTTCAATCTATCTTTTATTGTTCTTTGTAATAAATCTATATTTCCTAAATTATCTTGGATATTTCCCTGATCATCAACGCCAATAAAAATATTGCCGCCTTCAGTATTTAAAAATGCAATTACTTCCTTTTCAAGACTATCTGTAATTTTTACTTTAAACTCAGTTCTTTTATCCTCTAATAAGCCTATCATAATATATATCCTCCATATAAATTATAGCATCTGTCACTATAAATGTCACTATAAATGTCACTATAAATTTTAAAAAACTTAAACTAACTTTCTAGTTTAAGCATTTTTTCTTGTTCCTGAGCAAGTTTAACACGCTCTTGTTCTACTAAATTACTTGGTGCTTTAGCAACAAAATTTTCATTAGCAAGCAAAGCTTTTCTCTTGGCAATAGATGCTTTTAAAGAATCGATTTCTTTTTGTAACAATGCTTGATCTTCCGCGGTGACTACACTCTCAAAATAAATCGTTACATCATATTCTCCAAAATGAACAGGATAAGCAGTAATCTCTTGTGCTTCTTCTACTACATTTTCTATTTTAAGCATTTTCTTAATCAAATCATAATCAATATCATTATTAAACTTAACTTGAACAGTTTTATTCATATGATTTTCCTGATAAGTTTTACGATAAAGCCTAATAAATTCTATCATATGCTCAACTTGTAACGTTTCCTGTTTAAACATTTCTTTCTTATCAAAAACAGGATATTCACTAATCATAATATTTTCTGTTACTCCTGGTATTAAGCGATATATCTCATCAGTAACATAAGGCATAAATGGATGCAACATTTTTAAAATACCCTTTAATACCTTTACTAATACTTTCTTTGTTGTATCTTCATTCATATTAAATTTAGCAAACTCGATATAATTATCACAAAAATCATTATAGATAAAATTATAAATTTCTGCTCCAGCATTATTAAGTTCAAACTTATCCATATACTTTGTAACATTCTTAACCGTTTCATTATATCTAGTTAAAATCCATTTATCAGTAAAAGACAAATCACTAAATTTTTCATCACTAATAAACCCATCTAAATTCATCAAAACAAACCTAGAAGCATTCCAAAGCTTATTGATAAAATTCCAAGTTGATTTTAAAGCTTCTTCATCAAACTTAAGATCCATTCCATTAGACACAGCTGTAGTTAAATAATAACGTAGAGCATCTGCTCCATACTTATCTATCATATCCATAGGATCAATGCCATTTCCTAAACTCTTAGACATTTTACGTCCTTCTTTATCCCGAATAAGCCCATGAATTAAACAGTACTCAAATGGTCTTTCTCCCATAAATTTTAACCCTTGAAAAGTCATCCGATTAACCCAAAAAGGAATAATATCATAACCAGTTACTAAAACAGAGTTTGGATAATATCTTTCTAAATCATCAGTTTTATCTGGCCAACCTAAAGTAGAAAAAGGCCACAGTGCACTAGAAAACCATGTATCAAGCACGTCTTCATCTTGTACCCATCCGTCTTCTTTAGGTGCTTCCACACCAACATAAACTTCACCATCTTTATACCAAGCTGGAATTCTATGTCCCCACCAAAGTTGTCTAGAAATACACCAATCATAAGTAATTTCCATCCAATGATTCATAATTTTTTCAAATCTTTTCGGAACAAAATTAACTTTTTTATCTTTCTTCTTCTGATTTTCCAAGACAGCATCTGCTAAGGGTCTCATTTTAACAAACCATTGTTTAGATAAATAAGGTTCAATTAAAGCACCACTTCTTTCACTAAACGGAGCATTATGAGTAATTTGTTCTACCTCAAGTAAAAGGCCTTGCTCTTTTAAATCAACAATTAACTTTTCCCGTGCTAAAAAGCGATCCAACCCTTCATAACCTATAGCATTTTCATTCATCGTTCCATTAGGATTAATACAGACAATTCTCTCTAAATTATGTCTAAGTCCTACTTCAAAATCATTAGGATCATGAGCTGGAGTTATCTTTACACACCCTGAGCCTTTAGACATATCAGCATGTTCATCACCAATAACAGGAATCTTTCTACCGACAATAGGTAAAATAACACGTTTACCAATAAACTTTTTATATCTCTCGTCTTCAGAATTAACTGCTACTGCAGTATCTCCAAAAAGAGTTTCAGGACGAGTTGTCGCTACATCCAAATATTCATCACTATCTTCTAACTGATATTTCAAATGATAAAAAGCTCCTGGAATATCTTTATAAATAACTTCTTCATTAGATAAAGCCGTCATAGCAACAGGATCCCAGTTTATAATTTTCTCTCCTTGATAAATAAGTCCTTCATTATATAAAAGGGCAAATACTTTTCTAACTGCTTTTGAAAGTCCTTCATCTAAAGTAAATCTTTCTTTAGAATAAGCAAGAGATAACCCTAATTTTGCCCATTGTTTATGAATATTTTCGGCATATTCATCTTTCCAAGACCAAGCATGTTTAAGCCACTCATCTCTATCCATATCTCTTGGATTAATTCCCATATCTTTAAGTTTCTTATCAACTTTAGCTTGTGTAGCAATTCCAGCATGATCCATCCCTGGAACCCATAAAGCATCAAAACCCTTCATCCTCTTATAACGAATTAACACATCTTGTATAGAGGTATCCCAAGCATGCCCAATATGAAGTTTACCTGTAACATTAGGAGGTGGTATAACAATACAAAACGCTTTTCTACTTTTATCCACTGACTCAAAATAACCAGCTTCCTTCCATTCTTCATATTTATTTTCTTCTACTTGTTTATGATCATATTTCTTATCCAACATATTTATCCTCTTTTCTATATTTTTTATATTCTTGAATGAGAGCATCTAACTCAACATCTATAAAATTTTTATATTCATTATCATTCTTTTCTTTAAGTAAAGCATCAATCTGTTTTAAAGAACATTCCATTAAATGAAAATGATAATGTTTCTCATAATTAGTAAGTTTAACTTTCTCCATATTAACTTCTTTAGGAACATCAATAACAAATAAATCTACATTATTTTCTCTATTTACTACTCCCTTTTCTCCAGGAAACCCTTTATGCCAAAATATAATATTTCCAACATACTCCATTTCCCCATAAGTTACATTTATTCCTAATTCTTCTTTTAATTCTCTTTTAAGTGCCTTCTTTAAATCCTCTTTATTTTCCACTCGACCCCCAGGAAGATTATAAGAGTCATCCATATTCGTAACATAAATATTCCCATTATAGTCTTGAATAACTGCTCTAACTTTATGTACACGAGAATTTATTTCCTCTCTTTCTAAACTATCTTTATTAACTAACATAATTAAACCTCCAACAAAAAAAGGAAGCACCAAAGGGTAGAGAAACTCCACGGTACCACCTTTTATTTTACTTATTTTGATAACGTCTTTTAAGACGAGCATACGAGCCAGCTCCCAAGCAACCTTCAGACTTCTTCAATACTTATTTCCACCAACCATAAGCTCTCTATCAAAGAATAAAATCTTACTCCTCTTGTTCATCGCTTTTAATAATGATATTTTAACAAACTTTCTTATAAATTTCAACCACTAACTTGAACCAAACCATTACTATCAAAGGTATAAACCATATGTGTACTAGTAATAGTAACTACAAATCCACCATTAGATGCTGTAACACTAAATGCTCCATCATAATCCTCAGTTCCTACATCTATAGCTTCTGATAAAGCAAATTCAGGATCAGAATATTTATGAATATTAAGTTTATTATTTGAATCAACAACTACATAATAATTATCTTGTAAATCAACATAACGATAAGCTCCATCTTCTTCTCTCAATCGGTTACCCTCAAAATCATAAACATAATACTGATTATTTTGTTCTACCTTTACATAGCTACTTGTATAATCTAAAATACGATATCCATAAGCAGCACTAACACTTTGACCTACATTATTATATAATTGATAAGTTCCACTAGAAGTTCCTACTTGATAATATTCACCTATCTTTTCAATAAGATCATAATCAAATCCAATTGTTCCTGCAACATTATCACTAATTCTAATAAGTCCATAATCACCATCAGTTTTGGCTTGAGCCATAATATAAACAGCATCAGTATCTATAAAAGTAACTTCTTTTTTACCAGTATAACTTCCACTATCAACAGTAGAATATCTAGCCAAATCTTTACTTGTCTCTAAATCATAAAGAATAACAGTTGGATTATTTAAATCTATAGTATCTAAGATAAATACATAGCGATCATTAAATATTGGTATCCATCCTACACTACCACTCTTATCCTCTTCTACTTCATTATGACTATAAAAAGAATCAGTTGCTATTGTACAATTAGTTAAATCTTCTGAATTTTCATTAGAACATTTATAAGTACCTAAAACTTCCTTTTTCTCTTCATCCTGATAGAAATATAACACTCCATCAAAATAACTAATATAATTATACTTAGCACTCATAATTCCATCTTGTAAATCAATAGAAGTAGTTCTTTCACGATTATCTCGAGTATAGGTTACATCAAGTATACCTTCATTAATAGAAACTTCATAAGCTCTTTTCTCCTCAACAAAAACCTTATTTTCATTATAAATATTTAAAGGATTATAATAAGTTGAATTAATTTCTATACCCTCTTCATTATATCTATTATTTTGATAATCACGAATAAAAATCTGATTACTATCAATTAAAACAGCATAATCATCTAACAACTCAATATAATCATATGCATCATCAAAAATCAAATTACCATCATAATCATAAACATAATATCCATTACTATCTACAACAATATGTTCTTCATCATAACTCTTAATCTCATACCTAAGACCCTGACTTAAAGCCTCACCCTCAGTATTATAAATATAATAACGAGCATTTGTATTAACAACGAAATCTGACTCACTATTCATTCTACCTATATAATCATAAGAAAATCCAAGTATTTCTGATATATCAGTACCAAGTTCTAATACTCCATAACGATTATCACTATCTCTTAAAATAACCAAATCACTATCACTAAATCCCTTAACTAAATTATAAGTATCAACACTTTCTTGATCTTCAATATTATATAAAATAATTCCATTATCTTCTATAGACTCATTATCAAAAACAAAGACATAACGATCATGATAAATCTTTGATTGTCTTAAAACTACAGATTCATCCTGATAAACATTTCTTGGTCCATCAAACTCATCTTCTTCACTATAAGTAGAAACAAAACACAAGTCTTCAGATTTATTCGTACATTCATAAGTACCAATTTCATCCCCATTACTATTTAAAAAAATGAGTGTACCATCTTGATAAATATAATTATCCATCTCTACAATTACTTCTGGTTCATCAGGTTCAGGTACTACTTCCTCTGTATCTCTGAAAACAAAGAACAAAACAAGACCAATAATAAGAAGTAGTAATAAAACAGGAACAACTATAATAATAATCTTTTTCTTCTTACTAAATCCTGACCAAATTTCTTTCAATTTTCTCTTTGGCTTTTTTTCTTTCTTCTTTTTCTTTTCTTTTACATCTTCTAACAACTCAGGTTCTTCTTTTTGAGGTTCTACTGCATCTTCCCCGCTTAACCCAAAAGTAAGATCCTCATCAATTGTCTCTTTGCTAACTCCTTCACTATCCAAGTCTTCAATTGGTGTTGGAACATCTCCATCAGGTATATCAAACAAATCTCTAGTTTTTTCTAAATCATCATACTTCATTCTAGACACTCCTCTTTATGCTAAATCAAGTATACCATATTTTTAATTACTTTACTAGGGTTTTTGAGACAAGAAAAAAAGTTAGACACACTCTAACTATTCAGCATCTTTATTAACTTGAATTACTTCTTCATTCTTATAGTAACCACACTTAGTACATGCACGATGAGGTCTAATAGTAGCACCACATTTTGGGCACTTAGTTAATGCTCCAACCTCTTTTTTTAAGTGAGTACGACGCATTCTTTTTTTAGTTTTACTTGTTCTTCTAAAAGGAACTGCCAT
>CALVQN010000002.1 GCA_944358135.1 uncultured Bacilli bacterium
GCTATTCCTCCATCTTTGCAAAACATTTATAAAGAGTTGCAGGACGACTTAGGAATTCCCCCAGCACACACGGGTGACTTAACTAATTGGGCTCGTGAAGGAGTATTAATGCTTAATGCTGTTTTAACAGTAATTAAAGATACTCCAGCATCCCACAGGAAACTAGGATGGGAACGTCTTACTGATTATATTATTAGACTTTTAAATGAAAAAGAAGAACCAGTAGTATTTATTTTATGGGGAAATTTTGCTAAAGAAAAAGCCAAATATATCACTAATCCTAAACATCTAGTATTAACCAGTCCGCATCCATCTCCATTTTCTGCTAGATATGGTTTCTTTGGTTCAAAACCATTTAGTAAAACGAATGAATTCTTAAGAAAAAATGGTTTAAAAGAAATTGATTGGCGCGTAGAAAAATAGACGACTTACATTTTGAAGTCGTCTATTATTTCATCATCCATATCTTTACCATCAAAGAACAATTTTACTTTAAATCCATGAATTTTAGCAATTATATTCGTAGGAAATCTTCTTACAATAGCATTCTCCTCACTAGTATTTTTATTATAATAATTTTTCGCTGCTGTAAGTTTTTCATCCAATCTTTTAATTTGATCAATATCAGCATTAATTTCTTCATCTTGATTAAGTTTTAAATCATCTATCATTTTAAGAATCAAAGTATAACCTTCATTTAATTTTCTATCCATATCAAAATTAGTCATATTAGTACTATTTAGTTTCTCATATTCTTTAAAATAATTTTTATTACTTTCCATATGTTTTCTAATATGATTACTAACACGCATCAAAGTATCATATTTGCTTCTTAAAGCTTCATCAATAATCATTTCTGCTTCATGAATTTTCGTCTTTAAATCATTTAACATATTAAAATGAATTACATAATAAATACCTACTAAACAAATAATAATCACAATAATTAATAAAATTGATAACCACAACATATTCTTCACCATAAAAATTATAACAATTTTTTTAACTTTTTTAAAGTAGTAATTGCAACAAAAGAAAAAATCCTTAATTTAAAGGACTTATCTTTTAAGTTCATCTTCGCCTAACATTTGATTAATCTCAGCAATACGCTTTTTTGTTTCTTCAAGGTCTTTTTTATGACCTTCTATTACAGGTGTCCAATCAACTAATTCAAGATCACCATAACAACCAATCTCAGGCATAAAATGGCCATCAATAAGACCAGAGAGTGATTCCAAACAATATTCCAAATAATTTGCTCTCTTTTGCAAATGGTCTCTTAATAAAACAGGATCTAATTCTACCTCATTGATTTTACTAATTTTATCCAGTCTTTGGTTAATATCCAAAATTATTCCAGCAATTTCTTTTCGGATATTCTCATCATTAGTTTGATAAAAAAGATTAATAATTCGATATTGGCATTTTGTAATTTTTCAATAACTTCTTCATTTTCCATGTTCTCAAATCCCCAACAATATTTTATCATAAAAAGAATAATTTAACAAATGTTAACAAAACGGGCGTATTTTCCATTTAAAATTGATAGTAATAATACTGATTTTTGATATAATGTTTTTTGAAAGGAGAAGAAAAATGAATATAGGGTATAAAATAAGTGAGTTAAGAAAGAAAAATAATATGACTCAAGAAGAGTTAGCCGAAAAACTAAATGTTACTAGACAAACAATAAGCAAATGGGAACTAAATGAAACATCTCCAAGCTTGGAAGATGCAACTCATTTAGCAGAAATTCTAAAAGTTAGTTTAAATGAATTAGTAGGAAAAGAAAATATATTGGAGGAAAAAATGAGCAATGTTGAACGTTTAGCAGGTATAATCATTAAGATATTAAAAGTAATTGGCATTCTAATTATTATCTACTTTATCTTTCTAATTGGAGCTATTCTAGCCTTTACTGTTTTTAAAGAGAATACTAGTGAAGAAGTGACAGGAAGTATTACCTGTACTCTTAATGATAAGACAGAAACTTTTCTAGTTACCCAAAAAGATAATGAATTAGAAGTAAGTGAAAATGTAAAAGATATCATTGATATAACTGCATACCATAACAGTAATGATATATTAGATGCAATTACCAAGTACTACGAAGAAAATAATGGTTCTTGCGATTAAGAAAGTTGAAAAAAGCTTTCTTTTTTGCTATTATGGTAAAGGTGATTAAATTGAAAATAGAACATTTAGTAGTAGGTCGTATTAGAACCAATTGTTATATAGTAAAAAAGGATAATAAATGTATCATTATTGATCCAGGAGATGAGGCAAGCAGAATAAAAGAAGCTTGTAAAGACTATGAAGTAGAAGAAATATTAGTAACCCATCATCATTGGGATCATATTTTAGCTTTAGAAGAGTTAGAGGAATATTATCATATTAAACATAATACTTTCCTTAGAAAGACATTTAAGTATGAAATAATTAAGACACCAGGTCATGCTAGCGACTCTTTAACTTTTTATTTTAAAGGGGAAAAAGTCATGTTTACTGGAGACTTTTTATTCTATCATACTATTGGTAGATATGACTTAGAAACATCAAGTGTTAAAGATATGATTCAAAGTCTAGAGGAAATTAGTAAATATCCTGATGATATAATAATTTATCCAGGTCATGGTATAGATAGTATTCTTGGCGAAGAGAAAAAATATTTTAATTCTTACTTTTAACTAAAAAAGCGTTCCCATTAGAACGTTTTTTCTGAATAATCATGACTATAATTAATTCTTTCTTCAAAAGTAACATAGTCTAAATAAATCATACGAAGCAGATACCAATCTCCTGTTTTAGGATCACTCATAATTAAGTGGTCACGTCCAGCTTCTTCAATCACGCCATCGTAGACTTTATCTCTCCATTCGGTAGAATCTGGATAAGAAAAATAAGCTTTTACTTTTTTTCCTTTATTAAGTCGTAAAATATTTTCAATATAACTTTGTTCTATAGGTAAAGATTCCATATAGCTATAATTACCTGGAGGACTAGTCATATTAGAAGTATTATTCGTATTATTAGTTGGAAAAGTAGGATTTCCAAAAAAATTACCGTTCATCATTTCACCTCAATCTATTATATGTAAAGGTCTTATTTTTATGTTGACTTTTGTATTTAAGAGAACTATTATTTTAATAGAGGTAGAGTTATGAAAGATGTTTTTATTGGTTTAATTATAGCAATTGTTGTTTTTTTTATAGTTGATTTTATTTATACAGAGAAAAACACATGTCTAGCCAGTACTTGTGTTAATTGCCCTGAAACGGAAGAAAAGTGCGGAATAATAAAAAAATTATTAGACATAGATATCTATTTATTTGATCGCTTTTGGTAAAAGAAACAAGGTTTTCTATTGACTTTTAATTAAATTATCGATATTATTTTATTAGAAAGATAGGGATGATATGGATATACCAAAGATATTAAAAAAAGTATTAGATAAAAATCGTATACCAAGATTAGTATTAATGATTTTAGGAACATTTTTGCTTGGCTTAAATTATAATGTATTTTTAAAACCAAATGATCTAATTGTCGGTGGAACAACAAGTTTAGCTATTATCTTTAATGACTTATTTGGATGGAATGATCAAATATTTATTTATGTTACAGCGATACTTTTAATTGGGATTAGTTTTATCTTTTTGGGAAAAGAAAAGACAACGAAGAGTATATTTGGTAGTATTTTATATCCAGTAATGATTACACTTACAGCACCATTGGGAGAGATGTTAGCTACTAAATTTGTATTTGAAGATATGATTACAACAGTAGCATTTACCAGTATTTTATATGGTATAGCTTATGGTATTGTGTATAAAATGGAATATACAACTGGAGGTAGTGATATCATTATGCAAATTGTCTGTAAATATATGCATATGCCAGAAGGACAAGCAACAATATTAAGTAATGTGTTTATAATTTTATTTGGTGGAATAGTATTTGGAATACCAAAAGTAGTATATGGTATCATTATTTTATATGTGTCTAGTATTATTGTAGATAAGATGGTAATTGGTATATCTGAAAGTAAAATGTTTATTATAAATAGTAGTAAAATAGATGAGATAGAAAATGTTATTATCAATGAATTAAAATTAGGAGTAACAAGGATCAAAGCAGAAGGAGGATATACAAGTAAAAAGCAAGATGTTTTACTATGTGTAGTTCCCAATAGAGATTATTATATGTTTAAACAAATTATATTAGAATTAGACAAGAATGCCTTTTTTATCATTAATGACTGTTATGATATTGAAGGAGGAACAACCAAAAAAAAGAATATCGGATTAAATAATTTTTACTAAGGTGATCATGTGAAAGTTTATAATTTAAATAAAGAAGAAGTATTAGAAAAACTAAAGAGTAATGAAAACGGATTAACTGAGGAAGAAGCAAAAAAAAGATTAGCAGAAGATGGTCTTAATAAATTAAAGGAATCAAAGAAAGAATCAAATCTAGTTAAGTTTCTAAGTCAATTTAAAAATTTAATGATTCTAGTTTTACTTATAGCGGCAGTAGTTTCTTTCATTATTTCTTATATAAACAAAGAATCATACTTAGATAGTATAATCATTTTATTAATTGTTATCATTAATGCTGTTTTAGGCTATATAGAAGAAAGAAAAGCAGATGAAGCAATAGAATCATTAAAGAAAATGCAAACAACAAAAGTAAAAGTACGAAGAGAGGGTACAGTAGAATATATAAATAGCGAAAATTTGGTTAGAGGAGATATTGTTTTATTAGAAGCTGGAGATACAATATCAGCAGATGCTAGATTACTTACTGTAAATTCTTTAAAAGTAGATGAATCATCTTTAACAGGCGAATCAGATTCTGTAATGAAAAGTATAATTCCAATTGAAAAAGAAGTAGCTTTAAGTGATCGAAATAATATGGTATATGCGGGTACAAATGTTGTTTATGGAAAAGGCAAATGTGTTGTCACATCTACAGGTATGTCTACAGAGATAGGCCTTATTGCTAATTCGCTAATAGATACTAAACCTGAACTTACTCCATTGCAAAAGAAAATTAATGGTATCAGTAAAGTTTTAACTATAATTATTTCCATAGTAATATTAGCAATGTTTATTGTAAGTATAATTAAAGATATGCCGATAACAGAAGCTTTATTACTAGCTATATCTTTAGCTGTAGCTGCTATACCAGAAGGACTTCCAGCAGTTATTACTGTTATTTTATCATTAGGAATGAATGCTTTAGCTAAGAAAAAAGCTATAGTAAGGAAAATGTCTAGTGTTGAAACATTGGGAAGTACTGAAATTATTTGTACTGATAAAACAGGTACAATTACAGAAAATAAAATGGAATTAAAAGAAATATATTATAATGGTAAAACTTTAACTAATGATGATGTAATAGAAGAAAATATGTTTTTATATAACATGGCTTTAAATAATGATATTGAAGAAAATGAACAAGGAATAATTGGAGATCCAACAGAGGTTGCTATTATTAACTATTTAAAAAAGAGCACTGATCCTTTTAAGTTAAAAAAAGAGTTTTCAAGAATAAATGAAATTCCTTTTGATTCTGAGCGAAAAATGATGTCAGTAGTATGTGTAATAAATAATAAAAAGTATTTATTAACTAAAGGAAGTTTTGATTCAGTAATAAATGTTTGTACACAAATTGAAATAGAAGGAAAAATAAAACCATTAGATAAAAAAGAAATTCAAAAATTAGCTGAAGTAGAAAAAGAAAAATCTAATAGAGCTTTAAGATTACTAGCTTTTGCTTATAAAGAGTTAAATAATGATAAAATGGAAGAAAATAATTTGATTTTCCAAGGATTAACAGGGGTAATAGATCCACCAAGAGACGATGTAAAAGAATCAATTGAGTTATGTAAAAGTGCTCACATAAGACCAATTATGATTACAGGAGACTCTCTAAATACTGCAGTAGCTATAGCTAAAGATATTGGTATATTAACCAATGATTTTGAAGCAATTACTGGTAAAGAGTTAGACAAATTAAGTGATAAAGAATTAGAAGAGAATATAGAAAAATATAAAGTTTACGCCAGAGTAAGTCCTATGAATAAATTATCCATTGTAAATGCTTGGAAGAAAAAAGGAAAAATTGTTGCGATGACTGGTGATGGAGTAAATGATGCTCCTGCTATTAAAGCAAGCGACATTGGAATAGGTATGGGTTTTACTGGTACAGAAGTAAGCAAGAGTGTAGCTGATATTATTCTGGTTGATGATTCTTTTTCAACCATTGTTAGTGCAGTAAAAGAGGGAAGAAGAATATTTGACAATATTAGAAACGTTATTACTTATTTATTAATTGGAAATATAACAGAAGTAATTGCAGTATTTGTTGGTTTACTATTTGGTTATACAATATTTTTTCCTATCCAATTATTATTTATTAATTTAATAACAGATTCTATACCAGCTATATCACTAGCGTTTGAAGAAGCAGCCAGTGATATCATGAAAAGAGAAGTTAGAAAAAAAGATAGTTCTTTCTTTACACCATTTTTAATTAGTAAAATATTAGTATCTTCTATTCTAAAAAGTATAGCTATACTATTTGTCTATTTCTTAAATCTTCATATTAGTGGCCCAGAAGTAGCGGGAACTATGGCATTCTTATGTTTAATGATTTTAGAATTATGCTTTGCTTATTCTTGTAAAAATATTAAAAAAACAGTAATAGGTAAAAATATTTTTAATAATAAAAAACTAAATTTAAGTATATTAGGTTTAATAATTATAGGAGTAATTATTTTCATTACTCCATTAAAATCTATATTCAGTTTAACTAGTATATCTATAATTGAATTCTTATACTGTATAATAATTATAATCGTAATGATAGTTATAGATGAATTATTAAAAGTAGAATTAGCAAAAAGATTCAAAGATTGAGTTTAATAGAGATATTTTCTCTATTTTTTCTTTACATAAATAAATATTTTATTACAACATATATGAAGAATACCATGATAATTTAACGATAAAGATATTATTCCTCTAAATTACAAATTAAAAAAACAAAAATTATTAAATTAAAGATAGAATATCATATTTATTTTTGATACAATAAAAAAGGAGGTATAAAAATGTATGCATACTGTATAATAGAATATCCAATTAAAACCCTTGATAAAGCATTTACTTATTTAGTACCTAACCATTTACAAGAAAAATTAAAAGTAGGAATGAAAGTTTTAGTATCTTTTAATCACAGACAAGTTCATGGAATTGTCCTAAAAATTACGAATACTTTTGATGGAGACTATGAACTAAAAGAAATTGAAAGAATAGAAGATGAATTTCTAATTTTAAATAAAGAATTATTATTATTAGGAAGTTATATGCAAGAAGAGACTTTATGTAACTTAATCACAGCTTACCAAACTATGCTTCCTAGTGCTTTAAAGGTTAAAGAACAAAAAATAGATTATAATGACTATGAAATATGGATAAAATTAAATAATGAAACAGAAGCAAAAGAGTTTATTAAAAATCATAGGAAAAGTAATAAAACAAAAATATTAGAATACTTATTAGAAAGAGGCGAAATACCAAAGAAAGAGTTAAATGCTTCTAGTTTAAGAGAATTAAGCAAATTAAATTTAGTAATAGAAGAAAAAAGAATAAAAAAGAAAACTTACTACAAAGAAAAACAAGAAGATAATAAAAAATTAAATGAAGAACAACAACATGCCTTTAATACTATAATAAATTCATTAAATATAAATAAAACATTTCTTTTATATGGAGTAACAGGAAGCGGTAAAACATTAATTTATATTCATTTGATCAAAGAAGTAATCAAAAAAGGAAAAACTGCTATTTTATTAGTCCCAGAAATCAGTTTAACTGAACAAATAGTAAGTATTTTTTATCAAAATTTTGGTAGTGATGTTGCTATATTACATAGTGGCTTATCAAACAAAGAAAAATATGAAGAATATATTAAAATATTAAATAATGAGATTAAAATTGTTATCGGAACAAGAAGCGCAATTTTTGCACCCTTAAAAAATATAGGAATTATTATTATTGATGAAGAACACTCTGATACATATAAGCAAGAAAATACACCTAGGTATCATGCTAGAGACATAGCAATGCATAGATGTGAGTTTAATAGGTGTCCCTTAATATTAGGAAGTGCTACTCCTTCATTAGAATCAATGGCAAGAGCAAAGAAAAACGTATATGAATTAGTTACTCTTAAAAATCGTGCTAACAACTTACCACTTCCTGAAGTATCCATTGTTGATATGAAGATGGAACTAGAAAAAAGAAATTTTACTATTAGCGAACTTTTAGATAAAAAAATAAAAGAATGTTTAGATAAAGGTGAACAAGTAATATTATTATTAAATAGAAGGGGATTTTCAACCTTTATTACTTGTAGTAACTGTGGATTTACTTATAAGTGTCCTCATTGTGAAATTTCTTTAACTTATCACAAGAGTTCTAATACTTTAAGATGTCATTATTGTGGATACACCAAAATAAAAGATGATTTATGTCCTGAATGTCATGAAAAAGGATTAAATTATATGGGAATGGGTACGGAAAAATTAGAAGAAATAATTAAAGAAAAATATGAAAGTGCGAAAGTAATTCGTATGGATGCGGATACAACTACTAGAAAAGGAGCTCACGATAAAATAATTAAAGCTTTCAAAAATGAAGAATATAATATTTTAATTGGTACCCAAATGATTAGTAAAGGCCTTGATTTTCCTAAATGTACTTTAGTTGGTGTAATTAATGCTGATACTTCTCTAAATATTCCTGATTTTAGAAGTAGTGAAAAAACTTTTAGTTTACTAGATCAAGCTGCAGGTAGAGCAGGAAGAAGTACGACTCCTGGAAGTGTAATCATCCAAACATTTAACCCAGATAATGAAACAATAAAGGCTGTAAAAAAACATGACTATAACTCATTTTATGAGCAAGAAATGCAAGTAAGAAAAATACTAAAATATCCTCCATACTATTATTTAGCAAATATAAAAATAGCTAGCAAAGAATATACTCTAGCAAGTACTGAATCTACAAAAGTAAAAAACTATTTAGAAAAAAACTTAGATCCTAAAAGTATTATTCTAGGCCCTTCAACAGCATCTAATTTTAAAAGAAATAATATCTATCGCTTTAGTATTACGATTAAATATCGTTTTGATGAACATTTAATGAAAGTGCTAAAAGAGCTAGATAATATTTATGCAACGAACAAGAATGTCTTTTTAGAAATAGATATTAATCCTCTTCGAATATAGTTTATAATAGCAAAATTTTATGATATAATTAAAACTATAAAGGATGTGATTTTAGTGCAAGATTTATATAAATTAACCCAGGAGCAAAATATATTTATTGCTAAAAGAAATATTGTGGATTATATATGGAAAAGCGCTAATTTAGAAGGTATTGCTGTAACGTATCCTGATACGCAAGTAATTTTTGATGGATATAGTGTCCAAGGTTATAAAATTGAAGAAATAACAGCCATTAACAATTTAAAGAAAGCTTGGCAATTCATTTTAAATGATATCGATTTAGAACTAAATTTAGCTTATATTTGCAAAATAAATGGGATAGTAGGGGAAGGCATTTTTTATAATTCTGGAATGATTCGTTCTACACCAGTGAAAATAGGCGGTACAACTTGGCAACCAACTATACCATTTGAAAGTCAAATTAAAGAAGAATTAGATAAAGTATCTGGTGAGTCTAATACTGAAAGAGCGATTAATATGATGCTTTATTTAATGAGAAAACAAATATTTTTAGATGGTAATAAGAGAACCGCCATGTTAATTGCCAATAAAATAATGATTGAAAACGGTTGCGGAATTATCAGCATTCCTATTGATAAACAACCCGAATTTTATAAATTATTAATCAAATATTATGAAACAAGCAATAAAGAAGAAATAAAAGAATACATATATAACTATTGTATTGACGGTATGACCTTTTAATGGAAGGAAATTTTATTATGACAAAACCCACTATTGAAGATTTATTTTATGAGATGATAATTGATGAAAAATTTTGAAACAAAAGCACTTGAATTAATAAATAATGGAGTAGATATTAATGCTTAACAAGAAAGCTAAATTATTATAATAAAAAAATGAATAAAAACAAGACTTCTTTCCCATAAATAAAAGGAAAGGAGTTTTTAAATGGCTAGATACAAAGTAGATATTACAGGAATTAACACCAATGAATTAAAAGTATTAAATAGTAGCGAAATGATTAAATTATTTGAAAGGTATCAAAATGGGGATTTAAGTGCAAAAGAAGAATTAATAAATGGTAATTTAAAATTAGTATTAAGTATTTTACGTAGCTTTAACAAAGGAAATTACAATATGGATGATTTATTCCAAGTAGGAGTAATAGGTTTAATTAAAGCCATAGATAATTTTGATTTATCTTATAATTTAAAGCTGTCAACTTATGCAGTGCCTTTAATACTAGGTGAGATAAAAAGATATATTAGAGACAATAACAGTATAAGAATTAGTAGAAGTATTAAAGATTTAGCTTATAATATCTTAAGATACAAAGAATCCTATTTTAATGTCCATGGGAAAGATCCAACTAATGAAGAAATAGCAGAATATTTAGGAGTAGAAGAATATAAAATAGCTCAAGCTTTAGATAGTCTAAAAGAACCCATGAGTATTTTTGAACCAATTTATAATGATGGTGGTGATACGATTTATTTAATGGATCAGATAGCAGACAAAAAAGATTTAAACAGTGATAAGGATATGCTAATTTCTCTTAGAAGAGGGTTAAATAAGATTAAAGAAAGAGAAAGGGAAATATTAATAGAACGTTACATTATTGGTAAAACGCAAATGGAAATCGCAGCATCTTTAAATATAAGCCAAGCCCAAGTATCCAGAATTGAAAAAAATGCCATTTTAAGTTTAAAAAGAATGATTAAATAGCTTTACAATACTCCTAAAAAATAATATAATTAGACTTAAGGAGTTGATATATTTGACAAGTAATGTTGCATTAAAAAGAATTATTGCGTATTTAATTGACTATTTAATAATTACGTTAATTTCATCAGCTTTAACTTACATAACATTCATTAATCCTAGATATGATGAATATATAGAGACATCACAAGCTTATAATGAAATATTACAAGATTATTATGATAGAGAAATTGATGCAAATGAATTAACAGAAAGGACACAAGAACTTAGTTATGAGTTAAATAGTAATGGATATGTATACACAATAGGTAGCATTGTCATTACATTCTTATATTTTAGTGTATTTGTCTATTTTACAAAAGGACAAACTCTAGGAAAAAAGATCATGGGAATCAGAATTGTAAGTAATAAAGGCAAAGAATTAAAGATGCATAATTATTTAATTAGGACCTTTATCTTAAATGGAGTAATTATGAATTTACTTACTTTAATTGCTATATGTTTTAAAGAAAGTACATACTTAACCATTTATACTGTTGCTTCCAATTTTGATATGATTTTAATGATTATCATATTCTTAATGATTTTATTCTACAAAGATGGAAGAGGACTTCATGACATCCTAGCAGGAACAAAAGTAATTGATGTTAGAGATGAAGCAAATCTAGCAGTAGAAGAAGAACACAAAGAAGAAAAAGAAGAAGTAGAAGTAATTAAACCGAAAAAAACAACAAAAGGAAGTAAGAAAAACAGTGAAGATTAAAGAAGTAGTAGGAATAGCTTTTATTGAAGAGGGTAAACTCTTAATTGTCCAATCAAAGAAAAGTAGCAAAACAAACTCATATACTTTTATCGGTGGTGGGGTAGAAGAAGGAGAGACTTTAATAGAAGCTGCCAAAAGAGAAGTTAGTGAAGAAATTCATAGCGGATTTACCATTGAAGATAATGAACTAGAACTAGTTTTTGAACAAACAGAACAAGCAGCAAGTGATCCTAATCTAACGATTAGAATGCATGTTTTTCTAGCTCATAAAAAAATAGACGTACCTCTTATACCAAATGAGGAAATATTAATCTATCATTGGTATACTCCTGGAGAGAACTATCATGTATCAAATTCTATAAGAGATTTTCTAGCATATGCTAAAGAAAACAATATTATAGAAACAAAACAAAGATAAGCTTGAAATATAGCTTATCTTTTACATTTGTTTTACATAAAATAGCGAACTCTACCTTTAGTATATTTCTTTTTTTAAAGTTTTTTATATAATAGGCATCAGAGGTGTGAATATGAACCAAGAAAAAATAGGTAAGTTTATAAAAACTGAGCGAAAGAAAAAGAATTTAACACAAGAAGAACTAGCTAGTATTTTGGAAGTAACAGATAAAGCAGTTTCTAAGTGGGAAAATGGCAGATGTTTACCTGATGTATCCTTATTTACTAAATTATGCAAAGCACTAGATATTACGGTAAATGAATTGTTGAATGGTGAAAAACTAAATAAGGATAATTATCAGGAAAAGACAGAAGAGATAACCATAAATCTAATGAAAAAAATAAAAAAGAACAAAAAAAGATATATCAAAATAACTATCATAATGATTGTGTTATTTTTTCTCATAACTCTATTAATTAATGTTATTCCTTATTTTGAATTGGCTGTTCCCTACGATAATAGAATTATGAAGTGTCATATAGATAATGATGAACTTGTTTTTGAGGTGGCGGGATTAAGCGTAATTAATGAGTATTATGTATTAATAGAAAGCGAAAAAGAGGATGTGTATTTTTTTACAACTAAAATATATCTTTCTAACAAGCAAAGAAGTCACTTTGAAGCTTGGGATAGTATGGCTAAATTGATAGATGGAAAAAATTTATCATTTGGTTACTATCATAAATTAGATATTGATAAAGCTAAAAAAGTGAAAGTCTATCATACTGATACTTCTCTAGATCAGATTAAAAATGCAAATAAAAAAGAATTAGAGGAAATTATAAAAAAATCAAATCTAATGTGTGAAAGGGAAGAATTATGAAAAAAACATTAATGATTATAGGTAGTATCATCTTTTATTTAATAGGATTAACTATTTTAAGTTTTTATTTATATTTAGAATTAGCTCCAAAAGTAAGTATGGATGAAATAGATAGAATAATTCTCTTATTTTTGTTAGCATTTTTCTGCTATTTGGGAACATTTTTATTATCCAAATTTTTTAAAAATAATAAGCCTATGCAAATATATTTATATGGGATATTCATTTTATATATCATAACATTAATAAAACTAACTTTATTTGATAGTGATTATGGTAGAGTTGGAATCAATATCTTTGATTGGAGCAAAGAAAATTTGGAAGTTTATTTAAGAAATAATAATTTAATTCCTTTTAAAACAATTATCGAATATATTGCAAGACAAGATAGAATAGCTATAATCAATCTATTAGGAAATATCATTGCCTTTGCTCCCATGGGATTTTTCTTACCACTATTATTTAAAAAGCAAAATAAATTAAAAGTATTTATTTTTACAAATATAATGATAATTTTAACTATTGAACTTTTACAATTCCTAAGTCTATCAGGTAGTTTTGATATTGATGATTTTCTTTTAAATATATTAGGAGCATTAATTACTTATGGATTATTTAGAATAAGGAAAATAAAAAGCATATTAAACAAAATATTTTTAATAGAAAAAAACAACTAATTGATAATTATAGTTGTCTTAAATGATTATATTCATTTTTCCTTCTTGAAAAATTCTTTCATCCATTAATTTTAACTCATGAGAAATAATTGGTTTAAATTCCATTTGCTCTAATATATCTTTTTCAAGATCAACACCTGGAGCGATTTCAATTAAAGTGAGCCCATTACTTTCAAGTTTAAAAACTGCTCTTTCTGTTACAAATAAAATATTTTGTTGATGAATAGTTGCATATTTAGCAGAAAAAGTAATTTGTTCCACATTCTTTTTAAATTTCTTATATTTACCTTCCTGTAAAATATTTAATTTACCATCTTTAACTTCAACTTTAAGTCCTCCAGCTGTAAATGAACCCATGAAGATAATATTTTTTGTACTTTGAGTGATATTGATAAAACCGCCTGGACCAGAAACACGGTTTTCAAGTTTTGAAACGTTAACATTTCCTCTAAAATCTACCTCGGCAAGTCCCAAAACAGCTTCATCAAGAATACCACCATCATAAATATCAAACATATCCGTAGTTTTATATAACGCTATTGGATTAATTGCCCTATTTTCATTCTTAATCGCTTATGGTTATTTTCATATTAATAGAATTAGTCCAATGTGGTATGAGACAATGGCAGGAGGATATTTAAATCAAGCATTTGTTCAAGCATTTGTTTGTATGGGACTTGGATGTTTATTTAATGTATGGATTACTAAATTAAAAGAACATAAATTTAGTACGACAACAAGAGTTTTATTAACAATTGCTCAACTAGTTTGTGCAGGAATTGTTGTATATCACACACTATTTACAACTAACTTTACAACTATTCATGCTTTATGTGCAATATTAATTTTCTTAACATTATTAAACGAAGATTATCTAACAAAATTATTAAATCACAGAATTTGGAAATATCCAGGAAAGTTAGCATTATATATTTATATGCTCCATTTCCCAATTATTGATGTCTTATATAAATCTTTCAATATTACAAATCTTGCTTGTTTAGCAATCATTACAGTAGTTGTAACAGTCGGCTTATCTATGCTTTTGATGTTTATTGTCGACTATGTAATAACACCTAGATTAAACCGTAAAAAAGAAGTTGTAGCAAGCAAATAAAGAAAAAGTCCTAATTAAACGTTAGGATTTTTTTAATGTAAATAAATCATTTTTTTAATCAGCATTGTCACCATAAACATATATTTCTGTTACTTTACCAAGTAAAGCTTTATTATAGTGAAGTTCTTTAATATTTGTTGGCGCATCTTCTGCAATTCCTTCATAAACAACTTCCTTATCATTTACAATAACTTTAATATTCATTTTTTTAAAACCATCAATTTTACCATATGTTTTCAAAAATAGCACCTCTTTAATACTTTTATTTTATCACGGTCTAAACAGCTTTTAAATAAAAAATTGCATTTATTATAAAAATGTTGTAAAGTATTTAACTGAGGTGAAAAGCATGAAGAAAATAATTAGAGAACTTTTAAATCAAAAAAGCTTTTATCAAGTATTAAAAGACTATGAGTTAGATAAATATGAATTACTTTCAGAAATGAGTGGAGAAATGTATGCTTATGATTCAACAGTTACTTCTACAGAAAAAGAAATATTAGAAAATATTTATAAAAGAGAAGCTAGTATGTTTAATTTGACTGATGAAAAAGTTATGTTTATTTCTGATACTCATATGGCGAGTGAACGTGAAGAATTAACTTATTTTAAAGAGGTATTACATTTTTGTAAGGATAATAACATACAATATTTAATTCATGCTGGAGATATTGCAGATGGTACTGTTCTTGTCCAAATAGGAGAAGAACAAATAAAGAAAAATATTGCTTTTAGTGAGATCAAACAAAATACAGTTGATGCCCAAGTAAAGAGTATTTTAGATAATTATTTAACTACTCCTGAGGTTGTACAATTTGTATTAGGAGGAAATCATGATGAAAGATATTTAGAAAGAGATATAGATATCTTAAAGTTATTAGCTAAGCAAAAAAATATAGTTCCCTTAGGATATCTACAAGCCTTTTTTACTATATATGGCTATCCAATTTCCTTAGAACACGGTAGTAGAAATATTTATCCATTGTCAGTTGTACCTAATTTATTTCCACAAAGTGTAAAAATAAAAGGACACTCTCATATATGGCTTTTAGAAAATAATAAAATATATTTACCAACATTAAGTAAAGACATAAAATATGAAAAAGGTGCAACTGGCTTACCAGGATTTATTGTCATGAACTCATCAAAAACAGGAAATGTTTTAACTTTGAAATTTGAACGATTTTATTACATAGAGGATAATCTTTATTTAGATCAAAAGCCTTACGTATTACAAAGAAAAATAAATTAAGTAAAAATAAAAAACTCCGTAAATACGGAGAATAAAACATAATGGTGCTGAATGACTGTTTAGAGTTTTAGTTTTTTATTAGAAAAAGTACAACCCAAAATGCCTTAAAATGGGCATTTTGGGTTATTTTTGATTAAAGCAAAATAAAAAAATTAAAAAAAATCATGTTTTTTTAAGGCGTAAAACAAAAAAATGGATGGCAAATTATAGCAAGATAAAAAATATATTTTTACACTATTAATTCATTTAAAATTGCCCATGTTACATTGGTATATTAAGTTTTTCAATTTATTGAAATAAACCTGCTGTTTTTTAGTTAAAAATTTGATACAATATAGTAGAAGTAAATCAAATTGAAACAGAGGGATGGTATGAACAAATTAGCTGAAAGACAAAAAGAACTACTTTTTGGAAATCTTAATGAGCAAGAATATAAAATAAAGCAAAAAGAATTTTTAGAATTATATTATAAGTTAAGAAAAAAAGAGGAAAGTGCATGGTATAGCAAATTATCTTTAGAGCAAAGGAAAAAAATCCATAAATTCATTTTAGCTCTTTATAAAGTTAAAAATAGATTAGGTGGTTTTTCATATCAAATCTTGGGAGATGAAAGAACTGCGACAGATAGACCAATCATTTTTGTAGTAAGTCATGTAGGTAAGTTTGATGTTGAAGTAGTTAGTGAAGCAATAAAAGATCATTATTATTTATTATCTGGAGATTTTGAACATATTCAAGGTATTATGGACGTTCCATTCTTGGGATTAAATGGTGTATTTTACTTTAATGAAAAAGTAAAAGAAGATCGTAAATTAGTATCTAAAAAAATGATAGACCATTTATGTTCTGGGGGAAACCTCATGTATTTTATTGAAGGAACTTGGAATATTACTCCCAATTTACCAATGCTACCATGTTATTGGGGAATAGTTGATATAGCAAAAGAGGGAAATGCAATTATTGTCCCTATTGCAGCCGAACAATATGGTAAATTATTTAAAATCAAAATTGGCAAGAATTTTGATATGAATTTATATGGCTCTGGAAATGCTGAAAAATCAAGGGCAATTGAAGATCTGCGAGATGTAATATCTACATTAAAATGGGATATTTGGGAAACAGAAAAGGTTAGTAGAAAAGAAATTCCAGACGATTATTGGATAAAATATGTAGGTGATAGATTCAAAGAATGGCCATATTTTAACGAAGAATATATAGATGGTTTAATCTATAAGCCTAAAGGAATTTATACAGAAAATGAAGTCTTTGAGCCGATAAGAGCTTTGATTCCACAAGAAAAAGCAGAATATGTAGTTAAGTTAGAGAGAAATAAAGTGGTCACCAAGGAAATATAAAATTTAATAAAATATTTATTTAATGAACTTTAATTTTTATTAAATATATAGTATAATTTTTATAAGATAGTGTAAAGGTAGTGATCATATGTCTAATGGATATATTGTTGGGTGTGCATTAGTAATTTCAATATTAATTACTATTATGTTTAGTATCAAATCAAAGGTTACAAATATAGAAACAAAAATATTTAAGAAAATGCTTTTTGTTAATATTTTAGAATCCCTTATGACAAATCTGATTTTCATAGTCGCCATTACAATTGATTCTACTTTTATTTTAAAAATTCTAAACCGAATCGATGTTATTTTAATTGTTGTTTGGTGTAGCTTAATGTTTTATTATATATATTCAATTACAAGCAAAAAAGTGGAACAACGTATTAAAAAGTTTGTTATCTTATTGGATATTATTATAGTTTTTTTTGCTTTATTTTTAGATGTTACCATTATTAATGAAAATGGGATTATGAACTCAACAGGAATGCTTACATATTTAGGTTTTATTGGTGCGAGTTTATATATAATATTTATGATTTTAACATTGATTATGATTAGAGATAAAAAAGATAATTTAGATAAAAATAAATATATTCCACTATATTTTTTGATAGGTATGCTTATCTTAGTAGCAGTTTTAAGATTAATTATACCAGAGATTAATTTTATATCTATTGTTATTAGTTTAGTTGATATGATTATGATTTTTACAGTAGAGAATCCAGATGTAAAAATGCTTAATCAAGTACTACTAGCAAAAGAACAGGCTGAAAAGTCCAATAAAGTAAAATCGGATTTTTTGTCAAGTATGTCACATGAGATTAGAACTCCATTAAATGCCATTGTGGGGTTTAGTGAGTTAATAGATAGTGCCGAAACTTTAGAAGAAGCAAAAGAAAATAGTAAAGAAATTTTAGAAGCTTCTAATACATTATTAAATATGCTATCTAATGTAATTGATATTGCTCAAGTAGAAGTGGATAGTGTAGAAATAAAAGAAGTTTCATATGATTTAGAAAAAGAACTTAAAAATATATGTAGGTTGTACCAATATAAATTAGAAGAAAAACATTTAGACTTAGATATAGATATAAATGTTCCCAAAATGCTAAAAGGGGATATTGATAAAATTAAAAGAATTGTTGCTAATTTATTAGATAATGCAATTAAATATACTGACATGGGCTATATCTCGCTAGTAGTTAATTCATCAATTAAGAATAACCTTTGTAATTTAGAAATACGTATACAAGACACAGGAATTGGTATTGATCAGAAAGTAATAAATCACTTGTTTGAAAATTTTGTTAGATCTAGTGAACATAAGGATTCCAATAAATCAGGCATGGGGTTAGGATTATCAATTACCAAAAAACTTGTCGATTTAATGAATGGAAGTATTGAGTGTGAATCAAAAGAAGGTACAGGAACAACATTTATTGTTAGAATATCTCAAAAAGTAGGTGATGAATCTGAAAGCATTAGTAGTTGATGATAGTTTAATCAATCTTAGAGTAGCTCAAAAATTGTTGGAACACTTAAATTTAGAAGTAGATACTGCCCTTAGTGGTAAAGAGTGCTTAGAAAAAGTTAAGAGTAATTCATATGATATTATTTTTATGGATATAATGATGCCTGAAATGGATGGCGTGCAAACATTTCAAAATTTAAAGTCAATAGAAGGTTTTTCTACTCCGGTTGTTTCTTTAACAGCGGACGCAAAAACTGGAGCAAAAGAAAGATACCTAGGCTTAGGGTTTAGTGACTACATTTCTAAACCGATTGATTTAAAATTATTAGAGAATATTATTAAAAAGTTCTCAAATTAAATTTGAAGATTTTGCATTTTATATGAATTGTGGTATAATATTTGTCAACAGGAGGGGGATTTTTATATATGAAGGAAACAGAAAAAATTTATTTGGATCAAAAAGGATACCAACAATACTTGCAAGAAATTGAAGATTTAAAAGAAAGACTAAACGAGAATAGTAGGCAAAAATCATCTGCCTACACAAATGCTGTTGGGGATGGATGGCATGATAACTTTGAATTCGAAGAAGCAAAAAGAGAAGAATTTAAAATTATGGGATTACTTCGAGACAAAGTTGAAGGATTAAGTAGGATTGTGATTATAGATAAAAATGAAAAATCACAAAATGAAAACGATCTTGTGGATATTGACGATTATGTAAGTGTTTTATTATTAATGCCAGATGATGAAACAGAACATATGGTCTTTAGATTGGTTGCTTCGTTAAGTACCAATAGAGGCATAAAAGAAGTTTCTCTGAATAGTCCAATGGGAAAAGCAGTATATGGTAAAAAAGTAGGAGAAACTGGAAAATATCAAGTAAATGGAAATGCTTTTTTAGTTCAAATACTGGCTAAATCAAAAGATTTAACTGAAGATTTGGAAAATAATAATTCATTAAAAAGGTAAGTATGAATTTTAATTATTTAGTAAATTTAAATTTATACAGAACATTTTACTTTGTCGCCACTTCTTCGTCTTTTAAGGAGGCATCAGTAAAATTATATATGTCTCAACCTGCAATAAGTAAGCAGATAAAAGAATTGGAAGATATTTTAGGTGTGAAACTATTTACTAGGTTTAATAAAGGAATCGAGCTAACAAAAATAGGTAGAATTCTTTTTAACCAATTAGAGAATGCTAATTTTTATCTAAAAGAATCTATTAATCAGATAGAACAAATTAAAGACTTAAAAGCGGGAGAATTAATTATAGGATGTCCATCTCATATTACTTCGTTTTATTTATTAGATAAAATAGAAAAATTTAAAACGAATTATGGTAATGTTGAGATAAAAGTGGTCAATGGTTCTACGAGCGAAATGCTAAATGATTTATATCATCATAAAATAGATTTTATGATTGATTTTGATCCAATAGATAATAAATACCATGATTTTAAGATTGAAGTTCTAGATTATTATGATACAGTATTAATTGCTAATTATAAATTTGATAAAAAAATAAAGAATTTAAATGATCTAATTGATCAGAATTTTGTTTTACCTTTGCCAAGGAGTTCTGTACGAAAGAACTTTGAAAAAATATTATTAAATAATGGCATTTCAATTAACGTAGGATTGGATTTAGATACAACTGATCTAATAATTTCGGCTGTAAAAAGAAATTTTGGTATCGGATATGTAATAAAAGAATCTGTAAAGGAAGAATTAAAGCAAAAGTCTATAAAAGAATTAAAATTAAATTATGACCTTCCAAAATTAAAATTAAATTTAGTATATAATGAAAATTTTTTAACACCCTCAGCAAAAGTGTTTATTGATAACTATATTAGAGTTTAACAATTTTTAAAAAAGATGTCAAACCTTAAGTGTTAGACATCTTTTTTTTACTATAACCTCCAGTTATTTCAAATTAAAAAACAGTTATTTGAATTTATATCAATATAAAGGTATAATGTTTCTAGTAGGTGATTGTGATGTCCAAAATTAAATTGATAGCAATTGATATTGGTGGGACTTTAATTGATGATAACAATAATATTCCGCCGGAAAATATTGAAATATTAAAAAAAATGAAGAAGCAAGGCATAAAAATAGCACTAGTTACTGCAAGAATGCTATCCTCAACAAAATACATTAGTAACGTAATTGAATGTGATTATGGAGTATATGGAAATGGAAGCAATATCATAGACTTAAACAATAACAAAGTGCTTTATTTAGAAAAGTTATCAAATAGAAATTTAGAAAGTTTGGTAAATTTTGGAAAAAAACAAAATTTATATATTCACTTAAATCAAGTTTTTCAAGAAGTATCAGATCAAAAAAAATATTTTGCTTTAAAGCATATTCTTTTAAACAAAAAATATCCTAGTAATCTTCAAAGCAATGTAGAAGTTGTTTCGAGTTTAAAAGATTACATTAATAATACCGATAATATTGTAAAATTAGTTTTTGTATCAAAGAAGAATTTAGATGTAATAAAAGAAAAAATATCAAAAGAGTTTCCAGACATTTTCATAACTGAATATAATACGAATCTAAAAGAAACTGCAATTAATGAGATTATTAATTACATTGAGATAGGAGCGAAAGCTACAACTAAAGCAGAAGGTGTTAAAAAATTGGCAAATATACTCAATTTAAATCAAGAGGAGATTCTAGTTATCGGAGATGGAAACAACGATATAGAAATGTTTAAAGCATTTAAGAATTCAGGTTGTTTAAAAAATGGAACATCAGAAGCTAAAGTTAATGCTAATTATGTTTCAGAAAAAAACAATAATGAAGGCGGATTAAGTGAAATAATAGAATATTATATTAATAAAGAGGAGGAGTAATGAATAATGAAAATAGCGATTGAGGGTATGGATGGAGTTGGAAAAACCACTTTAGCAAAAAAATTGGCTCAAGAATATAATTTTAAATATATTGAAAAGCCACTAATGGACTTTTTTGAAATTGATAATTTAGATACTAAAGCAATTTATGGCCAAATTTGTGATAAATTATATCAATTTAATAGCGAAATTCCTAAAGCTTGGTTTTTCGGACTAGGTAATGTCTATACATTTTTAAAATATAAGGATGAAAATATAATTATTGACAGGCATTTTGCCTCAAATTATTTTTGGAATGGAACAGAAGAAACAAATTGCATTTTTAAAACTATGATTGATCTTGTAGGTGTGCCGGATCTTACTATTGTACTGTATGCTTCCATTGAAACTAGAAATAATAGATTAAAAAGAAGGGATGCTTTAGATAGAGATATATACGATCCTGAAAAACAAGTATTGGGAAGTGATAAAATGATAAATTTTTTAGAGAATTTTCACATCCCTTATGTTCTCATTAATACTGAAGGAAAAACAAAAGAAGAGGTTTTTAATGAATCCAAATTAATTATAGATGGATTACAATTAGATAGTTTTTCAAGAAAACGTAGGAGGTAAAATGTTACAGTTTTTGGGAATAGGTGGTGCTTTTTCAGTTGATCTAGGAAATACATCCGCATTTTATAAAAAAGAGAATGAATTATTTTTATTGGATTGTGGTGAAGATGTCTTTGGCAATATATTGAAAAACCATTTATTAGAAGGAGTCACTAAAATTAATATTCTTATTACTCATTTTCATAGTGATCATGTTGGTAGTTTAGGTACTTTGGTATTTTACTGTGATGCAAGCAATTTAGAGGAAATTAATATTGTTTTTCCAAATAGAGAAAAATTGGTTGAATTAATTAGGCAGTTTGGTATACAAAATTGTAATATTAATATCTATACACCGAAAGAGTTCGCTAGATTAAAAATTAAAGAATATCGTCAAGAACATGATGTGATTGAGGCTTATGGGTATATAATAAAATTGGATGGAAAAACAATTTATTATTCTGGAGATACTAAATCTCTTCCTGATGAAGTTTTCGCTCTTTTGATTAAAGGAAAAATAGATTATTTTTTTCAAGATGTTAGATTAAAACAAAACCCATATCATTTATCATTAGAAGAATTAGAAAGTAAAATACCATTTAATTTAAGAAAACAAATTAATTGTATGCACTTTGTATCAGAAGCAGAAATCAACGAAGTTACAGAACATGGTTTTTCGAGAGTTAGAAGGTTTGAAAGCGAGGAAAAAAATGGAAATATTAAGTCCAGCAAGTAATATGAGACATATACAGGTTGCAATTGATAATAAGGCAAATGCTGTATATGGAGGTTTGAAAAATTGGAATGCTAGAAATAAGGCAATTAATTTTACAGAAGCCGAATATAATCAATTAATAACAATGTTACATCAAAATAATATAAAATTCTTTTTGACTTTAAATATTCTAATGCTTGATAATGAAATTGAAGAAGTAATAACATTTTTGAAGAAAAATTCTTTGCCCGATGCTTTCATAGTCACAGATATTGGATTAATACAGGTATTAAAGCAAGAATTTCCTAATGTTCCATTACATTTTTCAACACAATTTGGTTGTCATTGTATTGACGATGTTAATTTTGTAAAGGCTATTGGCGGAACAAGGGCTATTTTATCTAGGGAACTTACATTAAAAGAAGTGGAAAAAATCAGAAATAATACAGATATTGAGTTAGAGTGCTTTATTTGGGGATCTCAATGTCTAAGTTTTTCTGGGTTATGTTTTTTTGGCAGTTTGATCAATGGCGGAAGTGGTAATAGGGGGAAATGTATCACTTTATGCAGAGATGTTTACTCGGTTAATGAAAATGGTCATTTGTTATATGTTCCAGATATGGATTGTATAAATTTAATAAGTAAATTAGATAAAATAGATTGCCTAAAATTGGAGGGACGTCGTAGAGATCCTAAAGAAATTGAAAAAATTTTACAACAAATTTCTAATAAAGAAACATCGGACCAAAATGTAGGATATTTATATGGAACAAATAGTAAGGATAATAATCAATATGAACTAATTAATTCTAGAATTAAGCCAGTATTTCAAGCAAATGAACTAAAGAATCGAGACGACTATGATGTGTTTATAGAATACCAAAATGGTAAGCCAATTAGATTTTCGAATAATTATAATAATCCAAATGTATTTTATGTATACTCAGAAATTAAAAGGAAATATAGCTTGACTAAAAAGAATATTAGTATCGATTTAACTTTTGATGAGAATGTTGTATCTGAAGTATTATATGTCAATTATAAAGGGGATGGACATACATTTTTTAGAGATAATAATAGTAATGATGATCAAATTGTGTTAGATTTTGATGAATTGATTCGGCGATTATCTTTAAATGATAAAATAAATATTTATAAAATAAAATTCAAAAAGGGGCAATATGATAAATATCTAGTCAGTAAATCTATGTATGATAAAATGATAAATTATATTCTAGATGATTGTAAAAATACACGTGAAACTTATCCAACAATTCCTTTAAAACTTAATAAAATATTATTAGAAACTCAACAGGAAGAGATTTTAACCGAATTTGTTAAAGATAAATTCGTAAAAGTGATATATGATATAAGTACAATAGATAAACTAAAAAATATTCAAAATATTATAGATCAATATGGTGATAAGATAATTTATAAATTACCTTTATTCAATTGGGATAGTGAAGATGTTATACCTTATATTTCTAAGCTTGAAAACAAAGAAATTATGTTTACTAGAATGTCCCAAATATATCTATCAAAAAATATTCATTTTAAAAAGAAATATGCGGATTATACAATATACGTTTGGAATAAAGAAAGTTTAAATTTTTTAAAAAATATGGGAATTCAAGAGTTTACTTTATCACCAGAATTAGATTATGAAACTAATATGAAAATTTATAATGCTGAAAAAGTACAAGCCCTGTTGTGTGGCAAATTTCCTCTTGTTTATACAAGAAATTGCTTTAAAGAGGTTTTTAATTGTAACAATTGTATTAGAGAACAATCATGCTTAAAAACAATAGTAAATGTAGACAAAGGAATAGATTTTGAAATATTGTGTAATACTGATTATCGTTATGTATTAAGTAAAATCCCTGTGTTAAATGATTATTCAAGATTTAAAATAGGAGAAAATGTAAACTTTAGGTATATTGCACTTGGCGATAATGCAGAAAACATTAGAAAAACATTAAATATTTTAAAAGAAGTTAATTTTTATGAAAAATTAAAAGCAAATGATTATTGGAAAGATTCTTATGAATGTAACATTATAGAAAGTAAAAGTTAGGAGGCTTCTATGAAGACAAAAAGTATATGGGGAAATCCCCCAAAAAGATTATATAAGTTAATGAAGATAGCCGAAAGGGATTTTGGCAAAAAGTATACAGCTTGTATTGTAGGTTGTTCTGATGGTAAATTTTTATTACCATTTGCTAGAAAGAAAATAAGAGTTGCCGGTTATGATATTGATGATATTGCCTTATATGGTGGTCAAAAATTATTTCCAATTGTTAATGAAAAAAATAAGTATCAATATAATAAAAATTTTAAATCTCCAGAATATGAATTGGTTGAAAAAAGAGTATTAGGAATTACAGAAAGGTTAGAGATAGAAAATTTATCTGATTATGCTTTAATTGAAAAAAGAGATTTTTATCGTAATGTACCCAAAAAGACTTTCGATGTAGTTTTTACTAGCTGTTCTTTACATTATACAGCTAATAAAGATTTTAGTTTGGAAGATAAAACAAAAAAATTACAAAGCATTGTTTCTGTTGGAGGATATTTATATATAGATTATATGATGGCAATAGAAGAAGGAGATTATACATTATATCCGAAAGAAAAGTTCTATCGTAAGGGTGAAATTTTAAAATATTTTGATAATAATTGGAAAATTATTTCATGCAAAGAAAACAACCTTCCATCTTTTGAGGGAGCGCATGTTGATTGTGTTAAAGATCATTTTCATAGATTTGGATATCTATTGGCAAAGAGGATTAAATAATGACGAAAGAAATTTGTTGGAATATTACCGCTTTATGTAATCAAAGTTGTAAGTACTGTCATCGATTTTTAAATCTTAAAAATTTATCTTATGAAGAAAATTTAAAAATTTTGTATAATTTAATTGATTCAGGTGTGGATCATATTACCTGGACAGGTGGTGAAGCTTTGATGTTAGATTATCTTGACGATTTATTGAAGATTTCTTATGATAAAGGAATTAAAAATAAATTGATAACTAATGGCAGGCTTTTAACAAGAAACAGAATAGACAAAATCTATAAATACTTGGATAATATTACATTATCAATTGATTCAATAGATAATGTAATAAACGAAGCATTAGGGCGAGGAAAGTATCATTTTAAAGAAATACAAAGCATTTTAGAATATATTACAGAAAAAAAGTATGACATAAAAATTAGTATTAATACTGTAATATGCAAGCTTAATTTACACGATGTTTGCTCTTTATCCAATTTCTTAAATATTTATAATATTTGGAGTTGGAGAATTTTCAAATTTATGCCATTACGAGAAAAAGCAATTACTAATAAGGAAATATTTGATATTTCAATGGATGAATTTTCTAAAATTGTCAATGAAATAAGGAAGAAAAGTTTAATTCAAAATATTGATACTAGGGTTGAAGAAGATATGGAGAAAAAATATGTTTTAATACTTGCCAATGGAGATATAGTAATTACAAATCAGGGAAAAGATGAAAAAGTTGGTAATGCTTTAATAGATCGCATGGAGAAATATATATGATTGAATATACTGGAAAACAAGTTACAATAATGGCTTGTTCAGATTGCAATGCTAATTGTGAGCACTGTTATATATCATATACTGGAAATATGACAGGCAAATATTTATTGCAAATGTGTAGATTGTTTAAAAATAAATACAAAATAATTATAAATGGAACAGAACCATTATTGCATGAAGATTATTTTGAAGCATTCAAATTATCTGATCAAAATCGAATTTTAACAAATGGTCTCATAATTAATAGTGATGAAACAATATTAGATAAAATAAAAGAAACTGGTATAAAAAATATAGCAATGTCTTATCATTTTGGAACCGAAATATCTACTGTGCCACAAGATATTGTTGAACAAGCTATAATTAAAATAAAAAAACACAATTTAAATCCAGAATTAATGTGTACAATAACTGTAGAAAACTATGATAAATTAGATGATATATGTAAAAAGACAATTGATTTAGAAGTTAATACGATAAGATTTTTTAATTGTATTAATACTGGAAAATGCGAATCAAATTGCTCAAATTTCTGCCTTGATGACGAACAAATTAATCATTTTTTTGATCAATTAGTTGAGGTAAGAAAAAAATATGGCAAAGATATTTTAAAAATTAAAAGAAATGGTCTATTTGGTAAAGATAGTAATAATACTAATTATAATTTTAAGTGTGTTGCCAGTATTGATGAAGTTGTTATCACACCAGATGGAAATGTTTATCCTTGTATATTTATGGCAAAACCGGGATTTGAAATTGGTCATTATGAGAATGGCAAAATTCTGCTTTATTATCAATTAGACAATAATGAGGATAGATGTATTGCACATGATATTTTTAATAAAAAAGAATATTCCTTTTCAAAAAAACTTGTAAAAAGGTAAATTTTGTTGAATAATATAAGCATATTTAATGTATGAATTAGGAGGCTTTTAATAAATTTATAAAAATAATTCTAAAATTAAATTAAAAAAAATAAAATTCGTGATATAATTATTATAGTTAAAGGAGTGATTTTATGCCAAAGATTGAAAAAGAAATAAAAGTACTTAATATAAACGTTGATCAAGTACAAGATAAACTTAAAGAAATTGGAGCAAAAGCCAAAGGAAAAAAAGAACAAAAAATTTATGTTTATGACGTTCCAGCTTTATACTATCGCTTTTTAGAAATAAGAGAATTAATTAACTCTTCTAATGGGTTACTGGTAGAAACAAATTTAAAGAAATTAGAAGTGTTATTATTAGAATACATTGATTTAGAAAACGAAGAAGAATTAGCCATAGAAAAAACTTTGCTTGGACTAAACGATTTGATGGATATATTAAAATTAGATATTGATAATATTAGAGAAATATTAAACAATCAAACGTTAGAGGCTAATATGAAGAAGTTTTTAATTAATCCTAATAAGTGGGTTAGACTTAGAAAAAGTAATGATAAAATTGAACTAACCACAAAACATATTCTCAATAAAAAGCATGGTGATTACCAGAACGTTTTGGAAACTGAAATTGAAGTATCTTCATTTGAAGAAGCAAATAACTTATTAGAAAGCATTGGCATATGTAAAAGAAATTATCAAGAAAAAATAAGATATAGTTTCGTTTATAAGGATGCACAGATTGAAATAGATATTTGGCCTATGTTAGATCCATATTTAGAAATTGAATGCGATAACAATAAAACTATCGAAGAAATTTTAGAAAAATTGAATTTAAAAGAAAATGAAATAGTTTCTACTAATACAGAGTCATTATATAAAAGAAAAAATATTGATATTTTACAAATTTCTACATTAAAATTTTAGGGGGATTAATGAAAAAGAAACAAACCATTTTATGCTCTAATGACGAGAATATAAATAAATTGATAAGTACTTTGGCTAATAAAAAAGTTTTTAATCAACTTTTAGAAGTGTTAAGAAGTATAGGCACTTTTGATACAAAAATTGAGATTTTTAAAGACGAAAGTAATTTAGATGATGAAAAGATCAAAGTGTGGTGTTTTGATCAAAATAATAATATATTTGTTTTTTGCTTATTTTCAGATGCTAAGCAAGACTTCTTTAAAATTTCTGAAGAAAGAGATGATGGAGTCTCTGTTTACTATGACTTTTCTTTATCAAAAAATTATCCATTAAGTTCCAATAATATTAGTTTTATAAAATGTGAACACATTTACAATTTTAAGCATGGAAGATTAATAACTACTAGTGAAAATGATTATAACTTATTTATACAGAATGATAATATAATAAGCATCCATGTAGATCCCTTAGATCAGAAGTTGGATGTAGATATGCTTTTAAAAGGTTTAAATTCATGCGAAACAATCAATTTAAAAAATTATATCGAAATAGTTAATTCAATAATTACATTTCATCATTTAAACATTAATTATATTAAAGTTAGTATAGTAAGTAAATTTCAAGTTGTTAATGAATTTAAGATAAACTTTGAACCAGTACATAAAGAGACGATCAATTTGTAAATTGTAAGTTTTTTGAAAACATAAAGTTAGATTTTTTAGATCATTTTGGTACACATTAATTGTGTATTTTTAATTTTAAAAATATAAAATCCTTTGTTAAAAAGTGCTTTTTTGTATTTTACAGAAATGCACATGGGAAAATCTGTGATACAGACAATTAGAAAAGATAATATGTAATATATTAAATACTATAATGACACAAGAAAAAATTAAATACATTGGATAAAAAACGACTTATAAAAAACAAAACAAGACCTAAATAAGGCGTAAATAAGGCGTAAAAACATTTTTAAAAAGCAAAAGCCTTTAAATAAAGGCTTTCAAAGACATATGGTGCTGAATGACTGAATTGAACAGTCCTCTGATGCTTACCATGCATCCGTTTTACCACTAAACTAAATCAGCATATCTAAATTATAACAAATATATAGTTTTCATGCAATATCTATGTTATAATTTATGCGAAAGGATGTGTTTTCGTGAATGTACCAAAGCATGTAGCAATTATTATGGATGGTAATGGTAGATGGGCAGAAAAACGCGGTTTAAAAAGAAGTATGGGTCATTTAGAGGGAAGTAAGACTCTAGAAAAATTAGCTATTCATGCAATAGATATGGGAGTAAGTATTTTAAGTGTTTATGCTTTTTCAACAGATAATTTTAAAAGAGATGAAGAAGAAGTTAAATATTTAATGGATCTTGTGGTAAAATATTTTAATACCAAATTTGAAAAAATAAATAAAAAAGGAGTAAGAGTTATAGTTTCTGGTCGTAAAGAAAACTTAAGAAGTGATGTAGTTGAAGCAATAAATAATATTGAAGAAAAAACGAAAAATAATACTGCAGGAATTCTAAATATATGCCTAAATTATGGTGGCCAAGAAGAGATTATTGATGGAGCAATAAAACTTGCGGAAGATATCAAAAATGGTTTAGACGTAAGAAATTTTAAAAGAGAAGATTTTTATTCTTATTTATATCATAGCCTTCCACCAATTGATTTACTAATTCGTACAGGAGGGGAATTAAGAGTAAGTAATTTTATGTTATACCAAATGAGTTATAGTGAATTTTACTTTACCAATACTCTTTTTCCTGACTTCGATAAATCAGAATTTAACAAAGCAATATTTATGTATGAAAATAGAGACAGAAGGTTTGGCGGAATAAATGAGAAAAAGAGTAGTTAACTTCTTTGATGAGCATCGAGTAGTTCTCATTTTTCTGATTCTGATTCTGATTGTTATAATCTTTCTAAGTATAAATTCATATCTATTTTTTCATCATGAATTTGAGTCTTTAACTTGTACAGAAGAAATAGATGATGAATATTGTTATCATAATGATATAAAGATATTTGTTAATCCAGAAAAGAGTAAAGAAGATTTTTTTACAAGATATGATGATGAAATAGAAAAATTAATAGATGATTATCATTTAGACGAATTTGACTTTTATACAGCATATTACTATTTAGTTGCATCCAGACTAAATTATGATATCAATAGTGAATATAAAATATTACAAGATTTTTTTGAAACTTATGTAAATACTTATAATTTAGAAGAATTTTATATGGAAAATAATTTCTATTTTAATTTATTTTATCGCTACAAAATCAATTAATCTCTTTTCCTTTTCTATGATTTGTAGTATAATACTTTTAGTTTATGTACGGGAGGGAAACTATGAAATTTAAAATATCACCAAAAGACTTTTTAATGTTTTGTTTATATTGCATTTTATTATTATATTTATGTGCTATCGCTGTTTTAAATTTCTCATCTTTTATCAATGAAGGTGAATTTTATGGATTACTTCCCTTTGAAGCTTTTACAGGAGAATACATAGGCCTTACATTATTCATGTTTGTTGTCGCTTTAATTCTTATTTTTACTAGTGTATCTTCTTATATTTTTAATAAAGAAAAAGGAAAAGGTTTTGGTCTAAAATTTGGGGAAAAGCAAGAAAGTGGTTATGCTAGATGGGCAACAGATAAAGAGATTAAAAATGATACAAATATTGAACGTGTTGATCCAAAAGCAGATACTTTAAATGCCGCAGGTATCCCTTTAATTAATAATGGCAAAGAAATATGGGTTGATAATGGCGAATATCATAACTTAGTAATAGGTTCAACTGGTTCAGGTAAAACACAAACCATAGTTAAACCAATGGTAAACCTTCTTGCCAAAAAAGGAGAATCAATGATTATCACTGACCCTAAAGGTGAGATTTATAAATATGCAGCATCTGCTCTAAAAGAGCGTGGATATAAAATCATTGTCTTAAACTTCAGAGAACCAGCTCATGGTAACGCTTGGAATCCGTTAACGCTACCTTACAGATATTACAAAGAGGGAAATACTGATAAATCAACAGAATTACTAGATGACGTAGCCCTAAATATTTTATATGACCAATCAAAGAAAAGTAATGACTCTGATTTCTGGGAAAAAAGTGCAGCTGATTATTTCTCAGGTTTAGCTTTAGGCTTATTTTATGATGCCAATGAAAAAGAAGTAAACTTAAATAGTATTAATTATATGTCAAGTGTAGGGGAAGAACGTTATGCAACTAGTAATTATATTAAGGAATACTTTAATTTAAAAGGACCAGAATCAAGCCCATACATCTTCGCTTCTAATACAATAAATGCTCCAAATGAAACAAAGGGTGGTATTTTATCTACATTTAGACAAAAAATTCGTCTTTTCTCATCAAGAGAAAGTTTAAGTGAAATGCTAGCTTACAGTGATTTTAACATGCAAGATATTGGAAGAGAAAAAACAGCAGTATTCATGATTATTCATGACGAAAAGAAAACATATCACTCATTAATGACAATATTTATTAAGCAATGTTATGAAACTTTAATTGATGTTGCTCAAGAAAATGGGGGAAAACTACCATTTAGAACAAACTTTATATTAGATGAATTTGCCAATATGCCACCACTTAAAGATGTAGACTCTATGGTTAGTGCAGCCCGTTCAAGAGACATCAGATTTACCTTTATTATTCAAAACTTTGCGCAGTTAAATGATGTATATGGTAAAGAAGTAGCAGAGATTATCAAAGGAAACTGTGGTAACTTAGTATACTTAATTTCAACAGAATTAGCAGCTTTAGAAGAAATATCAAAAATGTGTGGAGAGGTAAAATCAAAAGAAAAAGACAAAACGGCCTCAACACCACTTGTAACAGTATCTGACTTACAAAAATTAAAACTATTTCAAGCGATCATTATTCGTTTACGTATGAATCCATTCAAAACTAAATTAGAACCTGACTTTAAAATGGATTGGGGAATAAAACGTGAAGAAGCTGAATACCCAAATAGAGAAATAAAGAAAATAGAATTATTTGATTTAAAGAAATTTGTTACTGAAGAAAAGAGAAAACAGATGATGAGCAATCTTGAAAATAGTGGTAAAGAGCCAAGTCCATTTAGTAATAATTTTGGGAATCCTTTTACTTCTGGAGGCATGATGAATCCATTTGGCAATACTAAACCAAATGAATCTTTATTTAATACAGGAAGTCCATTAGGAGTTACACCATCTTCCCAAAACTCTTCACCATTTAGTTCAAATCCAATGTTTAACAAACCAATGAGTAGTTTATCAGATATGGATATCGACCAAATGATGAAAGATATTGATCGAAGATTAAAAGAATTAGATGAAGAAGAAGAAAGACAAAAGAAAGAGATGGAAAAAGCGAATACTATAGGAAAACCTACAGAACAAATTATAGAAAGTCCAAAAGAAGAAGCACCAATTGAAACATTAAATACACCAAGTAATATTCAAGAAACCAAAATTGAAGAATTACCAAAAGAAACTGAATCAGAAGTAAAAACAACTCCAGCATCCCCAATAAACAAAGAAAATAAACCCAAAATAAATGTAGATGCTGATAGTATTATTGTCAATGACAGTGGAATCACAGATGATGAATTCTTTGATGATTTCTTTGGAGAATGAGCATAGCTAAGCTATCGCTTTTTCTTTACTTTCTTTAATAGAAGTGATATGATAAAGCTATAAAAGAAAGGAATATTTTATGAACGAAAAGAAATATGAAGTAGGATATGATATGATGGGTCAAAAAATTATAATTGATGAACAAAATAATTTTATTACTCATATTCCTGATGACCTATCGCCTAGAGAAGTAATAGAAAAATTAGAAGCAAAAGAAAGCATCCATTATAAAAGACAAAGCCAAAAGACAGAAAGCATTCCTGTAGAAGTAGCACCAAAAGAAATGTGGCCATTATTTTATGCTTGGAACCAAAATTGTCTTTCAAACACAGATGATATAAGAACATTTGATGAATTTGCTAGTGAGTTTACTGAAGCTAATTTAACTACAGAACAAGAATGGGAAATTATCCATTATTGGCAAAATTATATGGCTAGTCCTGAAGCAATGAAAATTAGTCTAGAAGAATTTAGAAAAAAATGTTTAAAAAATATTTATAAAACCAATCCAGAAGAATCTAAAGGAACACTAAAAAGATAAAAAATAAGAAAATAAGGCTTTTTCATTAAGTCTTATTTTTTATATCACATAAAATACATTGTGATAATATGAAAAGATTAAATATAAAAGATTATTACAAAAACATGGGTACATTAATAGATATTCAACATCCTCTAGATTATGCTACCTTTCACCACCCTGATAGCATTAACATCCCTTACGAAAAATTAATGCTGAATTATAAAACTTTATTAGATAAAAACAAAAAATATTTTATTGTCTGCAACAAAGGAACCAAATCTCGAAAAGCAGTTAGTATATTAGAGTATTATGGATACGATGTTACCCAAATGAGCTATGAATAAATTGATACTGTAAAAAAGTATCAATTTTTTCTTGCAAAGTATATATTTTCGTGGTATATTATAATTGTATTAGTACATATAATACAATTAAGGAGAGAGAATATGATTGAAATTAAGAATTTATCTAAAAGTTTCAACAACAAAGATTATGTTTTAGAAAACCTGAATTGTAAAATTAATGATAATGCAATTTATGGTTTAGTGGGAGCCAATGGAGCTGGCAAATCAACATTATTAAGATTAATTAATAGTATTTATTTGCAAGATGAAGGAACAATTTTAATAGACAATGAAAATGTTTATGACAACGAAAAATTAAAGCAAGAGATGGTTTTTGTTCCCGATGATTTATATTTTTATCCAGCCTACACCCTTATGGATATGGCCGAGTACTACAAATCTTTATATCAAAATTTTGATATGAAATATGTAATAAATACGGCAAGTACTTTAAAATTAAATCCCAATGCCAAGATAAGCAGTTTTTCCAAAGGAATGAAAAGACAGTGTGCTCTTATTTGTGCTTTAGCTAGCAATGCTAAATATATGTTCTTTGATGAAACTTTTGACGGCTTAGATCCCGTAGTAAGAAAGTATTTTAAAAAACTTTTGTCAGAAGCGATGAGTAAAAAAGACACAACAATTATTATGACTTCTCATAATTTGCGAGAATTGGAAGATATTTGTGACAATCTAGGATTATTATATAAAGGAAATATTCTATTTGAAAGTGATATTGATTCATTGAAAACAAATATGTTTAAAGTTCAAATATCCTTAAAAGAAGATTTTAATAAATCAACATTCAAGAAACTAAAAATTCTATCTTATAAAAAAGTGGGAAGTGTAGCCACTCTAATCATTGATGAAGAAGGGCGAGATTCTAGAAAATATTTAGAAAGTTTAAATCCAATTATTTTAGATTATTTACCTCTTACTTTAGAAGAAGTATTTATTTATCAAATGGAGGCGTTAGGTTATGAATTTGAAAGCGTTCTTTAATAAAAATTATTTTAAAGAAAATATTAGAAAATCAAAAGGATTACTAGCATTTTTCTTTGGAGTAGTTCCTTTAATTAATATATTAATATTTATTGTAGTTTTATCAAGTGGAAACAGCACACTAGTAGATTTTAATAGTATAAGTATAGTAACATATTTAGGTTTATTTTTCATTCCTATTGTTCTATCAATATCTTTATTCGGTTTTATTTTTAAGAAAAAGAGTGTCGACTTTGTTATGTCTAAACCGATTAGTAGAAAAAGCATATTTCTAACAAACACAATAGGAGGAATAGCTCTAATTATTTTATTTATGCTGATTAACACCTTAATTTGTGGCTTATTTTCTTTGATATCAGCAAATTTAGTGATACCATTTAATCTATTATTAGATTACTTTATATTTTGGACAGTTTCTTATATTTTCTTATTTATTGTATCTAATTTATGTGTTTCTTTAGCAGGAAATTTTATCATGAGTATAATCCTCATTTTAATTGTAATTTGCCTCATTCCTTTTTTAGGATTTACTAGATATTTCTTTAGTGATTATTATAACTATGATAACTATATTAAATGCACAGATGAAGAATGTATTCCTGACAATTATTACTGCTATGATAATGAAAATTGTATAGAGCATTTATCTAATGATGAATACAGCCTATCTTTTTCTAAAGAATTTACCCATAATTATCCAGCTCCTTTATTAAGCACAGATGCTACAGGAACTTTATATAATGGAATAAGTTTAATAAAAATGATTATTTTAAGTATAATTTATGCTATTATAGGTTATTTTATCTTTAAACGCAGAAAGATGGAAAACAATGAAACTGATTTCCGCAGTGAATTTGCTCATTATTTAGTAAAGACAATAACTTTAATTCCAGTATGTTTATTAACTTATTTGGTACTATTAGAAACAGATGCTATAGGCTGGTTAATTGCTCTAGCAATAGTAATCATTTATTATATTGTTTATGATTTGATTGTAAGAAGAGAAATATATAAATTAAGAAAATCCTTACTTATTGCTTTAATTTCCTTTGGAATAATTACTGGAGTATATGCCAGTTGGGATTCTTTAAGTAGTAAAAGTACGACAATAGAAAAAGTTGATAAAATTATTCTTAACTCTAATTGGGATAATCTAGAGATTACTAATACTTCATTAATTAACCAAGTTATAAAAACTTCTTTAGAGTCATCAGAAGTTTATTATGTTACTGATGCAACTATGATTAGTGGTAATAAATCTTACTCATTTATGATTGTGGTAACAAGTGAATTAGAGTCAATGCTTGATCAACTAGTAATAGAAGATAATAAAAAGAAACTAGAAGAGTTTAATTATAACAGCATAGATTATATAGATTATCAAAATACTAAAATACCTGTAACTAATGAGATAAAATCTTTATTAAAAGATAATTTAGACAGTATAGTAGATAATTATAATGAAAACTCAAGTTTAATGACAATCTATGATTATAATAACCATCAATATCAAAAATTATCAATTCCTGTTCGTAGTAATGCTGAATTATATAACATAGTGATTAGTTATCAAAATGAAGAATTTATGAAAAAATTAGAAAAATATAAAGGAAGTTTAGATCTAAACTTAAATGTAGAAAATTATGAAATATTTACTGAAGAAGATGTTTATGTATTTAGTTATGTAATTAACAGCAACAAAGAAGCTTTTATTAAGTATATGAATACCGAAAATGATATTGATATGAATGGAGATAATGCTTCAATTGGTTTATATATAAATAATTATATAAGAGGGTCTATTAGTGATTTAACAGAGTTTAAAAAAGAATTTGATACTTATAAAGAAAATATCAAAGATAATGCAGAATATCAAAGCTTATTAAATGAATATAAAGAAATGAAGCTTTTAGAGGATTCCTATGAACATTAATATTGACTATGGAAAAAGAGAACCGATCTATGAGCAAATAGTAAAAGAAATAGAAAAGCAAATTACACTAGGAGTTTTAAAACCAGATGAACAAATTCCTAGTGTACGCACTCTTGCTTATGATCTGGGAATAAACCCTAATACAGTAAAAAAAGCTTATGATATTCTAGAAGAAAATGGCCTAATTATTTCTAAATCTACGAAAGGAACATTTATCGGAAATAACATTAAACAAGCCAAAGAGCAAAAAGTAGAAGAATTAATTTCTAAAATTAATGATTTAGTAAGCGAATTAAAAAATTATGAAATAACCAAAGAAGAAATAATAAAAAGGATGAAGTAATATGATTATAGTATATAATATAGTAATGGTTCTATGTCTTTTATTTAGTATTTATTTTATCACAACTTCTCTTTTTACTTTTAAAAAGTTGAAAAAGAAAATAAAAGATAACAAAATACACAAATTTGGAATCTTAATTCCTTGTCGAAACGAAGAAGAAGTAATTGGTGATATTATTGACAGTGTTTATAATTTAAAGTATCCCAAAGATTTATATGATTGTATTGTAATACCGAATAATTGCACAGACCAAACAAGAGACATTGCCTTAAAGAAAAAAGCAAGAATTATCGATGTAGATATTCCCGTAAAAACAAAAGGGGAAGTCTTAAAATATACATTTGATTATTTAAAAAGTGAAGATTATGATGCTTATATTATTTTTGATGCTGATAATTTAATTGATGAAAATTTTTTACAACATATGAATGAAGCATTAAATGAAGGATATTTAGTAGCTCAAGGATTCCGCGATGCCAAAAATCCAAGTGATAATTATTTAACAGGAAGTTACACGATGTTTTATTATTTGCAAAATTTCTTTTTAAACAGATCTCGTCGCAATTTAGGAGCATCGGCGGTCATCAACGGGACAGGCTTTTGCGTAAAAAAAGAAGTGATTGAAGAATATGGTTTTAATGTAAAAACTTTAACAGAAGACAGTGAATTCACTGGACTATGCGCTCTTAATCAAGTGAAAATTGCTTATGTAGAGGATGCCATAACTTATGATGAACATCCAACTAGTTTTAAAACTAGCTGGAATCAAAGAAAAAGATGGAGTAGTGGATGTTTTGCTTGCTTAGAAAGATTAGGGAGAAGTTTATGGAAAAAGGGAAATTTTATTTCTTTAGACTGTTTATTATATTATCTATCTCCCTTAGTACAAATTACATCTTTTATCTTACCGCTTCTATTATGTATATTTAAATTTTTAAAAGGATTAATGAATAATACCATAGTAGTTGATTTATCTAGTCTATATTTTTTCATTATATTATATATTGGCAGTATTATTATTAATATCTTTGTAGTAAAAATGCTTCATAAGAAGATTAAAGATCATTACAAAGGAATATTTGGTTTTTCCTTCTTTATTCTCACATGGATTCCAATAAATATTCTCTGCTTATTTAAAAAAACGAAAAAGTGGGAACAAGTTAAACACACAAAAGCGATTAGCATAAAAATTATGGAATAGATTCGACATTTTTTTTGATAACTAAAACTTTTTTCATATTTAAGAGTTGACTAAAGCTAGATTTTTGATATAATTATTCTAGAAGGTGACAATTATGAATTTAAATAAAAAAGGTTTTACATTAGTGGAATTATTAAGTGTAATTGTAATTTTATCTGTTATTGTTTTAATTGCAACGAACGCTGTAGTTCCAATGGCAGATAGTGCTAGAAAACAAGTACTTGCAATGGAAGCGAATACTTTAGTTACAGCAGCACAAACTTTATATGTCCAAAACAATGCTTCAGGATCTGCTTGTTATACATATGATGAATTAATTAATTCAGGATTAATAGAAAAAGATGATGAATCTTATACAGGAAGTATTTCTATTGAGGTAGACGGTAGTGGAAATTATTCATATAAAATATGGTTATCTAATGGACAATATATTGTTAATGGTGTTTCTCCAGATGTAACTAGTGATAATGTAGAGGCATCAGCAGAAAGTGCATCTACAGTATGTGGAGTTAATTAATCTAGTTTAAAGCTAGATTTTTTTTTGAAATTATTGTATACTGAATTAGGTGATAAAAATGATTATAGGTTCACATGTATCTTTTGGGAAAGAAGGTCTACTTGGAAGTGTAAAAGAAGCTTTAAGTTACGGGGCAAATACATTTATGTTTTATACAGGAGCTCCTCAAAATACTTTAAGAAAGCCAATAGATAAAACAAGTACTTTAGAAGCCCAAAAATTAATGGAAGAAAATAATATAGATATCAATACCGTAATATGTCATGCCCCATATATTGTAAATTTAGCCAATAACCTAGATGAAAGAAAATATGATTTTAGTATTAATTTTTTATTAGGAGAAATCAAAAGATGTGAAGAGATGGGAATAAAATACATTGTTCTTCATCCAGGATCTAGTGTAGGAATTGAACGCTCCATTGCTTTAGACAATATTGTTTTTGCTTTAAATCAAGTATTGAAAGAGGCAACTTCGACAATGATTCTTCTTGAGACAATGGCAGGAAAGGGTACAGAAATAGGATGTAATTTAGATGAAATAAAATATTTAATTGAGCATGTTGAAAGAAAGGAATTCATAGGGGTATGTATAGATACATGCCATTTAAATGATGCTGGATATGATATGACTAAATTTAATGATTTTCTAAATGTGTTTAATGAGAAAATTGGTCTAAATTATCTTAAATGTGTTCATGTAAATGATAGCAAAAATCCTCTTGGAGCTCATAAAGATCGCCATGCTAATATTGGTTATGGAACTCTTGGATTTGACACATTGATAAAAATCATTAATCATGAATCATTAAAAGATATTCCAAAAATTCTAGAAACTCCCTATATAGGAGACATTGATGAAGACACAGCAAGAATATATCCTCCATATAAATTTGAAATAGCCATGATTAAAGAAGGAATATTTAATCCTAATATGATGAATGATATTAGAGCTTTTTATCAAGAAAAAGACAAAGTAAAAGGTCTGTAGGGAACATCTTACAGACCTGTTTTATTTTATATTTTCAATTTCTTCTTGTGATAAGCCAGTTACATTAACTATATCCTTTATAGACATATTCATTTTAAGAAGATTTCTAGCTGCTTTAATCAGTTTTTGATGTTCTTCAAGCCTTCCTTCTTCTTTAGCATAGTATTCAATATCGGTTATTTTATCAAACTCATCTTGTAGTTCTTCATCATTTAAGAAATCTTCCATTAATCTTATTGCACTTTCCATTACTTCATCCTCCTTTGCAATATTTTTTAGTTCCTTCATATCTTTAGCATTAATCATTTTAAGCCACCTTACAAATCTTTCTTCTTTATCTTGATTGTATACGATATCCTTGATTTTGTCAAGTTTGATAAAGTACATCTCTAAACACCCATTATGGGTTACTTGATAATCAAACTTATCAATAAGTGAATAATCATTAATTAAAGATCGATTAGATTCATAATAGTTTGTTTTAATAATATTAAGGCTTGTTATTTTTTTAGCATTCTGATAATTTTTACCCCGTTTAAACTGATTAGAAAATTTTCTAGAGATATAAGCCATACTTTTATTAAATTCTCTTAAACTAAATTTTTTGTACATTTCAATAGACATTATTTTTTCATGTTCAAGATAAGCCATAATATCTCCATAATAAAGTTTGTATTTTCTTTTATCTCCACTAATTCTTTCATCCGTATTTACTCTGATTTTAACAACACTTTTATTTTCCTTGATAAAATGAAAGAAAGAATTAAGAAAATCAATTAAAATAGTTTCATTACTAAAAATATGTTTAAAGGTTGAGTCATCAGATAAGCCTAAAAATGCATTCTTTTCCATAAACTTTCTCCTTTCTAGAAGCACTATACTAAAAAGGGAAAAGTAAGTCAAATTGCCAATTTTATCAATTTCAAAGATCAAATTAACAATTTGCTGTATGAAATTAATAAATTGATGTATGAAATAGCCAAAAGGTAGAGTGAAATTAATAGAATTAGTAAATTTTAAAAAAATAGTAATTTGTTGCAAAATTTGTTGAAAAGAAAAAACTTCTTAAAAAGAAGTTAAATAAGTGAAGAATAGCGAGCACTATATTCTAGAAATAATCTTTTAATTTTTTCAAAATTTTCTGCACTAAAACGATCTTTATATCGATCTAAGTTAAGTAATTGAGGATTTCTTATCACTTGTTCCCAATTCTTTTTGATAAAATCATAGACAAAATTTAATTCTTCTAAACTTAAATGAATATTTTTACTAATAGCAAAACTATTCACATCTTCTATCGTCATTCTTCCCATATAAGCTTTAATTAAATTATACATGATATCACCTAATATATTGTATGAAAAGTTTATTTTTTTAAATACTAATAATGGTGATTTTATGCCAAAAAAGGTATTTATTTTTGTAAGTATTCTAGGTCTTATTTTTATTTTATTTTTATATCGTGTATATTCGCTAGCTTATCAAAATAAAGATTATTATTTAAACAAAGCTAGAAGTATTAATGAAGTCTATGTAACAGGGTCTACTGCACCAAGAGGAAGAATCCTAGATATTAATGGGAATGTTTTAGTAGATAATATAGGAGTAAATACAATTTATTATCATAAACCATCAGGAGTAACACTAAAAGAAGAACTAGTTATTGCCTTAAAACTTGCCGAATTAACTAATTATGAATATGAATATAATGAATCTTATTTAAAAGAGTTCTATTTAATTAAATATAGTACTAAAGCAGATTTATTAATTACTCCCGAGGAATATGAATTATATAATGAAAGAAAAATAACAAGTGAAGAACTAAAACAAAGAAAATTAGAAAGAATTACTGAGGAAATGCTAAGTGAAATGAGTGAAGAAGAAAAATATAGCTCTTATTTTTATTATTTAATGAATGAAGGATATAGTTATGATAATAAATGTTTAATAAGTGATGTAAGTGATGAGGTATATGCAAGCATTTTAGAAAGTGATTTACCAGGAATATTTGGAGAAATGGAGTGGTCTAGAGTATATTTATATGGGGATAGTTTAAAAACAGTTTTTGGCGAAATATCAAATAGTTTACCTGCTGAAAAAGAAGAATTATTAAAAAAAGGATATAGTCTAACAGACAAAGTAGGCATTAGTGGATTAGAAGAATATTATGAAGAGTATTTAAAAGGAGAAAAAGCAATATATAAAGTAGGAAAAGGAAATACTTTAGAGTTAGTGAGTGAAGCGAAAAGAGGAAATGATTTAATTTTAGAAATCGATATCAATATCCAAACAGAAGTAGAAAATATTATCAAAGAAGAAATGTTAAAAGCAAAGAAAACGGCGAATACAGAATTTTATAAAGAATCTTTTGCATTAGTAAGTGATCCTACAACAGGAGCTGTAAAAGCCATTGCAGGAATTCGCCTAATCACCAATGGTAAAAATTATTCTTTTCAAGATGTAAGTATTAACGTAATTAAAAACGCTTATACTGTCGGAAGTGCTGTAAAAGGAGCATCAATGACGGTTGGTTATGAACAAGAGATTATTGATATAGGTACGACAATGACAGATTCTTGTGTAAAACTTGCTAATATTCCTGCTAAATGTTCATTTAAAAGACTTGGAGTAGTAGATGATGTTGAAGCTCTAGCTATGAGTTCTAATTATTATCAATTTATTATTGCTTTAGGTATCATGGGCTACAATTACACATATAATATGAAAGCAGAAGCAACAGAAGAGAACTTCGAGCTTTATCGAGATACTTTTGCTAAATATGGCTTAGGTACTTCTACAGGAATAGATTTGCCTGGTGAAACTACTGGCCTAAAAGGAGAATTAGTAGCACCTGACCTCCTAATGAACTTAGCCATTGGCCAATATGATTTATATACACCAGTGGGAATGCTTCAATATATTAATACGATAGCAAGCGGGGGTACAAGATTAAAATTAAGTTTAATGAACAGTATTAAGGATAATGATGAAATAATAGTAAAAAATGAAGTAGAGGTCTTAAATGAAGTAGGACTTGAAAACAAGTATATGGAAAGAATTCAAGAGGGATTTCATAGTGTAATGAAGCATGGTACAGGATACTGGTATATAAATCAAAATATAGATGCAGCGGGAAAAACAGGAACAAGTGAATCTTATATTGATAGTGATTATGATGGTGTGTTAGAGTCTTATGTTTTAAGTAACAGCTTTCTTATGTATGCGCCCTATGATAATCCTAAGTATTCTATCGTCGTAATTAGTCCCAATATTAGAAATTTAAATAGTCCTAGTGACTATCAATCTCCTGTAAATCGCTTAATTGCTAGAAGTATCAACGATTTTCTCTTTTCAAGTTGATAAATTAATGATATAATACTACTAGCTTTTATTAAAGGAGGTGCTTTTCATGGCTAAAAATGAAAGTAGAAATTATGTAATTTTAAAATGTACTGTATGTGGTGAAGAACTTAGATGTACAAGTAAAAACAAAAAGAATACTCCTGATCGTCTAGAAATAAAGAAGTATTGTCCAAAATGTCATAAACACCAAGTAGTTAGAGAAAAGAAGTAATAAAATTAAGAAAGTGGTGTGAGGATGAAAAAAAGAGTAAAACACAAATTAAAAAGAGTAGCAGGATTTCCAACTGTTGTTGCCATTTATGGACGTAAAAAAACAGATAATGTTAATCCGAATTTAACAACCAAATCAATGGCAAAACAAAGAAAAAGAACATTTGGAATATTTAAAAAGAGTGAGGAGTGAGATAGTGAATATTAATATTAATGATATAAAAAATGGTATGACCATTATCATGGATAACAATTTATATCAAATAGTAGAATTTCAACATGTAAAACCAGGTAAAGGTTCAGCTTTTGTTAGAATGAAACTTCGTAACTTAAGAACTGGTTCTATTACTGAAGATACATACAATACCAATATTAAAATTGAAAAAGCTCATATAGATAGAATGCCAATGCAATATTTATATTCAGCTGGAGACAATTATGTATTTATGAACAATGATACTTATGAACAAGTAGAAATTTCTACTAAAGTACTAGGTGATCAAGTAAAATTCATTAAAGAAGGAATGGATATTACAATTGATTATTATGAAGGAGAAATTCTAGGGATTACTTTACCAGAAAAAGTAGAATATGAAGTAATTGAAACAGAACCAGCTGTAAGAGGAAATACAACCAATAATGCAATGAAAGATGCTAAGATTGAAACTGGTTATGTTGTAAAAGTACCACTATTTATTAATCAAGGAGAAAAAATAATTGTATCTACCAAAGATGGTAAATACTCATCTAGAGCTTAAATTTTACAATTTAAGTTTTTTTAGTAAGGAAAACAAAAATGGAAAAATTTGCTTATATGAATTATGACGATGTATATAAAAAAATAACAGAAATCATAAATAATCAAAATAGCAAAAACAAAGTAACAAAAGAAAAACCAATTGGTTACTCAGAATATGGATTACCAATTGATCACTATACAATAGGAACTGGCCCCAAGCATATTGTAGTAAGTGGATCTTATCACGCTGCAGAAATCATTACTACTATTTTTGTAGTTCGCTTAATGGAAGCAATGTCCAAAGATGATAGTTTTAAGGTTGATGAATACACAATTGATTTTATTCCAATAGTAAATCCTGAAGGGTATTTAATTACAACTTCTATGCAGGATTTATACTTAAATAAATATCAAACAGAAGAAGAAAAAATAGCGGCTGCCAAAGTTTATTGGGCAAGTTATAGAGCGGATGCAACAATTCCTGTCAAAGTAAAAAAAGGAGAACTACCTGAAAGCAGCCTGAGGGAAAAAAAGAGCTACCAAGCATTATTTGATGATGTAAATCTAGATGAATATTTGCGTGATTATCCTGAAATTAAAGAAAGTGTTTTAGATATTGTTAATAAAAATAATTATCCTATCGGTGTTTTGGCTGCATGGACGGCAAATGCTAGTGGTATTGATTTAAGCCAAAATGTTCCGTATAATCCAGCGATAAAAAAATTGATTGAAGCAGAAGAATCAGTTTATAATCATCTAGCTTATGCTAATACAAGAAAAGATGTACCAGGACCAGTAAATACACCATGTAGGAATCTAAAAAGTTTTTCTTTTGAATCAGAAAATTTAGCTATTTTAAATTTCTTTGAGAATTTATATCATGAAAAAGGAACAGAAATTATTGCTTACTTTAATTATCATAGTGTTATGGGGAAAATGTATCAAAGACCAGTTAAAGAAGAAGGAATGATTAATTTATATGATATAGATTATGAAAAGAAAGTTATTGAAAATTATGTTTCCTCTAAGATATTTAGAACAGGTAATGCTTATGATATTATTGAGTCTGAAGATCCATACAGTTACATAAATGAATTTTTAAGACTTAGATATGGTATAGATATACAAGTAGAATTATCAAGAATGGGTTCAAATCCTATTGGCCCTCTAGCTGATCCTGATACATTTGAAAATGTTACGGTAAAACCAAACATTAACGCTTTTGATTGTTTTATAAAGAATTATGATTTTATAAAAAATTATTCTGCTTTTATAGGCTCTTTAATAAGTAAATTAAAAGAAGATAATCTAGAATTTGATGTTTTGAATATTTATGATTTAATTGATAAAATAACTAAAGAAAATCCAACTCTCTATACAAGATTACAAGAAGAATTGAGAAATAAAGAAAGTCATAATGCTCATGTAATTAGTTATTTTTATGATGAACTTAAAAAGGCTTTAGAAAGTAATAAAAAAGAGAATGAAGAAGTAAAAGGGTTAGATGTCGAAGATAAATTTAATATGAGTTTTCATCTATTCTTATCCAAAATAATTGAAGAAGTAAATAGTAAAAGAAAAGAAGATTTAACTAAAGAAGAAATTGATTTATTAATTGATAATATTTTTAGAGATTATCCTGAATTAATAACAAATATCAAATACAATTCTCTAAATAATTTATCAACCAATAATTTATATCAAGAATTATCATTAATCATCCATAATCAAATAAAAATGGGAAATTTATTAAATAAACCAAGGAGATAAAACTATGAATAATGATATATTAGTAAATAAAGATCATCCATTACCAGAAGACTTTATACCAGAAAACATTGTCTTATTAGATAATCCTTATTATCAGTCTTTTATACCAAATACACCACTTAGAGTAAGTGATGTTGTATCATTTGCTTTTCAGAACTTAAAAGAAGATGCTAAAAAAGAAGGATATGAATTATGGATAGATTCGGGATATCGCACACGTTATTATCAAGAAGAGGTATTAAAATATTATTTAAAAGAAATGGGAGAGTCTGCTTATGAAAAAGTAGCTCTACCTGGAACTAGTGAACATGAAACGGGTTTAGCTATAGATTGTGCAACAGTAATAGATGGTAAATACATAGATGAATTAACTGATGATTTACCAGTAACAAAATGGTTACATGCTAATTGTCACCACTATGGTTTTATTTTAAGATATCCCAAAGATAAAGTAGAAATAACAGGTTATAATTATGAACCATGGCACTTAAGATATGTAGGAAAAGAGTTAGCAAAGTATTTAACAGAAAATAACCTAACATTAGATGAATATCATTTAAATAGAGGAATAACTAGATAACCTCTATTTTTATTTTGCTTTACACAAACTTTAAGAGATATTGTCGAAGACATAAAAATTGAGACCCATTTGGATTATTAGACCTTTACATATTTAATTATTGTATGATATATAGGTCTTAGAGGGGAGCAATATAGCTATGAATGAAGAACAATATTATTCTGAAATAGAGCATTTAATTAAAAGGAATGAAATACAAAAACAAGCAAGAAGATTAGAAGAAACCCATACCCTAGTAACAACCTATTGGACAATAGGAAAAATACTTGTTGAGGCCCAAGGAGGTTCATCACGTGCCAAATATGGAAATGAACTGATTAAGAAATGGTCTAAAAGATTAACAGAACTTTATGGTAAAGGATATGATGCTACAAACTTAAGAAGGTTTCGTCAATTTTATATAGCATTTCAAAAACGCGGCCCACTGGCCCGCACTTTGACTTGGTCACATTATCTTTGTTTGTTACCTATAAAAGATGAAAATAAAAGAAATTACTATATAAATTTATGTATTAAAAATAATTTGTCTAAAAGAGAACTTGTAAAAGAAATCAAATCTAATAGTTATGAAAGATTAGTTAATAAACCCGATAAGATAGATATTATAGTGCCTGAGAAATA
>CALVQN010000003.1 GCA_944358135.1 uncultured Bacilli bacterium
AGAGAAATAGATATTGATGTCATGTTAACAGCAAGTTAAAAAAATCTCATTTGAGATTTTTTTAATTGCTAGAATCTTTAGATATTTCTTCTATAGACTTATTATTTTGATTAAGTAAAGCAGCATTAGTCCAACTAGAAGTAAGTCCATAGTCTATATAGATTAATTGTCCAGATATATAAGAGCAAATACAACTACCAATAACCACTAATGGATAACCCATATCCTCTGGTTTAGCAGGAAATCCATTCCAACTTTTAAGAAATATATTCTCAATCATACGAGCTCCTTCTTCTTTATCACCTGTAAGACTAGTTGATTTATTAAAACCATCTGTTAATCCAGTAACAGTATCCCCTGGATTTATAGCATTAATTCTTATTTTTTTAGAAATAAATTCCTTACTCATACCCTTATATGTAACATAAGAACTGACTATCATTTAAAGCATAATTATTAAATTTCTATTTAGTTGTAGACATATCCATAGTAGGATTAAACATAGACCAATGTTGATAATGTTTATTAATGATTGCTTCTAAATCCATAGAGCTAATTTCACTAAATCATTTTATTTCCATAAATGCATCACTTTCCTATAACTTTCTCTAACAATAATCTTTTTTTAAAGCCACCATTCTTTTGTCTCTTCATATTTGCTTCATCTATAATTTCTTGTAAAGTAAAACCATTATATTCTACCATAGCGATAAGAAGCTCTAATTTATCTGCTAATTCTTTTTTTCTTTCTTCAATACTAGTTGCAGATCTAACTTCTTCTAATTCCTCAGTATCTTTAAGAAGCAAATAATTCCAATATTCTTCATCGCTAAGTTTACGATAAATAGGAACTTCACCATTAGCTTCAATTATATTTGGGATATTATCTCTTACTAACTTATTATAAATCTGTTCCATAAACATTTACCTCCTATTTATTTTGATCATTAACCCATCTTCTGGAGTAATTCCACTTTTCTTACATTCCTCAATTTCTTCTTTAGTGAGCCCATAAGCTTTAGCTTCGTCCATAAATAATTTATTTTGAATTCTCTTATCTTTCTCTTGAGGAGTTTCTCCTTTACCTAATGCCTTTAATATTTCTCCAAGCAATCCCATAAAATTAACCCTTTCTGCAAAATTTTACCTCAATTAAATTATAAAAAAATAGTATCACATAATAACTAACGTGTCAATTATATAGAAAAATTTTACATATAAAAAAACACAGATTAATTCTGTGCTTATATATCAAAAAGTGGCAGGGGATGAGAGAATCGAACTCCCAACTAAAGTTTTGGAGACTCCTATTATACCATTTAACTAATCCCCTAAATCTCTTAAAAAGATAAATAAATTATAACATTAAAAAAAACAAATGACAAGTATTTTCATATAATAAAATAGGTGATTTAATTATGTTAGTAAATTATACTACAAAAGAACTGGATCTACTGGCAAGAATTATGAGAGCAGAAGCTCAAACAGAGGGAGACTTAGGAATGCTTATGGTAGGAAACGTAGTAGTAAATAGAGTAATCGCCGATTGTTACACATTTAAAAATATAGATAGTATAGAAGAAGCCATATATCAACCTAATCAATTTGTAGGAACAAGTTCTTCACTATTTTATGGTTCAGCAACAACAGCAGAAAAAAATCTTGCCGAAAGAACTCTTCGAGGAGAATATTATCATCCAGCAACCCATTCACTATGGTTTTACGCCCCAGGAAAAAATAGTTGTACATCTACATGGTATAGCCAACCTCTAGCAGGTAAATATAAAAATCATTGCTTTTACAAACCTCAAAGTGGACAATGCCAAGAATTGTATTAAAAGGTCAAAAAGACCTTATTTTTTATCTGTAGAACCAAATCCACCATTACGCACACCACTAGCATTATCGTTATCACACAATAAATATTTTTGAAATATAACCTGACCTATAACATCACCCTTATGAATAGTAATATCATGGTCTAAAACATTATAATATTGAAAATAAAAATGTCCATCATTATCAAAATTACCATAATAATCAGAATCAATAATACCAATACTATTAGACATAACTAAACCCTTTTTAGGACCACTACTACGATTAACAAGCATATAATATTCATCTTCCAAACAATATGCTTTTAATCCCGTAGGAATAAGAGTAGGCTTACATCCTAATTTAAAAGGGTGTATAACTACATCTTCAGCCGCTTCAACATCATAACCAGCCGAATACTTAGTTTTTCTAACAGGTATATGAATATCTTTATCTTCATAACCTTTAACTACTTCAAAACCTCTAATCTTCATACAATCACCAAAATAAATATATCAAAAAAACAGCTAAAGAACAAGCTGTTTATTGAACTTTATAAGGGTCAAATACTGTTCCTGAACCAGTTATGGTTACATCAGCAGATAAATTTATAACAGGTCTGACACCAAATGAATCACTTACGAAATATCTGCTGAAATTACCACTCGAACTCACATAAAATACGAAAGGATAACTACCGTCAAAAAAAGAGGGAGTCATTGTCCAATAATTCTGTTCTGTATAAAGATAATTATTGATTGTTGTATCATTATATGCTAATCCTCCATATACTACTTCATCGGCGGTGATGAGTCCTATTGGATAATCTAAAACTTTATTCCCTTGACTACTACTTGCTACTGTGTATAAATCACTATTATTTTGACATTCGAAGGTTGGAGTTCTATTTGTAAGCAACCTTATAAATGCTCCATAGTAAGTTTGAGTCGTCCCTGTTCCACCTCCGACCGTAGTCCCTGATGTGTTAGTATAGTTTGATCTATCTCCACAGAATCCTGCTTCTGTACTTAGATATTGTGCATAATCGGCTTGAATATTATCTTCATACCAAGTATCAAGTACTCCTTTTATTGTACTATCATTTATGAGTCCATATACTTGTCCACTTTGATACATATATCCTACATACGCGTTGTTATTATCTGTACTATTAAATGCACTTTTCCCTATTTGTGTACCTTCTCCTGTTGATACAGGCCCACTAGAACTATTACCGCTATAAATTAATCTTATACTTCCATCTTCATTAATTCTTATAATTCTCCAGTAGAATCCTGCAAATTGTACCCAATTATCTGTTGGATTTCCTGCAAAATAATATGTTCTTCCGTTGCTTGTATCTTCATAATATATAGTTCCAGTTGTAGTATCTTCTACCGTTGTACTAAAATCTGCTCTTGTTAATTGATTAGTGGAATTAGCAAGTATTTGTTCTCCAGCAGTTATAGTTTGACCTATATCAAAATACAAATAACACTTAGTACCTTTTTTAGTTATATTATCTACACTTATTGAACCATTTTCATATATTATACTTACTGTATCATCTTTAACTATTTCTCCATTATTGGATCTGCCACAATAACTTTGTTCTGTATTTAATATATATCCACTTGAAGGTATCGTATCTGCTTCAACATAGGTTCCATCTTCATTTGCCACATATAAAGATACCATATTTAAATCGGGTACTTTATAATTTATCTTACTATTAATTATAGGCACACTATCTTTTACTCTGTATTTTGCTAATGTATTACTTACTATTATCGTAATAAGAAGTACTACTACACAGACAATTCCAATAAAAAGATATAATCTATTTTTATTAGATTTTATTGTTTCAAATTCTAATTCTTTCATAACTCCTCCAAAAAACTCAAGGTAATTATCTTATGTGATTTTCTTGCATTAAATTGTATCATAGTTTTAGGAGTTTGTAAATATGAAAAAAATAGATTTTAATAATTTAGAAGAGCTGTTATCTTTTAATATCAAATATTACAGATATTTGAATGGTTTATCTCAAGAAAAATTATCAGAATTAACAAATTTAGTACCATCATACATTTCTGATATTGAAAGAGGTAGACACATGCCTACCATCAAAAATATAGCCAATATAGCCAAAGCTCTAGATATAGAACCGTATATTTTACTTAAAAACGTAGAAAGAGATAATGAAATATTATCAAAAATAAACTCAACAAGACAATATAATCAAAATAATAGGAGAGATACAAACAATGACAAAACTAACCTTTAATAATCTAAAAGATTTATTAATATTTAACATTAAATACTATCGCTATGTAAATGATTATTCTCAAGAAAAGCTAGCGGAATTATCAGGTTTAAGCTCTAGATATATTACAGACATTGAAAGAGGACTCCATTGCCCAACTATTCCCAAACTAGAAGCTATAGCCAATTCCTTAAAAATTGAACCTTATATTCTATTTCAAAATCCTGATAGAGATGAAAAGATCATAGAAAAAGTAAATACAAATAGACAATATAATCAAAGAAGCAAATAATCCCATATACTTAAAGTAAATGGGATTTTTACTTATTTCTTTTTAAATACTTACTTCTTTAACTCTATATTTTCTAATGGTTCCCACTCAATATATTTATACATATTACTATTTAAATGTATAAATTCAGTAGGTTTATATTTATGAAAAAATCCACTACATTCAATTGGTAAAACAGTATCAGGAACAATTCCTAAATGATCAATTCCTTTAAAAGCATTTTTTATTATTTCTACATTATATATTTGAATTGGAATATTATTCTTATGAAACGCTATAAATATTTTGGCTATTTCAATCTTTCTTAAGATTCTACTTCCATCAAGTGATAAATAAAAACCATTATCATCATGATCAATATATAAATTAACTCTAGCAAAAGAATGTCCTCTTATTATTTCCCAAGGATGTCCTCCAAATTTGCTATCATCATTGTACCATTGATCAAATTCAAAGCTACTTTCCTCAGATATTTTGCTTAAACCTTCATTTCTACCATCAGCATATTTTAAATATAACTCTTTATCGGTTAAATCATTTATTTCATAACCAATAGTTTGATATGCTAATCCTACACACTTAAAATACATACCAGAAGTCATATTTTTAATTCTTTGATCGGTATTTTCACAAGCATACTTTATAAAGTAATCTATTTCTTCTTGAGATATTTCATTTAATAATTCTTTTTTTACATCAGGAAATACCTGCCAATATTTACTCCTATTTATAAGTCCAAAACGATTTTTATAAGGATAATTATTATTTATATAATCATTATAAGTTCCTTCATTAAGTTTTACAAAACAGGTTTTTACGGTAGATATTAAAAAATCTAATAATTCTTGTAATTGATAATTTTCAAAAGTATTATTTTCACTATTCATATCTGCATAAACAATAGTTTTAGAATTAATTGATATCATACGATAATTTTTATACATCGTAGAAGTCATTTTATACCAATAAACATCATCAGGATAATCTTCATTAAACATATTTTCAAATTCTATATAATTATCTACTTCGCCATCTTCTTTCAATTCTTCATAATTACCATATTCTTCAATTGCACCTTTTGGTAGATCAAAATATAATACTTTGTATTCATCGTCTGATAATGGTTTTATTTTATCAAGCAAATCATATAATATATTTAGTTTTTCTTTTACTTTAACATCATAATCCTCAGGATTATAATTTTTAATTTCTAAAATACTTATCAAAAAGTCTAACTTTATAGCTGTCATTTCCTAATCCCCTCAATTCTTAATTACAGTAATATTGTATATTTTTTTATTTATAAAGTCAACAAAGTTATTTAAAGTAATCACTTTTCAGTAATAAATAAACAAATAACCCCAATACTTAAATTGAGGTTATTTTAATATTGTCCTAATTTTAAATGTCTGATTTAAAATATCAATACTATATATTTAGGTAATTTTCATTGGTTAATCTTGTATCCTAATGCTTTTTAACTCAACCTTAACCAAACTCTAAGTTTAAAAGGATATTGCCCTGTCAAGCGCCTAACAGGACATCATTATTTTATTATTCACCCAATTGTTGTTGAGGTTGCCATTCGAATTCACATTGAACACGTTAGCATTAGTTCCATTAAAGATATACGGAGACTATAACACTTGCCCAAGTAATTAGATTAACCACTCTAATTATAGCACCACTAACCTTTAACTTAAAGTATATATTCATCAAAAATACATTGATTAAGGAATAACCAAAATCTGTCCAATAGAAAGCAAATCACTAGAAAGACCATTCGCTTGCTTTAAAGCATTTACACTAACACCATAAGTTGTGGCAATCTTCCATAAACTATCTCCTGATTTAACTGTATAAGTTCTTGCACCAGTAGTAGTAGGAATTACAAGTACTTCACCAATAGAAAGTAAATTAGAAGTCTTACCGTTTGCACTCTTTAAAGCATCGACAGTTATCCCATATTTCCTTGCAATACTATATAAAGAGTCTCCACTTTTAACAGTATAAGTATTCGATGGATTAGATGGAGTTGTAGAGCTATTACTTACATTTAAAACCTGTCCAATACTTAAAGTATCACTAGATAAATTATTTAATAATTTAAGTTCACTAACAGTTAAACCATACTTATTAGCAATAGAATATAATGTATCTCCAGCTTTTACTGTATAAGCTTCAAGTGTAGCTGCATTACCTTCACTAACTACTAATTCTTGTCCTATAGACAAAGCATCACTAGTAAGATTATTCAATGATTTAAGTTCATTTACAGTCATACCATACTTATTGGCAATACTATATAAAGTATCTCCACTCTTAACTATATAGACATTCTCATCAGGTGTTTCAGGGACTTCTATTTCTGGAATAATTAAAACCTCACCAATAGTTAAAGTATTACTTGTTAAATTATTCTGAGCCTTAAGTTCATCCACACTTATTCCATATTTACTAGCAATACCATATAAAGTATCTCCCGCTTTTACTGTATAATAATTACCAGTAGTTCCACCTGGAGCTACATAAGGAACTCCTATATAACTAGCTAAAGCTCTTACAACTGCCTCAGCAAGTTCCTGCCAATTATTTTTAATTTGATTTACATCATCTCCTGTAGAATCAAGAAATCCATACTCAACAATAATTGATTCATTATTAGGCGTTTCTCTTAACATATAATAATAATCTTTACTAGAATTACTAGGAAGTCTTCTTTGATAATATTTTCTAACATTCTGACCAGATTTAATAAATTCACTAGCTATCTTACTAGATAAAGTATCACTATTTCTTAAAGCGTAAATAACTTCAGCTCCGTCCCCTCCACCTGCATTAATATGATTAGATACAAGAATTACATCACTACCTGTACCAAACAAACTTTGAGCAGTCTTAGGTCTAGTAGTAGAATCTAAAGTAACATCGCTATCTCTAGTTAAAGCATTTTCAATACCTAGTTCAGATAAACGATCAGCCATATACTGACTAATTTTTAAAGTATAATCTTTCTCAACTATACCATTAGCACTTGCACCAGGATCTTCTCCACCATGCCCAGGATCAATAACAACCTTTTTAGCCATAAACATCCTCCTCTAAAGTATTTTATGACAAAAGAAAAAAAGTGCGATTGCACTTATTTATCGTATTTAATCACTACATGTCTATTAGGTTCTTCTCCAACACTTTCAGTTTTAACACCTTTAAAATCAGTTAAAACATTATGAACAATTCTTCTTTCATAAGAATTCATATTATCCATCTCTATATCAACTTTTGTCCTAACTACATCACGAGCAAGATTCTTAGCAAGTCGCTCTAATTTCTTTATTTGCCTATCTTTATAATCTTCAACATCAAGAATAATTCTTGGACCATTACTGGTGAGATTCTTAATAAATTGTCTAACAATAACTGTTAAAGCTTCTAAATTAGCTCCATTTTTACCAATAACAATTGGGTTATTAGAAGTATACATTTTAATAGTGGTAACTCCATCTTTCGTATTTACTTCAAAATTAACTTCAAGACCCATACCATTTAAAATATTTTTTAAATATTCTTGAACTTCAGTAATAATATCAGTCTTTAAGAATCCACTACATTCATAAGTTACTCCTTTAAAAAGCCCACCTTTTACTTCTTTAAAAGAATAAGCTACTTCTTCTTCATTAGCATTTAACTTAGCCAAAACTAAATTTAAAGCTTCATCCTTTGTTTTTGCAACTTCTTTTACTACATTCATGATTACTTTCCTTTCTTTTTATTATTTTCCTTCTTCTTTTTCTTATCTTTATGAGGAACAATAATTTGATCTTTCTTTTCTTCTTTCTCATCTATCTTTTTAAAGACAAAATTTTGAAGAACAACAAATCCATTCGTAGCAATCCAATATAATGCTATCGCTGTAGATAAATATAAAGATGCTACCGAAATCATAATAATCATAAATTTAAAGATAAACTGCATTTGTCTCTCCATATCTGCATTACCTGTTTGAGTAGTAGACATAGAATTTTTAAATGACAAATATGTAGTAAGAATAATAAGTCCAATAATAATGATATAAGCCCATTGATGATACTCAAATAGTCCTTTCATCGGTGTTTGACCTAAAGTAAGACCCAAGAAAGTATCTTCAAATATTGCAGGAGTTCTATTAATCGCTTGTAAGAAAGCAAAGAATAGAGGAAGTTGAATAAAAGCAAGCAAACAACTACCAAAAGGACTAATATTATATTTTTTATATACTAGCATCATCTCTTGAGACTTAGCAAGCATTGATTCATTATCTTTCTTATTTGCATACTTCTTTTCAATTCTAGCTATTTCTGGTTGAGCTTTCTTCATATTACTAGATTGTTTCATAGTTTTTCTAGAAATAGGCATTAATATCAAACGAATAGCAAGACCAATCAATATAACTGCTAAACCAAAACTATGAATTAAGTAACCCAACTTCATAATTAAGAAAGCAAGAGGTTTAACAAATATACCTTCCCAAATTCCATCAGATTCATTACTTGATAAACTAAAATCAGAACATTTTGGCAAATCATCATAATTAATTTTAGTTTGATCTCCATACTCTTGATACAAAGCATCTAACTCTTCATCTTCTGGCCTACATAATATATCTTTTTGTAAAATCTGACCAGTTTTTTCAAATTCTACTGGAGTTCCATCTTCATTCATAATGTAATTACTATTACCACAAGCAGTAAGAGAAAATACCAATAAAACTAATATCCCTATTTTAATTTTTTTCATTCAAAAACCCTTTCTGTAATAAACGAACAAATTGTTCTTCCATTTCGGAGTAAGAAAGATCTTTAACTCCCTTTCTTACCATTATAATATAATTATTTGGTTTTGCAAATAAATTTTTATGTTGATCAATTAAACTTCTAAGTTGTCTTTTTATTTTATTTCGCTCTACAGCATGACCAATCTTTTTACTAACAGCAATTCCAAATTTAGGAAAATCAGTATTTCCATCCTTATAATATATATTATAAAAACGATTTTTTAAATATTTCCCTGTATTAATTATATCATTAAAATCATCATTTTTCTTAACAATTTCATACTTTTTCAAAAAATCACTTCCTAAGAAAAAAAATACCACTACAAAAAGTGGCTATTTAGATAAAACTTTACGACCTTTTTTACGTCTATTCTTTAAAATATTAGATTCTTTTCTTGAAAAGAATCCATGTTTTTTAGCTTTTTTACGATTATTTGGTTGAAATGTACTCTTCATATTAGCACCTCCTTAAAAACTCAGTGGTTTAATTATAATATTTTATTAGTATTTAGTCAAGTTTTTTTAAGGATTTACCTAAAGAGTCAAAAGTTTAATAGATTATCCACTTTTTATAAACATCCCTTACTTACCTTTAATATAAAATGAAAAATATTATCAACAATAAAAAATGCATTAAATGTGAATAAACAAAGAGTTATCCACAATTAACAAAATAGAAGAAATTCCTGTACCAACCGCCTCTTGTGTATCAAAAACAAAAGTTATCCACATTATCCACAATTTAATACAAAAACTAAAATGTGAATAAAAAAATAAAATTTCTAAAAAATTTGTGGATAGTGTTGATAAATACTAAAAAGTAAGGTATTATAAGGATTAATTCATGTGAATAACATGTGAATAAAAAAAATTGTTATTTTAGACTTTAAATTACAAAAAAAATGCGATACAATTATTGTGTTAAGAGTCCAGACTGTGGGGTGAGGTTTAGTTGGGAAAGGAAACATTATTAAAAGAATTTCTAGATAACATTTATAAAGAGATCAATCCAGCATCTTTCCATGCCTGGTTCAATGATCTGGAAATAGTTAATCTAACAGAAGATAAAATAACATTTAAAGTGCCAATGGAAATTCATAAAAAAATGCTTGGCGACAACTATTATTCTCTAATAGAAAAAACACTGGCCAATATAACAAATATAAATTATGATATTGAATTTGTTTTAGAAAGCGATATAGAAGCAACACCAGAAGAAGTTGTTAGTAAAGAAGAAGTTACTAACAATAATCGAGAAACTAATTTAAATCCAAACCTCAATTTTGATAACTTTGTTGTTGGGGATACAAATAGACTTGCTAAAGTAGCTGCAATGGCGGTTGCCGAAGCCCCAGGAAGAATTCACAATCCACTTTTTATTTATGGTAAAAGTGGACTAGGAAAAACACATCTAATGCATGCTATAGGCAATTTTATTACACAGAATTCTAACAGAAAAGTTCTATATTGTACCTGTGATGAATTCATGACAGAATATACAAATATAGCAAATCCCGACAATGCAAAAAATACTGTCGAATACGCAAATGATTTTAAAAATAAATATCGAAATGTAGATGTATTAATTATTGATGATATCCAGTACTTAGTTGGTGCGGAAAAAACTCAACAAGAATTCTTCAATACTTTTAATTACCTACATCAATCAAATAAACAAATCATTATTAGTAGTGACCGTTCACCTGAAGACTTAAAAATTTTAGAAGAGCGACTTAGAAGTAGATTTATGTGGGGCCTACCTGTAGATATTTATCCCCCTGATTTTGACTTACGATGTCGAATTATCAGAAAAAAAATAGAAAATACAAGTATAGCTAACCTAATCAAAGAAGAAAGTATCGAATACATTGCTAACGCTTGTCAAAATGATATAAGATTCCTAGAAGGAGCTGTAAATCGCTTAATGGCTTATACAGCTATGATTGTTCCAAAAACAATTGATCTAGAGTTTACATGCGAAGCATTAAAAGACTTTGTGAATAAAAACATTTATTCTAACAATAATATCACAAAGATTCAAAAAGCAGTCGCAGATCATTACAACATAACAATAGAAGATTTAAAAGGAAAGAAAAGAAGCAACAAAGTAGCACATCCAAGACAATTAGCGATGTATTTATGTCGAATAGAAACAGATGAAACTTTCCCGCGAATCGGCTTAGAATTTGGAGGTAGAGATCACTCAACAGTAATATTTGCTTGTGATAAAATTGAAAAAGAATTACTTGAAAATCATGAATTAGAGCAAACAATAAAAGAAATAAAAGCTAAATTGTAAATAACTTGTGATAACATTGTGAATAAACAAACAGTTATAAACAGCAAAATAAGTAAAAAAATGAAGTAAATAAAAGAAAAAAAGAAGTTACAAACATTATCAACACTATTATAAATAATAATAATTTTTAGAAAGAAGGAATAAATATGAAATTTACAATTGAAAAAAGTGTAATTTTAGAAGGACTAAGTAATGTAACCAGAGCAATCTCAACTAAAAATGTAATCCCAGTATTAAATGGAATAAAATTTGAATTAAAAAATGAAGGATTATATTTAACTGCTAGTGATTCTGAACTAACAATTAAAGTATTAATAGAATCTAAAGATATTAAACAAATAAGTAATGTAGGCGGAATTATTATCCAAAGTAAATATATCTTAGATATTGTAAGAAAAATGCCAAGTGATTTAATCAACTTTGAAGTAATTGATGGATTAAAAATCAAAATCTACACAGATAATAATCAATATAATCTTAATTGTTTAGATATAAATGATTATCCTGATGTAAAACTTGAGGAAAACAAAGATCCAATTATAATTAATGGCGAAGTATTTAAAACAATTATTAACCAAACAGTATTTGCTATATCTAACCAAGAATTAAGACCAATTTTAACAGGTGTAAATTTTAAATTTACAAAAGATGTTTTAGAAACAGTAGCAACCGATTCATATCGTCTAGCTAAAAAGAACATTAAATTATCAACACCTGTAGAAAAAGATGTCGAAATTGTAATTCCAGGTAAAAATATCATGGAACTAGAGCGTATTATTACAGATGACAGTGATATAGAAATGCATATATTTAATAATAAAGTATTATTTAAATATAAAAATATCAATTTTCAAACCAATTTATTAAGTGGAAACTATCCAAACACATCAAATCTAATTCCAAGTGAATTTGCTTATATTATAAAAGTAAATAAAAAAGATTTTAATGATGCAATTGATCGTGCAGCACTACTTACCCAAGGAAAAGATAAAAACATTGTAAAAATGACTCTTGATAACACCAAAATGCTTATCAATTCTTATGCATCAGAAATTGGTAAAGTTGAAGAACAACTAGCAGTAGAAACAAACAATTTAGATCATTTAGAAATCTCTTTCTCTTCAAAATATATGTTAGAAGCGATCAAAACTTTAGGAGAAGAAGAAATATTATTATTGCTTAACAGTGATGTTAAACCACTAATTATTAAATCCTTAACGGATGAATCCTTAATTCAGCTAATTTTACCTATAAAAACATACTAATTCAAATGGTTTTACACCGTTCGACAAAAAAATCCTTTTTCATGTGATATAACGTTACATGAAAGGGGGCATTGGTATGCCATATATAATTAATGAAAACACAATTGCACTTTTACCACTTGGTAAAAAAACCAAAATATTAGAGTTAGGAAGAACTCTAGAAGTCAAGGAAACGGTAATGAAGATTATTGATTATAATTGTTGTTTAAATGGCTCTACTTTAGAAGGAAGAAGAAAAGGTAGTTCATATTTAATCGGAGCAAGCTATAAACCACCAATAATCGTCAATGAATTAAAAAGAATAATTTTAATTCCTACTCATTCCAGTAAAAATCCTAATTGTAGTTGGTTTATCTTAGAAAACATATCCAAATATTATTTAAATGAACAACATCAAGTAACAGTAATCTTTAAAAATGACCAAAAAATTAATTTAAATTTGTGTTATACTAACTTTGATAAACAATTTTTTCGAGCCATGCGCTTAGAATCAGCCTTAAGAGGCCAAAAACACACAAAAAACCTTTAAAAAGGTCTTTTTTTGTGATATAATATAATCAGGTATAGGAGTACGATTATACCACTAATTTTTTTATATCAACAAAGTAGGGGCTAAAAAATGCAAATCAGTAGTTTAAAATTATTAAATTTTCGTAATTATGAATCATTAGAATTAAAATTTTCTCCAAAGGTGAATTTAATCTATGGAAAAAATGGAATGGGAAAAACTAATATTATAGAAGCAATCTATATGTTGGGATTAACCAAAACTTTTCGGTCAAATAATGATGATATTGTCATCAAAAAAGGAAAAAATATTGCTAAAATTGAAGGATCGATTAAAGATACAATTCTAAATAACTACAAAATTATAATAAGTAATGCTGGTAAAAGAATTAAAATTGATAATAACAAAATAGCAAGAGTTAGTGATTATATTACCAAAGTAAATATAATTTTATTTAACCCTGATGATTTAAAAATGATTAAAGATACCCCAAGTGTTAGAAGAAAAATGCTTAACATCGAGCTATCGGGTATAAATAGTGAATATCTTGTTTTATTAACTAATTATAATAAGATATTAAAGCAAAGAAACGCTTATTTAAAAGCTTTAAGTAAAAAAACTAATTATGATGCGTCATTTTTAAATATTCTAACAGAACAACTAGTAGACATAGGTTTAAAAATAATGTGGATAAGAGAGGATTTTATCAACAATATCAATTCTTATATCAGTGATATTTATTATGAAATAACCCATAAAGGAACATTAAAAGTTGTCTACAAAAGTGAATTTGCAGGAAAAAATAAAGATCATATTTTAAAAATGTTTGAAAAAAATATTTCCCGAGAAATATTTTTAGGAAAAACAATCTTTGGAATTCAACATGATGATTTAGAATTTAGAATAGACAAAGAAATTGTAAAAGAATTCTCTTCAGTAGGAGAACAAAAAAATAGCATTATTTCCTTTAAATTAGCCGAAATCAAAAACATTGAAGATAAGATTCATAAAAAGCCAATTTTAATTCTTGATGATTTATTTAGTGAACTAGACAAAGAAAAAATAAATAATATAATCAATTTAATTGATGAAGATTTACAAACGTTTATTACAACTACTGAAATAAACTATGTTGATAAAAAATTATTAGAAAAAGCTAAAATATTTCATGTAAATGAAGGTATTGTAGAGGAGGAGTAAACATGCCAAATGAATATTCAGATAATGATATACAAGTTCTAGAAGGTCTTGAAGCAGTAAGAAAACGTCCTGGAATGTATATTGGTTCAACAAGTGAAAAAGGATTACACCATCTTGTTTGGGAGATTGTCGATAATGCCGTAGATGAGGCTCTAGCAGGATATTGTGATGATATTGAAGTTGTAGTTCATAAAGACAATTCAGTATCTGTTAGAGATGATGGTAGAGGAATGCCAGTAGGAATAAATGCTAAGACTGGTTTATCCACAATTGAAACAATCTTTACTGTCCTACATGCAGGTGGTAAATTTGGTGGAGGCGGATACAAAGTAAGTGGAGGTCTCCATGGTGTAGGAGCAAGTGTAGTTAATGCCCTATCTAGTTGGTTAGAAGTTCGTGTATACCGCGAGGGTGAAGTTCATTATCAAAGATTTGAGAATGGTGGACATCCTGTAGCACCAATGCATGTTACGGAAGAATGTGCTAAAGATAGGACAGGAACAACGGTAACATTTAAAGCAGATCCAAGTATTTTTAAAGAAACAACAGAATATAATTATGATACTTTAGCCAATAGATTAAGAGAACTTGCTTTTTTAAACAAAGGTTTACGTATAATTTTAATAGACGAACGTGGCGATGGCAAAAAGGAAACATTCTGTTATAATGGTGGAATTATCGAATATGTAGCAATGTTAAATAAAAATAAACAACCACTTCATGAAGAAATTATTTATGTTGAAGGCGAAGAAAATGGTATTAACATTGAAGTTGCTATGCAATATAATGATTCTTACAGTTCAAGTATCTATTCTTTTACCAATAATATCAACACTTATGAAGGGGGAACTCATGAAGATGGTGTAAAATTTGCTTTAACAAAAATTATTAATAATTATGCTAGAAATAACAAATTTTTGAAAGATAATGATGATTCTTTAACTGGTGATGATTGTCGTGAAGGCCTAGCTATGATTATCTCTTGTAAGCATCCTGATCCTCAATTTGAAGGACAAACTAAAACAAAGTTAGGGAATAGCGAAGTTCGTAAAATTGCTAGTGATGTATTTAGTGAAGGATTTGAACGTTTCTTAATGGAAAATCCTGCTGTAGCAAAATTAATCATTGAAAAATGTATGACTGCATCACGCGCACGTATTGCTGCTAAAAAAGCAAGAGAAATGACACGACGTAAAGGAGACTTAGATGTTACAAACTTCTTTGGTAAACTAGCAGATTGTAAGAGTAAAGATGCATCAGTGAGTGAAATTTTCTTAGTCGAGGGAGATTCAGCAGGCGGTTCAGCGATTAAAGGCAGAGATAGTATGACTCAAGCAATACTTCCTCTTCGTGGTAAGATTTTAAATGTTGAAAAAGCAAGATTAGATCGTGCTTTATCTAATGAAGAAATAAGAACAATTATTACAGCTTTTGGAACAGGTATAGGTGAAGACTTTAATTTAGATAAACTAAGATATCATAAGATAATTATCATGACCGATGCCGATGTTGATGGTTCTCACATCAGAGTATTGCTTTTAACGTTATTTTACCGCTTTTTTAAACCAATTGTTGAAGCAGGACACGTATATGCAGCTCAACCACCTTTATTCGTCATAAAGCACGGAAAAACAATAAAATACGTATTAAATGAGACTGAACGTGATGAATATCTAGCTACATTATCACCAAATACAAAATATGACATAGCTCGTATGAAAGGTCTTGGTGAAATGGATGCGGAAGAATTAAATGAAACAACCATGGATATAAATAAGCGCGTTTTAAGACAGATTACAGTAGACGATGCAATTGCCGCCGACGAAATATTCTCTAAATTAATGGGAGAAGAAGTAGAACCTCGTCGTGAGTTTATCGCCGATAATGCTCAGTTTGCTGAGAATCTAGATATTTAGGAGGTTTTATATGGATAGATTAGAACAAAATAACATAGTAACCGAAGTTAAAAAATCATTCTTAGAGTATTCCATGAGTGTAATTGTATCTCGTGCTTTACCAGACTTAAGAGACGGTCTAAAACCAGTACATAGAAGAATACTATATGATATGCTTCAAAATGGACTAACTCCTGATAAACAACATCGTAAATCAGCAACCATTGTCGGTGATGTTATGGGTAAATATCACCCACATGGAGACTCTAGTATTTATGAAGCAATGGTAAGAATGGCTCAAGATTTTAACTATCGTTATATGCTAGTAGATGGTCATGGAAACTTTGGTAATATTGAGGGTTATGGAGCCGCAGCTTACCGTTACACAGAAGCCAAACTTTCCAAAATTTCTATGGAATTACTTAGGGATATTAACAAAAATACCGTTAATTTTAATCCAAACTACGATGAAACAACCAAAGAACCAGAAGTATTACCATCAAGATTTCCTAATATTTTAGTAAATGGAACAATGGGTATTGCTGTTGGAATGGCAACAAATATTCCACCACATAATCTTGGAGAAGTAATAGATGGCTGTATCGCTTATATAGATAATCCTGATATTGATGTAACAGGTTTAATGCAATATATCAAAGGGCCAGATTTTCCAACAGGAGCCCTAATTCTAGGTAATAGTGGTATCAAGAAAGCCTATGAAACAGGACGTGGCACAATCACCATTAGAAGTCGTGCTCATATTGAAGAGAAAAATGGTAGACAATATATTATTGTTGATGAAGTACCATATGGGGTAAACACTTTAGAACTTAAAAATAAAGTAGCAGAACTTGTTCATAATAAAGTTTTAGAGGGAATTACTGACTATCATGCTGATTTAAAAGATGGTATCAAAATTACAATTACATTAAAGAAAGATGCCAATGCTGGGGTAATCTTAAATAAATTATATAAGCACACAGCATTTCAAACAACATTTGGTATTATTTTCTTAATGCTAGATAATGGTGTTCCAAAAACTTTAGGATTAAAAGATATTATTTCAAAATATATTGATTATCAAAAAGAAGTAATAATCAGAAGAACGCAATTTGACCTAGATAAAGCTGAAAAACGTGTTCATATTCTAGAAGGATTAAAAATAGCCTTAGATCATATCGACGCTGTAATTAAACTAATTCGAGCATCAGAATCTGATGAAGAAGCAAAACAAGGTTTAATGAACAACTTCAATTTAAGCGATGTTCAAGCAGAAGCAATCCTAGAAATGCGTTTAAGAAGATTAACAGGTTTAGAAAGAGATAAAATTGAAGAAGAATTAAATGAATTACTAAAATTAATAGAAGAATTAAGAAGCATTTTAGCTTCTGAAGAAAAGGTTTTAAATATCATTAAAGAAGAACTACTTGAAATTAAAGAAAAATATGGTGATAAACGTCGTACAGATATTGATATGACCGCAATTGAATATATTGAAGACGAATCATTAATACCTGAAGAAAATGTGCTTATAGCAATGACAAATAAAGGATATATTAAACGTACTACATCAGATACATTTAAAGCTCAAAGACGTGGAGGAATGGGTATAAAAGGTATGACAACTAATGATGAAGACTTTGTTGAACAAATCATTAATATATCCTCTCATGATCATGTTATGTTCTTTACCAATAAAGGTAAAGTATACCGAATCAAAGGTTATGAAATACCTGAATTTAACCGTCAATCCAAAGGACTTCCAATTATTAATTTAATTCCAATCGAAAAAGACGAAACAATTAGTGCAATATTAGGTATATCTTCCAAAGAGGATACAAAATACTTACTATTTGTAACTAAACATGGCCTAGTAAAGAAAACATCAATTGAAGAATTTGCAAACATACGTACGTCAGGAAAAATTTGTATTAATCTAAAAGAAAGTGATGAATTAATTGCTGTAAAACGTACTAACGGAGATAATTATATATTATTAGGTAGTGAAACAGGTCGAATGGTAAAATTCAAAGAAGATAAAATAAGAGCAATGGGAAGAACTGCAAGTGGAGTAAAAGGTATTAATTTAGATGGAAGCAAATGTGTATGTGCTGAAGTAGTAAATGAAGATGACAAAATATTGTTGGTAACTGAAAAAGGATATGGAAAAAAGACATTAGTAAGTGAATTTAGAGAAACAAGCAGAGGAAGTAAAGGTGTAAAAGCTTTAAATATTACTGATAAAAATGGTAATATAGCCGCCGTAAAAGTTGTTGATGAAGATAAAGAACTTGTAATAATGACAAATACGGGAACAACAATGAGAACGACTTTAGATCAAATAAATACTTTAGGAAGAGTAACTCAAGGAGTTAGACTAATTCATTTAAAAGATGATCAATATGTTACTACAATTAGTTTAGTAGATAAAGAAGAAGCAGAAGAAAACATTGATACTTTAGAAGAATCTCCAACTGAATAAAAGCAAACTAACTATCAGAATAATTCTGATAGTTTTTTAATGTTTTAAATTTTTATATCAAAAGGATGTAAAAATAAAAGTGGATAACTTAAAAAGTATAGGAAAAATAGAAAATGTTTCACGTGAAACTCTCTATAAGCAATTTTAAATAAAAAATGAAGTAATTAGTAAAAATTAGGCTTGTCAACTAAAAGTGGAATACATCGATTTGAAGTACCAAAATTACAATTTCAGTGCTCAAATTGATAGTTTTATAGATGAATTTAACAATTTCATAGCTCAAAACGTACAAATTGGGATTTCATAAATTCGACACAAAAATAATAGAATTTTATAAATAAATATTCACAACGTTTCACGTGAAACATCAAAAAAAGAATTTTACATAAAAATAAGTTAATAGAAATTTAATATTTAAGATAAGTTCCACGTGAAACATAGAAATGTATTAAAAGAAAAAGATAAATTATAAAAAATGTTATAAAAAGTATTTCCTTCATCAAGAAAAGTTATTAACAATGTTTCACGTGAAACATTGTTTAAAAAAATATTTGGTAAAATAATTAAAAAAAGTACTAATAATATGCCATGTCAACTAAAAGTGGAATATATCGATTTTGAGTACCAAAATTGCAATTTCAGTAGTCAAATTGATAATTTCGTAGATGAATTTAACAATTTCATAGTTCAAATCGTATAAATTGGAATTTCATAAATTCGACATAATAATATAGCAATTTTTATAAAGAAGTTATCCACAATGTTTCACGTGAAACATTAAAATAGCTAATACAGAAATCTAAATAGCAAATTATTATAAAAAAGTATATGTTCCACGTGAAACATATACTTGCATTTTATCCTAAAGTATGATAAATTATATATGTGCAACAAATATATTGTAACCTGGTCAGGACTGGAAAGTAGCAGCCACATCAATCCCTATTTGTGTGCACTTTTTTATTGGGTGATAATATGGAAGAAAAATATTTTAAACTATTAATAAAGTTAGCTGAAAGAGCTGTTAAACATAATGAAGTGCCAATAAGTGCAATTATTGTTAAAAACAACAAGATACTTGCAAAAGCATATAATAAAAGAGAAAGAAAACATGATGTTTTAAATCATGCGGAAGTGATTGCTATAAAAAAAGCAAGTAAAAAATTAAAAGATTGGAAACTATTTGATTGTGATCTATATGTCACTTTAAAACCATGTAGTATTTGTGAAAATATAATAAAACAATCAAGAATTAAAAATGTTTATTATTTATTAGAAAAGTTAGAAAATAAAAAAGAATATAATAAAACAAAATTTATAAAAAAAAACAATTGTACGTATGAACAAATATATGAATACATTTTGCATGATTTTTTTAAAAAGAAAAGAGACAAAAAATAGAGGAATATGATATAATGTTAAGGGGTGGATAATATGGATTATAAAGTATTATACCGTAAGTATAGACCAGATAATTTTTCTAGCATCATTGGACAAGATTATATGGTTTCGATATTAAAAAATGCAATAAAAAATGATAAGATATCACATGCTTATATTTTTTCTGGCCCAAGAGGAACAGGAAAAACAAGTACAGCCAAAGTTTTTGCAAAAGCCATTAATTGTTTGAATCCAGCTGAAGACGGTCCATGTAATGAATGTGAAAGTTGTCTTCACTTTAAAGAAAATGCCGATATAATTGAAATAGATGCAGCTTCTAATAATGGTATAGATGAAATAAGAGAAATAATTAATAATATAAAGCTAGCTCCCGCATATTCCAAATATAAAGTTTATATTATAGATGAAGTTCACATGCTAAGTACTAGTGCTTTTAATGCACTATTATTAACCTTAGAGGAACCACCAAAGCACGTTGTTTTCATTTTAGCAACTACGAATATAGAAGCTGTACCTATTACAATTTTATCCCGTTGCCAACGTTTTGATTTTCATAAAATTTCTATAACGGACATTATCAAAAGATTGCATTATGTAGTTTCAAATGAAAATATATCAATAAATGATGATGCCTTAGAAGAAATTGCTTATATTTCTGATGGAGGAATGCGTGATGCTTTAAGTATTCTTGATCAATTATCTAGTACTACTGAAAAAATCACAATTAATGATGTAATAGAACACTTTGGTTCTGTGTCTAAAAAACAAATAAGTGACTTATATAATTTGATCTTAGAAAATGATGTAGATAACTTTGATAGTATGATGAAAAAATTTAAAGAATTAGCAATAGATTATAAGGTTTTAATTAAGAAAATGCTAGAAAAAATAGAAGAAGAAGCAATAAAAGTTAAAAAAAATTATAATTATCAGGGTCTAACTTATGAATCTTTAAAAGAAATGGCTTTTGAACTTGCTGACATTTCAAATTATATTAATATGAGCATTGATCCATATCTGTTAATTGAAATTACATTATTAAAATACTTTAAAGACAGCAATTCTACTTCAAAAATATCAAAAGAAACTACTCAAATAGAGCAAAAAAATATTTCCCGGGAAATAATCAATAACAAAGAGAAAAAAATAGAAACACTAGAATCTGTTTCAAATAAAAATAAGGAAGTAACAACAGAAATTATTTCCCAGGAAATAATTTCACCAATAGAAAATTATACAGAATTAATAAAAATAAGAGTAAATAATTGCTTTGTAAATGCAAAAAAAGAATATTTACAAAATATGAAAGAATTGTGGAAAAACTTTATTGGTCAATTAAATGATAAAAGTATATTAAATTTAATAATTGACTGTAATGTTGTAACTGCAAGCGATAAAATAGCAGTCTTAACAAATCTGGTTGATGGAACAACTAATTTAATTAATAGTAAACTAATTGAAATAGAATCACTATTTAATAAAGAATTTAAAACAGAATATAAATTTATTTGTTTAACAGAAAATGAATGGAATGAAGAAAAACAAGAATATATTACAAATTTAAAAAATAAACATGAATATCATTACATAGAAGAACCAAAAATAGAACAAGTTGAAGAAAATAATATTGATAATATTGAAAAAATCGCTTATGATATATTTGATAAAGAAAAAATAGAAATAGAATAAGAAAGAAGGAGAATTTATGAATATTCAAAATTTAATGGCTCAAGCCCAAAAAATGCAAAAAGAAATAACAAAAAAGAAGGAAGAAATTGATAACTCAATTTTTGAAGGAACTTCAGAATGGGTTAAAGTAGAAATGAATGGAAAAAAGGAACTAGAAAAAGTAAATATAACTTTTGAAGGAACTATTGAACAAGATGATAAAGAAATGTTAGAAGATATGATAAAAATAGCAGTTAATGATGCAGTAAAAAAGATTGATAAAGAAGTAGAAAGTACGATGGGCACGTATGGTTCATCACTTAATGGTTTATTCTAATGAATTATCCTAAAGACTTAGAAAAGTTAATTAATTATTATCAAAAATTACCTGGAATAGGTGAAAAAAGTGCTGAACGTCTAGCTATAGCCACATTAGAATTCAGTGAGGATGAAATACAAGAATTTAGTGATACGATTAAGTCTGCTAAAAAAAATCTAACTAGATGTAGTATATGTGGCCATTTAACAGATAGCGAAATTTGTAATATCTGTAGCGATGAAAATCGCAATAAAAATATTATCTGCGTCATAGAAGATTATAAAAGCATTTTTTCATTTGAAAAAACTGGTACTTTTAATGGAACATATCATGTATTAAATGGTCTTATATCTCCAATGGACGATATCGGACCAGAAGACATCAATTTATCATCATTAATTAGTAGAGTAGAAAAATTGAAAAATCCTGAACTAATTTTAGCTTTAAAGCCTACAGTTGAAGGAGAAGCAACTACTTTATACATTAAAAAAATTTTAGAAGATAAGAAAGTAACAATATCTAGACTATCTTATGGTATTCCAATTGGAGCAGAGATAGATTATTTAGATAATGTTACTCTTGAAAAAGCATTAGAAGATCGCAAAAAAATATCTGAATAAATATAGTAAATAAACATATAATTTACTGTGATCAAATATGAAAAAAATTATTCTAAAGATTCTAAGTAAATTATGTTTTGCCTTTGTAAGCATATATGGTTTAAATTTAATTCTATCTGGGGTAAATATATTTATTCCAATTAATATAATTACAATTGTACTAGTAACTCTACTAGGATCTCCAGGCATACTTGGATTAGTTACAGTATACTTCTTAATTTAAGGATGTGGTATTTTGTTTCCAAATAATAATTTAAAAGAAATATATGAAAAATATCGTGAGGGAAGACTAGCTCACGCTTATTTAATTGAAACAAATAATATTTCTAAATTAATAAATGATTTAACCAAATTAATAAAAGCCATTAATTGTCCAGAAGAATATCAAGAAGCTTGTCATAATTGTAATTTATGCAATTTAATTACAAAGAATAATTTACCAAGTCTAATTACAATAGAACCTGATGGGACAAGCATAAAAAAATCACAAATAGAAGAACTAAAAGTATCATTTGAAACAAAGCCGATTTATAGCCGATTTAATACTTATATTATAAAAAATGCTGAAAAACTAAACGGAAGCAGTGCCAATGCTATGCTAAAGTTTGTCGAAGAACCAACTGATGGTATTATTGGTTTTTTTATCACAAACAATAAAGATGTTATTATTCCAACAATTAAAAGCAGATGTCAGGTTTTAGTAATTACATATGAAAGTGATAACTTGCTAGATAAATTAAATATCACTCAGGAAGAATTAGATAACTATCTAAAAATAGTTAAAGATTATTTAAAAAGAATTAAAGAAAACAAAATAATTAACCATAAAGATACTATACTAAGTAAACTAAAAGAACGTAAAGAAGTAGAAATAATGTTTAAAATTATATTCGAAATATATTATAATGAATTTTTAAAAGAAAAGAATAAACCATACAACAAAGAGCTATCAAATAATAACGAACTAGATATAAAAAAAGAAGAAATTATTCATAAATTGAATATTATTGCTAAATTTCTTCAAGATTTGAGTTATAATGTTAATATGGAATTATTATTAGATAAATTTGTAATTGAAATGAGGTGGTAATCATGGATAGATATTACATATATGGAGTCAATTTTAAAGACAATGGAAAAATTTACAATTTTAAAAGTAAAATACGTTGTCCAATTAATGTTACAGTAATTACTGAAACAGAAAAAGGACTTCAATTTGGAAAAGTTGTTAGTTACTTAGGAAATGATAGTAAAAACATAGACGAACTAAAAAGTATTATTAGAATTTCTACAAAAAAAGATTATGAAGAGCATTTAAAAAATTTAAGAGATGCTGATCTAGCACTAAAACAATGTCGTGGGTTAGTAAAAGAATTAAACTTGGATATGAAAATGATCAATGCTAATTTTACTTTTGATAGAAAGCAACTAATATTTAACTTTCTAGCGGATGAAAGAATTGATTTTAGAGAATTAGCCAGAAAATTAGCAGCAATTTATCGTACTCGTATAGAGCTTAGGCAAATAGGAGCTAGAGATAAAGCTAGAGAAGTTGGTGGAGTTGGTATATGTGGTGAAAAAATTTGTTGTGCAAACTTTCTAAATCACATTGATTCTGTATCGATGAATATGGCTAAAAATCAAGGCTTAGCATTAAATCCATCTAAAATTAATGGCTTATGTGGAAGATTATTATGCTGTCTAACATATGAAGATGAAGAATACTTAAGATGTAGTGAAGGACTACTTAGTATAGGCGAAACCGTAACTACAGAAAAAGGTGAGGGACAAGTAATCAATGTAGATACATTAAATCGTACCTATAAAGTATTAGTAAATAATGAAAAAGTAGAAATACATGCTGGTGATGAAGATGGAAGTGAAGAATGATTTATATGATTATGGTTTAAAAATTTATCAAGATAATAAACTATTTAAATTTTCACTTGATTCTTTATTACTTGCTGAATTTGTAAGTATTGAAAAAAGTGATAAAAATTTATTAGATATATGTAGTGGAAATGCCCCACTACCTTTAATAATTGGTAAAAATTATGATATAAAAATAACTGGTGTCGAAATAGACAAAGAAATATATGACTTAGCCGAAAAAAGCATCAAAGAAAATAACCTAACCAACATTAACATGCTAAATTGTAATGCTAAAGACTTAAAAAATTATTTCCCAGGAAATAATTTCAATATTATAACCTGCAATCCACCATTCTTTAAAGTAACAGAAACTTCTTTAATTAATGAAGAACCAAAAAAAGCAATAGCAAGACATGAGTTAACTATTACCATTAAAGATATTTTTGACATAGTAAAATATTTGTTAAAAGATAAAGGAACTTTCTATTTAGTTCATCGTCCTGAAAGATTAGAAGAGATAATTAGTCTTGCAAACATGAACAATCTCCATGTTAAAGAGGTAGTCTTTATTTATTCTAATATCAAAGAAGAAGCAATAATGGTACTATTAAAGATGAAAAAGAACGCTAGAATAGGTGTTAAGATAAAGTCAGTAGTAATAAACAGAGACACTAAAACATATCAAAATATATTTAAGGAGGACAAATGATGAAATTATTAGTAGGTTTAGGAAATCCTGGTAAAGAGTATATAAACACCCGTCATAATATAGGTTTTATGGTACTTGATCATTTTACTGCAACAACTGAATGGAAAAGCAAATGGAATGCACTTTATACTGAGATAAATATTAATGGAGAGAAAATATTATTAATTAAACCTCAAACATATATGAATTTATCTGGAAATGCTTTAATAGAATTTGTAAATTTCTACAAAATAAATTTAGAAGATATTTTAGTAATCCATGATGACTTAGACTTACCTGTAGGATCGTATCGACTAAAAATAAATAGTAGCAGTGGTGGACACAATGGCATTAAATCCATAATTGAAAGATTAGGAAGTAATAGTTTTGCAAGACTAAAAATAGGAATTGGAAGTAACAAACAAATAGATACAAAAGATTATGTTTTAGGCAAATTTACTAAAGAAGAACAAGATATATTAGAAAAATTATATCCAACATTTAATGAAATAATTAATTCCTTTATTACAAAAGGAATTGATAATACAATGAATATGTACAATAGAAAGAGCTAGAGTATGAACTTTTTAGACAAGTATTTTAAATATGATAATAATTTAGTAATAACTGGGTTAACACATGAGTTAGCCTATCTTTACGTGTCTAAACTTTTTGAAGAGAAAAAGAAAAATATCATTGTTTTATTAAGTACTTTATATGAAGCGAATACTTTTGCATCAGGTATAGGAAACTATGAAAAAGATACCTATTTATTTCCAATGGATGACTTTATTACAAGTCAAGCTCTAGCTATTTCACCAGAACTTAAAACAACCAGAATAGACACATTAGAAGCAATAAAAAACAAAAAAGGAATAATTGTTACTAATTTAATGGGATATTTAAAATTTTTAACAGACCAACAAGTTCAAGAAAAAATGAATATTGTCCTAAAAAAAGGAGATGAAATCAACAGAGAAAAACTAATAGAAATATTAGACAAACTAGATTATAAAAGAGATACAATTGTAACAACAACTGGCGAATATGCAGTAAGAGGATTTGTAATAGATATATTTGTAACATTAGAAGAACATCCAATAAGAGTAGAGTTTTTTGGCAATGAGATAGAATCCATCCGTTATTTTGATGAATCTACTCAAATGTCAATCAAAGAAATAAATGAAATAAAACTAGTAACAAATGGGGAAATTAAAACAGAAAAAAAATCTAGTTTGTTAGACTATGCTAAAGATGCTATCATAGTAACCATAGATGAGGCAAGAATAAAAGCTAATTATGAAAAACTAGAAGAAGAAATGTTTGAATTTAGAGTAGCTAAAGATTTACCTAAAGATACTAGATTTATGTTTTCATTAGACGAGATAAATCCTAAAGAAAATATCTATATAAATTTTATTGATAATTACAATAAAGGACCAAATACACTAAATTTAACCACCAAAGAAATACCAAATTTTCATTCTAACTTTGAGAAATTAAAAGAGCAAACAGAAATATGGCACAGACAGGGATACAAAATAATATTTTACTTAAGTAAAGAAAGTCAAATAAAGATTATTAAAGAACTAATAACAGTTCCAATAACAATTGAAAATAAGTACCTATCTCAAGGTTTCATTGTGGATAAAACAGTTGTAATCAGTGAAAATGATATTGAACAAGTAAACAAAGAAAGAGTAAAATACCGCAATTCCTATAAAATCGGTACCAAAATTAAAGATTTAAATTCTCTTAATAAAGGCGATTATGTTGTTCACATGGCTCATGGTATAGGAGTATACAACGGAATTAGAACTTTAACTAAAAGAGGGTTAGCCAAAGATTATATAGAAATTTTATATGCTGATAATGATAAAGTATATGTACCTGTCGAAAAAATGAATACTATCTTAAAATATACAAGCAAAGATGGATTTAAACCAAAGATTAATAAATTAAATTCAACTAGTTGGGCAAAAACCAAAAGAGCAGTAGAAAAGAAAATCAAAGATATATCACAGGAGCTATTAAAACTTTATGCTGAAAGAAAAGCTTTAAAGGGTGATGTGTACAAGACTTATGATATGGAAACAGATTTTGCTAATTCATTTGAATATACACCAACTAAAGACCAAGAGAAAGCTATAAAGGAAATTGACACAGACTTAAAAGATCAAGTTCCAATGGATAGATTATTATGTGGAGATGTCGGATTTGGCAAAACAGAAGTAGCATTCCGTGCAATGTTTAAAACAGTTTTAAATAACAAGCAAGTATTATATTTATGTCCAACAACCATTTTATCAAACCAACAATATAAAAATGCTCAAGACAGATTTAAAGACTATCCTATAGAAATAGCTCTTTTAAACCGATTTACAACTCCAAAAGAAACAAAAAGAATATTAGAAGGCCTAGCAAATGGAACTATTGATATAGTTTTTGGAACCCATAGACTTTTAAGCGACGATATTTATGTCAAGAAACTAGGCTTACTTGTAGTAGATGAAGAGCAACGTTTTGGTGTAACACATAAAGAAAAAATCAAAAAACTTAAAAATGATGTCAATGTCTTAACTTTATCAGCAACTCCAATTCCAAGAACTATGAAAATGGCAATGTCTGGTCTAAGAGATCTATCAATTATAGATACACCACCAGTAAACAGATATCCAATTCAAACCTACGTATTAGAAGAAAATGATTTAATTATTAAAGATGCAATATATAAAGAATTAGCAAGACAAGGTCAAGTATTTATTTTATATAACAACATTGATAAACTAGATAATGTGGTTAATCATATCAAAACATTAGTTCCTGAAGCAAGAATCATTAGTGCACATGGTAAAATGAATAAAATAGAACTAGAAGATGTTATGCAAGATTTTATTGATTATAAATATGACATTTTAGTATGCACGACAATTATTGAAACGGGAATAGATATTCCTAATACAAATACATTAATTATATATAATGCTGACAGATTTGGATTATCCCAATTATATCAAATTAGAGGTAGAGTAGGCCGTTCTAATAAAATCGCATATGCTTACCTACTTTATGATAAGAGCAAAATGCTAAATGATATAGCGATTAAAAGATTAGATGCAATAAAAGAATTTACAGAACTAGGTAGTGGTTATCGTATAGCTATGCGAGACTTAGCAATACGTGGAGCAGGAGATATTCTAGGAAGTGAACAAGCAGGTTTTGTTGATTCAGTAGGAATTAATTTATACATGCAAATGATTGAAGAAGAAATGCGTAAATTAAAAGGAGAAGAAGTTCAAACTGAGGAAGAAAAACAATCACTAGTAGATGTAAGTACCCATATTTCTGATGAATATACAACGGATGATGAAATAAAAATTGAAATCCACCAAATGATTAATGAAGTAGAATCACAGGAAAGTCTAAAAAAAGTAAAAGAAGAATTAGAAGACCGTTTTGGTAAAGTAGATGAAACTATGCTTATTTACATGTACGAAGAATGGTTTGAAAAATTAGCAAGATCCCTAAATATTACCAAAGTAACTCAAACAGAAAGATTTGTAGAAATAGAACTACCAGAAGAATTATCTAGTAATATTAAAGCAGATAAATTATTCTTAGAAAGTTATAATATTAATCCCAACTTAAAATTTGCTTATTCTAATCATAGAATAAAAATAACTCTAATGTTAAAACCAAATGATAAACATTTCTTATACACATTCGTACCAGTATTAGAATTAATCAAAGAAGATTATTTCCCGGGAAATAATTCTAACGAAAAAAGCACCAATTAATCAAACATTGATGCTTTTTATATGATAAAATTTATGAAACTAAATATGGATCAGTACTTGTTCCTGAACCTGATATTGTAACATCAGCAGAAAGATTAATTACTGGGCGTACACCACTCGCACCATGCACGTGATTGTTGCTGAAGCCGCCAGACGAATACACATAGAACACGACAGCATAACTGCCCGTAGAATTAAAGTAATACGGAGACATTGTCCAATAATATTGGTTATTATATAAGTAATAACTTGTATTATTTGTTCCATATACTCCTCCTGCAAAAGCTACTTCATCTGCCGTAATGAGTCCTACTGGTTCGGCGATGATATCACTAGTTGTACATGCCAAACTTGGGCTTTTATTACTATCTAATCTTCCATATGCTGCATAGTTGATTGTGCTACTTGGTTGGCTACTCCACGAATATCCACTTGCCATGTTTCGATCACTACAGAATCCTACACTTGTATCGATATAATCTGCATAATCATCTAGATTACTACTTGTATACCATGACTGTAGTGTATTGAGTATTGGACTATCTGTTGTTTGTCCATGTTGACTTCCTTCTGTATATTTTAATCCTACATACTCACTCCGATCATGACTACTATTAAATTGTTGCTTTGCTCCATTATTGATCATTGTTCCTGTTCCTGTTGCTGTAGTACTTGTTCCATTATAGATGAGTCTTACACTTCCATCTCCATTTACTCTTACGATTCTCCAGTAGAATCCTCCAAATCTTACACAGTTATCGGTTGGTGCTCCTGCAAAGTAATATGAAGTTCCTTTCCAATCTGTTGTTTCATATATAACTCCTGTTGTTGTATCTGTAACTGGTGTACTAAAATCTTCTCTTGTCTGAATGTCTTTTCCTGCTAATATCTGATCTGCTGCTGGTAACTCTTCATCAAAATACAAATAACATTTAGTACCTTTTTTAGTTATATTATTTACATTTATTGAACCATTTTCATATATTATACTTACTGTATCATCTTTAACTATCTCTCCATTATTAGATATTCCACAATGACTATGTTCAGTATTTAATGAATATCCACTTGAAGGTATAGTATCTGCTTCAACATAACTTCCGTCTTCATTCGCTACATACAATGACACCATATTTAAATCGGGTACTTTATAATTTATCTCACTATTTATTATAGGTACACTATCTGTTACTCTATATTTAGCAAATGTATTACTTACTATTATTGTTATAAGAAGTACTACTACACAGACAATACCACATAAAAGATATAATCTATTCCTATTAGATTTCAATATTTCAAATTCTAATTCACTCTTTTCCATCTTTAATTTTACTCCTATTCTTATAAAATTAAAGATTCTTAACTATATTAATTATATATTAGAAATATATAATAGTCAAGAGAAAACACACTATTACATGACAAATATAAAAAAGAATTCTATTTATGAGAGAATGAATTCAGGTGTTATTTATGAGATATTACGGAGATAGATTGAAATACATAAGAGAGGAGCATGACCTCAGTCAGTATGAAATATCCGAATTATTAGGTTTTAAAAAAAGAGTATATGGTAATTTTGAACGTGAGGAAACTATTATTCCTTTAAAACATTTAAATTTTTTATGCAACTATTTTAATGTTTCTTTAGACTATATATTTGGTTTTAGTAATGAAAAAAAATATAAAAACATGAAAGAAGAAGTGAATACAAACTTAATAAGAGAGCGATTAAGAAAATTGAGAGAGGAACATAATTTAACACAAAAAGATTTAGCTAAGATATTACATGTATCCCCTTCTGCTATATCTGAGTATGAGAGAAAAGCAAAATTAATTGCTACTCCATTTCTCTATGATATATGTAAAAAATATCACATTAGTGCTGACTATCTTTTAGGTAAAATACATAAGCCACAGTATTATAAAAATGAGTAAAGTTAAGAATCTTTAATTTCTGATTTTATTATATCATTAATATTAAATACGGTCAAGAGAAAACACACTATTACATGACAAATATTTAGCAATACATTAATTATGAGAAAATGAATTTGGTGTTTAATTATGAGATATTATGGAAAAAGATTAAAATATATTAGGGAAGAACATGAATTTAGTCAATATGAAATATCCGAATTATTAGGTTTTAAAAAAAGAGTATATAGCAATTTTGAACGTGAGGAAACTATATTCCTTTAAAACATTTGAATTGTTTATGCAACTACTTTAATGTTTCCTTAGATTATATATTTAAATTTACTGATGAAAAAAATTATAAAAATATAAAAAAAGAAATCAATAAAAGCTTAATAAAAAAGCGATTAAAAGAGGTAAGATTAGAATATAATCTCACTCAAAAAAAGTTGGCCGACATATTACATATATCGCTTTCAACTATATCCAAATATGAGAGAGAAGCAAAATTAATTGCTACTCCATTTCTTTATGATATATGCCAAAAGTACAATATTTCAGCTGATTATCTTCTAGGTAAAATAGATAATCCCAAGTATTTGAAATAATGAAATATCTTGGGATTTTTATATGTCGAATTTAATGAAAAATTTGTCGAACGGTTTTTCTTGCTTTTTTAATTATAATCATTCATAATAGATAAATGTTATCTAGTATTGGCGGCGCCTGCTTCATTTTGTAAGTAGTTTAAACTACTTGAGTATTCAGGGGGTTTTTACGAAAGCAGGTGATGTAAATGAATGAAGAAATTAAGTATTTATTCATTATAATAATTATGCTAATCTCTATTATTAGAGATGACCATAAGAAAAAGCGCTGATATGTAGCGCCACAAACAAATTTGCAGGCGTTATCCAATCTGGATAACACTTACATATTTAATATATCATATTTTATATAAATTTACAAGTTCATTTCTGTATGATGTTAATCCTTTTTTAAAATGTTACCATATCATTAGTTAAAATGTTACCAAACATATGTAGTATAATATATCTCTG
>CALVQN010000004.1 GCA_944358135.1 uncultured Bacilli bacterium
ATAAATAATTATATTGCCATGTTCATCCATTGTTCTGCCTCCCGTTTTTAATAATTGATACTATAATAGTAAAGTTGCCATCATTCTCTTTGCTTTTTAATTTATTTAGCATAATATGCTTGTTGTCAAACTTTCCTTTAAAATAAAGCAATTTTATTATTTCGTGTCATTTGGTACAACTTAGCCAACTTGTAAGCCCCATATGTTCTTTCTTTGAATCTGCTCTGTTGTATATAATTTCAGCTGTGGTTTGATGAGATACTGCATAATGCATTTTATTTTGTACTTTCTTAAAAAATTTAATTGTAGTAGGAGATTTAGAATCATAGTCTACACTAGTTGTTTTTATCAATAATATAACCTTTTTTTGAAAATTCTTTTAATATATAAGTGGCCCATCTTCTAAATTGAATTGCTCTATCAGAATTGACTTTATATCCAATAGAAATAACCATGTCAAGATTATAATATTGAAAATTTCTTTTTACTTCTCTATTTTCTTCTCTTTGAACTAGTAAGAATTTCTTACTAGTTGAATTTTCATCTAATTCATAAGTGTTATATATTTCATTAATATGCATCGTGATATTATTTCGAGTTGTATCAAAAAGTTCTCCTATAGATTTTTGTGTTAGCCACATACTCAAATTACTTTTCATTTTTCTTCCTTACTCTTATTTTCATAACTACTCCTAACCTATAACAAAATTATACCATATTTCTTGATCAAGAAAAAAGAGAAAATTACTCCTCTATTCCACTTTTCCTATTTTACTAAACGGAAACATAATAATATTAGTAGTCCCCTTTATTTCTGTACGATTAACCTTTCCAAATACTCTACTATCCAAAGAAATAATTCGATTATCGCCCAAAACAAAATACTCATCCTCACTCAAAGTAACTGGATCTATATTATAAGTAGTTCCATATCCATAAGAATCCTCTAATAGTTCATCATTAACATAAATTTTATTATCACGAATTTCTACTGTCTCACCTGGCAAGCCTATGACTCTTTTAATCAAATTGCCTTCTTCATCATTCAAATGAATTACAACAATATCAAAACGGTCAATATGTCCCAATTTATTTAAAAGCATAATCTCATCTCCATCAAGCGTTGGATACATACTTGTCCCATCCACTTTTACAGGAGTAACAATAAAAGTACGAATAAATACCACTACAACAATAATAATTATATAAGGAATTAGACTTCTTAATAACTTCATATTAGCCCTCCATTTTACACATAGATTTATAGTATCACTTTTTTACTATTTATTCAATATTTTTCCAAAAGAAAAACTCATATCCATGAGTTATTCACCTTTAACACTGTCATTTCTTTCCTTAACACGATATTCTTTACGCATACCTTTAATAAAGTTAAGTTTAGCACGTCTAACAAGACCTTTTCTAACTACGACAATTTTATCAATTGTAGGAGCATTAACTGGAAATATACGAGTAACTCCAATGCCACCTGATTTTTTTCTTACTGAAAAAGTCTCAGATACACCACTACCTTTTTTAGCTACTACTAAGCCTTCAAAAGCTTGGATTCTCTCTTTCTTTCCTTCTTTAACCCATACATCAACACGTACAGTGTCTCCAACACGAAATTCAGGTATGTCTCGTCTCATATGACGTTCATTAATCTTATCAACAAGATTAGCCATATCTACACATCCTCTCTATTTATATTAACCAACAATCATTAACCAATTGTCAAACATTGTTAAGCATTGTTAAGCGGATTGTCTTTCTTGGGTCCAAATAATTATATCATATATTATCTAAAAATACAAATTAATTTACACTTTTTAGTGTTACTTCATAAGCACCATTAGGACTATCAACAGAAACAATCTCTCCAGCCTTATGACCAATAACTGCCTGTCCTATTGGTGACTCATTAGAAATCTTATTGTTAAATGGATCTGCTTCTAGAGAACCTACAATTTTATATTCTTCCTCATCACCAGGTTCATACTCTATTACTATTGTTGAACCAACATTAGCAATATTTTTATCCTGATTATCAACAATCTCACAATGTTCAAGCTTATACTCAAGTTCTTTAATTCTACTCTCAAGTTGAGCTTGTTCATTTCTAGCCGCATCATAATCAGCATTTTCAGATAAATCTCCTAAAGAACGCGCATATTTAAGCGCATTTATCACTTCAGGTCTCTTATTTAATTTTAAATCATTTAATTCTTGTTCTAGTTCTAAATATCCTTCTGGAGTTAGAACAATTGTATTTTCTTTTTTCATCTATTCCACCTTCATTTTTTTGCATCTACAAAAGAATACTACAAATAATCATTTTTGTCAAATACTTTTAAACGCATCATAGCATTTTTTGGTATAACTCTGTCAACCTCTAGAAAAACATGCATTCTAGGATGTCTAGCAATGTCGATTTCTTTACCATTTTCATCATATATTTTATGAATCTGATAAGTAAATGTATCCATCTCTGGCCCAAAAAATTCTACAATATCCCCCACTTTAAAATAGTTACGTTCTTCAAGTAATATCTTATTATCTTGATATTCTAAAACAATACCAAGAAAATCTTGATTAGAAACTTCCTCACGCCCTAAATAATATTGTTCTTTATGAGTAGGTAACTTATCATAAAACTGAGGAGTAGATTCCCTGTTCGCACACCGATTAATGATATCATTAGAATATAGTATGTCACTTTTAGTTAAAGTATTACTCTTTATTTTATCTATTAAGGAACGATATTCATAAATTATCGTAGCAATATAATAAACAGAACGCATTCTTCCCTCTACTTTAAAAGAATTTACCCCAATATCCATCATATCTTTTAAATAAATGCTCATATTAAGATCTTTAGGAGTCATACTAAAAACATCAGAATTATCATTAATCGTAAACATCCATCTACAAATTTGGGCACATCCACCTCGATTAGCATCTCGATTTGTCATGACATTCGATAAAACACACTTACCACTAAAACTAGTACACATAGCTCCTTGAATAAAGCATTCCAAATCTAATCCTGTCTTATTTTTAATAGAAATAATATCTTCCCTAGATGCTTCTCTTGCCAAAACAATTCTTTTAACACCAAGACTTTTATAAAACAGTGCAGCCTCATAATTTAACGTACTAGCTTGTGTCGACAAATGGATTTCTAAAGGAATATTATGCTTTCTAATTAAAGTAATAACTGCTATATCACTAACAATAACAGCATCAACATGTATACTAGCTAATTCTTCCAAATACTCTTTTAACCCATTTAAATCACGATTATGAAAAACAATATTAACTGTAACATAAACTTTTTTTCCTCGCTCATGAGCAAACCTTACCGCTTCTTCTAACTCACTTTTACTAAAATTAATCGCATTTGCTCTTAGAGAATATTCATAACCCCCAATATATACAGCATCTGCTCCATAAAGACAAGCTATTTTAAGACCTTCTAAATTCCCTGAGGGAGCTAAAACTTCAATCATACTCATCTCTCCTTTATCCTTACAATCGTCTCTTCATTACTCAAATATTTATATGGATATTCGCTCTTTAAATCATCATCACTATGAAGAATACGTTCTACTTCTTCAAAAGAAAGAAAAACAATATTAATTAAATAATATAATACATTTTCACTTCCTCTAAAATCCAATCCATTAAAAGGCTCACCAGTATAGATGACAGTCCCATAATCATTTTCGACAATCTTAAAAGAAGAACCCATATCATTAACAATTTCATTAATCAAACCCTCTTCATGATGAAAATGTTCATTATAATTCGTAATAAGCTTTCTTCTAGAATACATAATATTCATATGACCAAAAGTATACAAAACAAGTGGTTTATCTGCCTTTTTTAGTATCTCTTTTACTTCATCTTTCGTAATATCTGTACTTACTACAACACTATCAACGTAAGATAAATAAGCATTAATACTTACATAATTACAGTTAAAATGATTTAAGAAAAGAATTTTAGTAAGATTAAGATTACTATCTAGTAAAATTTGTAATACGCCAATATCATCAAAAACAATACCTTCAATATTTTTAGGTAAATTACAAATCATCTCTTTAAACTTTAAAATTCCCTCTTGATCCAGCATACGATTAACTAAAATAAAAGCATGTTCTTCATGGATATCTTCTATTTTAAAAGTTTGAGGATATCCTACGCTAAATCCTTTAATAGGAAAAAGGAAAGTAATATTACTTTCTTGTTTTAATTTAGATAAAATTGTATCTGTAGAAACAACTACCAAATAATTATTTTTCATCTTTCTTAACACTCACTGAGAGTCCATCACCAACATCATAGAAATTAGTTTCAAAGTCTGGATTATTCTTCAAAAACTCAATATAATCTTCAATCTTTTCTACTAATCCTCGTAAATTTTTAGACTCTATCTCCTTAGATTTACCTACATGACCATGAAATTTTAAATTATCTGTGATAATTACTCCACCATCATTTAAAAAATATTGAAATTTTTCAAAAAACTTAATATATTGTCCCTTAGCAGCATCAATAAAAATCATATCATACTTAACACCAGTTAAATTAACATCTAAAGCATCTTGAAAAACTACATTAATTTTCTTTTCAAAACCACATTTTTTTACATTTTTAAGACATTCCATATAACGAGCTTCATCACGTTCAATTGTTGTAACTGTAACCTCTTGTGATGCACTTGCCATTAAAATAGTTGAATACCCAATTGCACTTCCAATCTCAAGTATATTCTTAATATTATTTTTCTTAATATACTTCATAATGAAAGCTATAGAATCTTTCTCAATTATAGGAATGTTTTTAAGGGAGGCATACTCCTCCATTTCAAGTATAAGTTCTTTCATAATTCACCTCTTAATTAATTATATTCATACCACAGTCCATTTGCTTGTAACTCGCGAATTTTCGCTTCATGTTCAGCATTAGTCCGTGTAAAATAAGTTTTTCCTGTTTTATCTGCAACAAAGAAATAATAATCATGTTCTCCTGGATTTAATACAGCTTCAATAGAAGCTTCACTAGGACTACAAACAGGTCCTACTGGAAGTCTACCTGCCATTGCTGAAGCTCTCGTATTATAAGCATTAACATCATTAATCTCGCTTAAAGTCAGATCTCTTTCGTAAAAATCTAAACCTACAGCATAATAAGTAGTAACATCACTACCTAAACTCCAACCTGCATTTAAACGGTTGTAAAAAACACCAGCAACCCCAGCTCGATCATCACTAGTAGATGCCTCACCTTCAACAATACTTGCTAAAGTTAATATTTCATGAACACTATATTCACTAGCATCAATCTGTTCTTTATATTTACTAAGAACAGTATTCATACCATCTAGCATTCTTCTTATGATATCTTCTATACTACTGTTTTGATAAAACTCATAAGTACTAGCAAATAAATAACCTTCAAGTGGATAATAAATTTCTTCATTTAAAATATCATCAGTTAAAAACCAATATTCCTCTATTAACGTTTCTAAAAAGTCTTCATCTTCAAGTACTGCTAAAACATCTTCAACCGTTGTATTAGTAGCTTCCGCTATCTCGCTAGCATAGTTTACAAGTCTCTTTCCTTCGACAAAAGTGAGATTAAAAGTATTATCTTCTTGAATAATATTTCCTTGATGAAACTTATTTAAAATTTCTTCCAACCCCATATTTTTACTTAATTCATATTCTCCTGCCTGCAAATTAAGACTTTGATGCAATCCAACATAAATATAAGCAGATATTTTACTTTTAATCAAACCAGCTTCATCCAAACTATTGATAATATCCATTTTCCCTTCACCAGCAGAAACGGTAAAAGTAACTTTATCATCACTTTTAGAAACAGCTGTTAATCCATAAAAATATAAAACTATAAGAAGAAGAATCACAACCAAAATTACCCCAATGATAATAATTAACTTCTTTTTCATAAAACTCCTTTATTCGCTCGCTTCTTCAATACTAGAAAGTAAATGTTCAATCAAATCCCATTCTTTATCTGTCTTTATATCTTGTAACGCTAATGTCTCTCCATTTTTATCATACGTTGCTGCATAAGTAATAATACTTCCATCCTCATCTAAAGAATTATCTGTAAAAACAATATAACTTTTTCCTGTTTCCTCTGAATCAAAAGTAAAAAGAATTTCATACTCTAAAGTTTTTCCACTATTATCTGTTACTGTAAAATAGCGATTTTTTTCTTCACTCATTTATTTCTCCTCCATTTTAATAAAAGTTTCTAAAATTAATACAGCTGCAACCCCATCAATAACTTTTTTGCGTCTTTCTCTGCTTATATCAGCTTCCAGCAAAATTTTTTCAGCTTCCACTGTACTAAGCCTTTCATCAACCAAATAAACAGGAATATCTGTTACACCTTCTAATTTCTTTTTAAATTCTTTACTTCTCGTACTTGCAAAACCTTCACTACCATCCATATTTTTAGGAAGGCCTAAAGCAATTTTAGATATCGAATATTCCCTCAAAATACTTAAAAGTTCTTCCAAAGCAATATCGTATCTTTCTTTTGGAAAATGAATAACTTTTAGAGGACTAGCAATCATTCCTAAAGAATCACTAATTGCCACTCCCAAAGTCTTTGTTCCCAAATCTAATCCCAAATAACGCATTCCATCACCTACAAGTACATGTCTATTCTAACAGATTTTAATGAAAAACACAACCATTACCATTAATTTCCTTCTTGACAAGACCCTCGCCAAACAACTACCGTATTTCCTGCCTCATCTAAATCATAAGCATAACATAATGATAAATCTTCATTACAAACTGCTTCACTACAATATTCACTACTATAATTATCTAAATTACCTCTTGGACTAAAAACAAATAATAAAATTATCTCTATTATAACTAATACAGTCATAACAATTACAAAACTTTTAAGACTAACTTCTTTATTCATCTTACCACCACCAAATCCTAAAAATTAAAAAAACAAAAATTAAAATACATACTCCAAAAAATAAAGCTTCAAATAATTTTATCATCTTCTTATTTTTTGATACTTCTTTTTTCTTCATTCAATCAACCTCTAAAATATTTTAACATAAATTAAAAAAGAAAAATAGAGTAAATATAAAATTACTCTATTTCCTCATCTTTTTAGATAAAGTCTTCAAACATTTTCCTTCGGAATCATTTATAACTCGCACCATCCGTAAGCGACTAACATTTTCTTTTTTATCGCATCTCTTTGAGTGCAATAACAATATACTATATAGTATATTCACTATTAGTATATTCAGAAACTAAGATTTTATTGATTATTTATGACAGCCCTTGCTGCTGCAAGTCTTGCAATAGGAACGCGATATGGACTACAAGATACATAATCAAGACCTACACTTTCACAGAACTCAATACTAGATGGATCTCCTCCATGTTCACCACAAATACCTAAATGAATATCTGGTCTAGTTCTTCTGCCTTTTTCTGCTGCTATTTTAACAAGTTCACCAACGCCTTCAGTATCTAACTTAGCAAAAGGATCACTTTCAAAAATTTGATTTTTATAATAATCATTCAAGAATTTACCAGCATCATCCCTTGAAAAACCATAAGTCATTTGGGTTAAATCATTTGTACCGAATGAGAAGAATTCAGCATACTCTGCTATTTTATCAGCAGTTAAAGCTGCTCTTGGAATTTCAATCATTGTTCCAACATGATAAGTTAAATCCACATTAGATTCCTTAATCAATTTATCTGCCTCAGCACATACAATATCTCTAACAAATTTAAGTTCTTTAGCATCACCAACAAGAGGAATCATAATCTCAGGAGTTACTTCTATTCCTTCTTTACCAACATTAATCGCTGCTTCTATAACAGCTCTTGTTTGCATTCTAGCAATTTCAGGATAAGTAATAGCAAGCCTGCATCCTCTATGTCCCATCATTGGGTTAAACTCTTTTAATGATTCTACTCTCTTCTTTAAAGCATCAAAGCTCATGCCTAAGCTTTCAGCAAGTGGCTTAATTTCTTCATCTGTATGAGGTAAAAATTCATGTAAAGGTGGATCTAAGAAACGGATAGTAACACTATATGGAGCCATTGCTTTAAATAATTCTTCAAAATCACCTCTTTGATAAGGAAGAATATCTTCAAGTGCTGCCTCTCTTTGTTCAAGTGTCTCTGCCGTAATCATTTTTCTAAAATTAAAGATTCGATCTTCCTCAAAGAACATATGCTCTGTACGACATAACCCTATACCTTCTGCACCAAACTTACGTGCTTGAATAGCATCCCTTGGGGTATCGGCATTAGTTCTAACTTTAAGTCTTCTTATACTATCAGCCCAATTCATAAATGTTTCAAAATCACCACTTATACTTGGCTCCTCAGTTTTTATTAAACCATCATAAACACGTCCTGTAGAACCGTCTAAGCTAATTTCATCACCTTCATAATAAACTTTACCACTTTTTGTTGTAATTGTTTTAGCTTCTTCATCAATATTAAGTTCACCACAACCAGATACACAGCATCTACCCATACCACGAGCAACAACTGCAGCATGACTAGTCATACCACCGCGAATCGTAAGTATTCCTTCGGCATGATTCATTCCTTCAATATCCTCAGGAGATGTTTCAAGTCGAACAAGTATAGTTTTTTCACCCATTTTAGCATGTTCTGTTACATCGGAAGCCGTAAAATAAATTTTACCAGCACCAGCTCCTGGAGATGCTGCAAGACCTGTTGCAATAACTTCACCCTTTTTAAGAGCATCAGCATTAAATGTTGGATGAAGTAAACTATCAAGTTGCTTTGGCTCAACTTTTAGTATTGCCTCTTCCTTAGTAATTAAGCCTTCACTTACCATATCAACGGCAACCTTCAAAGCTGCTGTAGCTGTTCTCTTACCATTTCTAGTTTGAAGCATAAATAATTTGCCATTTTCAATAGTAAACTCCATATCTTGCATATCTTTATAATGATTCTCTAACGTCTTAGCAATTGTAGCAAACTGTTTATATACTTCTGGCATAGTTTCTTCTAGTTTACTAATAGGTTCTGGCGTACGAATACCTGCAACAACATCTTCACCTTGAGCATTAATCAAATATTCACCATAAAGTTTAGCCTCACCTGTAGCAGGATTTCTAGTGAAGGCTACTCCTGTACCAGATGTTTCTCCACTATTCCCATAAACCATTTCTTGAACATTTACCGCTGTTCCCCAACTAGAAGGAATATCATTCATTCTTCGATAATATATAGCTCGCTCATTATTCCAACTTCTAAATACAGCTGTAACTGCTTCTATTAATTGAACCTTAGGATCTTGTGGAAAATCTTCATGAGCTATATCTTTATAAATCTTTTTAAACTCGTTTGTTACTTCCACCATATCATCTGCTGTTAAATCCGTATCAAATTTAGCCCCCTTAGCCTCTTTAATCTCATCTAAACGACGTTCAAAACTAGACTTCGGGTATCCTTTAACAACATCAGCAAACATCCCTATAAATCTTCGATATGAGTCATAAACAAATCTTTTATTATTCGTAATCTTACTAAAACCTTCAGCCACTTCATCATTCATACCTAAATTTAAGACCGTATCCATCATTCCTGGCATACTAGCTCTAGCTCCACTTCTAACACTTACTAAAAGTGGATTATCTTTATCCCCTAAAGTTTTTCCTGTAATACCTTCTAGTTCTTCTAATTTAGCATAAATCTCTTCTTTAACCGCCTCATCAATAACTTCCTTATCTTCATAGTATTTGTTACAAGCCTCTGTTGTAACGGTAAAACCTCTAGGTACAGGAAGTCCTAAACCTGTCATTTCTGCTAAATTAGCACCTTTACCACCCAATAATTCTTTCATGTCTTTATTACCTTCTGAAAAAAGGTAAACATATTTTTTTTCCATATTGCCTCCTTTAATTATGGTACAAATTTATTATAACATGCATCAAGAATTACCTCAATAATTAGACAAAAGTTTGACAAAAGATGTACAAAAAACTCATTTCTATTTTGAAATGAGTTAAATATTACTAATACTAGCTCGTCTGTATTCTTCACAAAGAACATCTAAATCATGAATAAAAGCTTGCACTTCTTCCTCACTAGTAATTCTAGCCCCACTAGCATATTTATGTCCACCACCATTATATTTGCTAGCAGTCTCATTAATAATTGGCCCATGAGAGCGAATACTTACTTTATATACGTTATTTTTAACATCCTCTGTAATAAATGTCCAAACGATAACTTCTCGAATAAAATTAAAACTATTAATGAGATTAGCAGGAGTAGCCAAATCAACATTATATTCTTTAATTACTTCACTTGGAATAATAATGTAACCAAGTCCATTTTCGGTAACAGTCATATTGATCGCAATATATCCCTGAAACTTAACTTCATCAATACTCCTATCATATAAATAATTATATAAAGAAGTAAAATCTATTTTACTAACTTTAATCAAATCATGAACAATTTGAAATGTTTTATTAGTTGTATAAGAAAGTAGGAAGCGATCACTATCAGATACAATACCTAAATATAAATTACCAGCTATCTTAGTATCAAGCTTAAGAGGTGTTTTTAATAAGAGCTCTGCAATCATCTGACAAGTAGAGCAACTAGTCTCATCCGTCCAATCAACAGGCCCTTTTATATCTTCAGCTGGATGATGATCAATCTTCATAATTTCTTTATATTCTAAATTTTCAATCCCGTCTACCCGATTTAAATTAGGCACATCAAGAACAATTAATAAACATCCCTTAAGAGTCTCATTATCAACTTTATCTAAAATCCCATAATATTTAAATTTAGAAACTCCTAATCCTACTGCATAAACTTCCTTTTCAGGGAAAGTTAAACGAATAGAATCTCTAAGAGCAATAGAAGAAGCTATAGCATCAGGATCTGGTCCTACATGCCTTGCTACTACTATTTTTTGATACTCTTTTATCTTTCTATATACTTTTCTTACAACACTATTATTATTAATGGTATCACCCCTAGCGAATTAATTCATAAGTATCTAGTGCTATCATAAGTTCTTCATTAGTTGGTACAACGTAAACTTCTACACTAGACTCATCACTAGAAATAACTCCTTCATGCTTATCTAAATAACTAGCGATTTTACTATTTTTATCATGATCTACACAAATACCTAAAGAACCAAGTTTATTTAAAATTGCTTCTCTAAACTCTCTAGCGTTTTCTCCTAAACCAGCGGTAAAGACAATAGCATCCACTTTTCCATCAAGTTCTACATAATATTTAGCGATATACTCTACAACGCGATTAATATACATGTTATTAGCAAGGATAGCATCATGTTCTCCCTCTGCCATAGCACTTTCTATATCTCTATGATCACTATATTTACCACTTATACCTAAAAGGCCACTTTTCTTATTTAAAATATTATCTACTTCACTCAATGTAGCACCAGTTTTATTGATATAATAAGGAATAACAGAATAATCAATGTCTCCTGAACGAGTACCCATTATAAGTCCCGCATTAGGAGTAAATCCCATAGTTGTATCAAAACTTTTGCCATTCTTTATTGCACAAATAGATGCACCACTACCAATATGACAACTAATCAAATTAATATCATCTCTGCCTAATTTTTCTCGCATAACTTTAGTAATATATTTATGACTAGTTCCATGAAATCCATATTTTCTTATTTGATATTCTTTATACCAATCTAGTGGCACAGAATACAAATATTGTTCTTCCCCCATAGTTTGATGAAAAGCTGTATCAAAAACTCCTACCATTGGTGTATTAGGAAGAGCTTCTCTAAAAGCTTCTACTCCCAAAATATTTGCTGGATTATGTAAAGGAGCTAAACTAGATAACTCTTTAACTGTATTAATTACATCATCAGTAATTACAACACTTGAAGCATACTTATCTCCTCCATGAACAAGTCTATGACCAATTCCATCAATCTCATCTAATGATTTAATAATTTTATTATCAAGTAATTCTCTAATTAAAAGTTCAATTGCATCCTTATGATCTCTCATATCTGCTTCTTTTTTGATTTTCGAACCATTAATTTTAATACTATAGATTCCTCCACTTAAACCAATTTTCTCAAAATAACCACTAATTAGTTCCTTTTCTTCTGGAAGTTCAATCATATTAAACTTTAAAGATGAACTACCTGCATTTACTGTTAATATTTTCATAATATCTCTCCTCTAACCTATTATACAAAAAAAAAGAAGATATTTCCATCTTTTTTTATGAAAATTCATTCTTTCTCCCATAAAGCTTGCAAAGTAATATCTTCATAAACAGGTTCTAAAAAGAGAAATTCTTCATCATCTAAATACCAGCCAGCAAAACGATATCCATCTTTTGTAGGCTCTTTTGGCATCTTAGCTATATCACCAATCTTTACAACAACATCTTCTACCAAACTACCACCATTACTATCAAAAGTAATTGTAGCATTCACCTTTTCTTCTTCTAAATGCTTATATTTAGCAACAAAAGTCATGCTCTTATCAATTGGAGTCGTAAAAGAAAATTCTGCGTTATGATAAGTCCAATAAAGAAATAGATACCCTTCCTTAATAGGAACAGGAACGTCCTCTAAAACACTGCCCTTTTCTATCTTTATATCCTCAATAACACTACCACCTAATGAATCAAATGAAAGTGTGTAAACTATACTTTTTTCTTCCTCCCAATGAGCAGTCAAAGTAATATCTTCTTCTACTTTCAAATCAAAATCAAATTTTTCATCATCTAAATACCAACCGACAAATGTATATCCTTCACGAGTTGGTGATACTGGCACATCAATTTGTTTTTTTATTCCTGTGCGAATTGGAGCAATAACACTACCACCATTAGAATTAAAAGTTACTAAATAACCATCTTTTTGATTATAAAAATAAACTCCTCCACCAATAACTATTCCTAAAAAAACTAAAATTAAACTATATCGTAAAAACTTCATAATATACACCATTTATTATTATAAAAAAATATTCTTAACTTATACTACTCTCTACTAACATTTAAAACTAAACCAACACTAATCATACTAATAAGTAAACTAGAACCACCATAAGAAAAAAAAGGTAAAGTTACACCAGTAACAGGAATAAGACCAACTACAACTGCTAAGTTTAAACTAGCCTGAATAAGAATACCAAAAGCAAGTCCAAAAGCCAAATACTTACAAAACAAATCATTACTTCTTAGAGCAATCCTAATCATACGGTAAAAAATAAAGAGAAAGAACCCACAAACAATAAGTACCCCTAAAAACCCAAATTCTTCACTAATAATAGAAAAAATAAAATCTGTTTGCGGTTCAGGTAAATAAAAATGCTTTTGTCTAGAATTTAAGAAACCTTGACCAAGTAATCCTCCAGGACCAATTGCATACAAGCTTTGAATTATTTGATAACCACTACCCAATGGATCACTCCATGGATTTAAAAAAGACACAATTCTAGCCATCCGATATGGTGCTGCTATAATTAGACAAGCTATACCAGCTAAACCAAGAACTCCCAATTTAACAAAAAAAGATATCTTTAAACCTGAAATAAAAATAAGAGCAATTAAAGTAAGAGCCATAACCATAGCAGTTCCAAAATCAGGCTCTAACATAATAAGCAAAAAGAAAATACCAATAACCAAAAAGATTGGTAACGCTCCTTTCTTTACATCAGTCATATTTTTTTGATTACGAGTAAGATATTTAGAGACAAATATAATTAATCCAAGTTTTGCAAACTCACTAGGTTGAATACCAAAACCACCTATCCCAAACCAACTCCTACTTCCATTTCTAATTGTTCCAATTCCTGGAATTAAAACTAAAACTAAAAGCAAAAAACAAACACCCAAAATTAAATTAGCTTTTTTCTTCAAAAACTGTAAATTAATTCTACTCGCAAACATCATAACAAATATTCCCACTAGAAAAAATAATCCTTGTTGTTTAACATATTTAAAAGCATCTTGATACTTAAACTCAGCCCAAATACTACTTGCTGAATAAATCATAATAATCCCAAAAATACTGATAATGATAACACTAATAAAAAGTAAATAATCCATATGTTTCTTTTTCATATGCTCCACCTAACAAATTTTATGAATTAAAAAAAAATGTAGAACTTCTACATTTTATAACCAAACACCATAAGTAATCGCTGCCATAGCCAATATTAATCCTGCTACCCAAAAATATCTAACAATATCTTGCTCATTCATTCCTAAAACTTCAAAATGATGATGCAAAGGTGCTCTTTTAAATACTTTTTTATGGAATTTTCTTATGGCAATAATTTGAATTAAACTACTAAGTGTCTCTACTACAAACACTCCTCCAATTAAAGCTAAAGAAAGCTCATGCCTTGTAATAATCGCAATAGTAGCTAATGCTGCACCTAAAGATAAAGACCCTAAATCTCCCATAAACACTTTAGCAGGATGAGCATTAAAGACTAAAAATCCAAGTAATGCTCCTACTAAAATAAAACAAAATATAGCTACCTCTTGATATCCTTCCATCCATCCTGCATTCCAAGAAATAAGTCCAAAAGCAAAGAAGGCTATCGCTGATAAACCGCCTGCAAGACCGTCTAACCCATCAGTTATATTAACCGCATTACTACTTCCTACAAGTAAGAATAAAATAAATAGTCCAAAAGTCCATCCCAGTGGAATCGTAATTCCAAGGCTAGAAATAACTAAATCAGATTGTCCGCCATTACTCATAAATATATAGAAAAAAACTAAAGCAATAACCATTTGAACTAATAATTTAGCAACAATACTAAGTCCTTTGTTATTTTTATATTTAATCTTTAAATAATCATCAACAAATCCCAAACCAGCATAAGCTAAAAAAACAAAAACTAATATAATCAAATTATGGGATATTTCAATACTATCATTAAAATATAAAAGAATTAAGGCTACAATTGTCGGAATAATAAAGATTAACCCTCCCATTGTTGGTGTACCTTGCTTCTTTAAATGCCTTTCCCCAACATAATGACAAACATATTGTCCAATATGAAATCTTCTTAAAATGGGAATCAATATTACTCCTGTAATAATTGCTAAAATAAACCCTAATAAAATAGCCATCGCTGCTTTAGCAAGTATTAGCATAACCCACCTCTTCCTTTTAAATTATTATACTACGTATTATCTTAAATTACTTTATTTTCTCTCTCATTTTACATAAACATTGACATCAACCAAGAAGTAACATAATTGTCTCACCCTCAGCTACATAATATCCAGCTTTAGGACTCATATAAATAACAGTATCTCCACTACCTGAATACTCAATTTTATAATTTTTTAATATTTTTGTTGCCTCTTCCTTACTCATACCCGTAACATCTGGAAGTATACTATATTTTTTATCAAGCCACGTATATTCCTTAGCCATACCATCACGACTTGGTTCTATATCTAATATATCTATTGCCGAAAGTAAAACATTTCTCGCAATCGGAGCTGATACAACCCCTCCGTACTGGGTAACCCCCTTAGGATTATCAATAGCAACATACACAACAACTTCTGGATCATCAGCGGGCATAAATCCCATAAAAGATAAAATATAATTCCCATCTAAATAAGCACCATTTTCTACCTTTTGAGCTGTACCTGTTTTACCTCCAACCCGATAATTTTCAATATAGGCATTCTTACCACTACCATTTGCAACCACACTCTCTAACGCATACCTGACCAAACTACTAGTCTCCTCACTAATAACCTGTTTTGTAGCATTAGATTCTACTTTTTCAATCAAACTATTTGTTTCACTTTCTAAAAACGCTCCTACCATATAAGGGGTATAAAGATATCCTCCATTAATCGCTGCTGATACAGCTCTGATTTGTTGAATTGGAGTAACACTAATTCCTTGACCAAAACTAGTTGTAGCAAGTTCTACAGGGCCCATTTTATCTACATCAAATAATATACCTGTCGATTCTCCATTTAAATCAATTCCCGTTTTATCACCAAAACCATAAGCATCAATATAACTCATTAATGTTTCTGTCCCTAAAGTTTGCCCTATTCGAACAAAACCAGGATTACAAGAATTTTCAACAACTTGAAGCATAGTTTGCGTACCATGCCCTCCAGATTTCCAGCAATGAATAGTTGCTCCATCTACATTTATAGATCCTGTATCTGTAAATGTATCTTCAAAAAGATTAATTGTTTGTTCCTCTAATGCAGCCGATAAAGTAATAATTTTAAAAGTACTTCCTGGTTCATAAGTCATCCAAATAGGTAAATTACGATTAATAATTTCTGTTCCATAATCTTGATAATGATTGCTATCAAAATTAGGCCGACTTGCCATAGCAAGTATCTCTCCCGTATCAGGATCCATCACAACAATTAATCCCTGTTCTGGATTATATTTAGATATTGCATTATCTAGTTCATTTTCTATTGCTAGTTGTAAATGAATATCAATGGTAAGTTGAATGGTAATTCCACTTGTTGGTGCTTCATACACCTCAGTAAGTTCAAGTTTATTTCCCTTACCATCTGAAAAGTATTTTATTGCCCCATCAGCGCCAGTTAAATACTCATCATAATAAAGTTCTATTCCTGACAATCCTTGATTATCAATACCTACATAACCCAAAACATGAGATAAAACAGTATCATAAGGATAATATCTCTTACTCTCTTTTAAAAGATAAACCCCATCATATCCAAGAGCATCAATCGCTTCCGCAGTCTCATAATCAAGTCCTCTTCCTTCCGGATGAACCCGTTCAATCGAAGTCGATTTCGTAACATGTTTAAGCATATCTTGATAATCGGTTCCTAAAATATCCGATAAATCACGAGCAACTGCTTCTGCATCATCAATTTGCCCAGGAACAACAACTAAAGATACAGTTGTAATATTAGTAGCTAACACTTCTCCATTTCGATCAACAATTAATCCCCGATCCGCTTTAATAGGAAGTTCTCTACTCCATAAACTTTCTGCCAAATCAGAAATTTTTTCATAAGCAAAAACTTGAATATAAAACACTTTAATAATAATAGCAATTAAAATAATAACACTAATAATAAATACAAATCTTATTCTCTCATGAATTGTAGAAAAAAACATTAATCTTCACCAATAAAATATATGAAAATATAAAAAAATTAGAAGAATTATCTTCTAACCAATAAAAACGGTTCCTGATTTGGTAAAAATACTTCAATCAAACTCTCAATCTCTTCTAAAGTATAATGTCCTTGATACAAAATAGATACTAAAATAATTTCATTATTGATCTCACGAAACTTCGATAAATTACGTATAAATCTTGGTATAGAAACAAAAACATTATGAATTAATAAAACATAATTATTAATTTGAAAACAACTCATCTCCTCTGGTAAGGATGCTTGTCTTAAAGAATTTTGTTGTAATAATGATAAATATTCTGGTTTAATAAATTGTTCTTCTAGAAAAAATGCATTCGAATCAAGAACCAAAGAAACATCCCCACTAATGTTTAATTGTTCTAATATCTTTTTATTTTTAAGTTCTTCTTTTGACAAATTCAAAAGATTCAAAGAAATATTTAACGAATCATAATAACCCATTTCAATTAATAAATCTATTTTAAAAGCAAGAACAGTTTCTGAATCATTAAGAAAATTCAAATGAGTAGTATCCCTCTTAATTGATAAACCATACTGCTTTAATAAAGATAGATTATTTTCCAAATTACGATCAAATAAAATATCTAATGAATCATGATAATTAGCCATATGAATTCCATCTAATGATAGCATTTGAATATTCTTTTTAATAAGTGAAAAAGTTTTCGGATTTATAAGTTCATTTATATATTGTTCTACAAAAGAACAACTAAATAAATCAGATTGAACAAAAGAAAGAATATCATTTAATTTATCAAAAGAAAGTCCTAATAATTCTTTTTCATGAAGATGAATTTGATAAGTATTTAAGCTTTTTAATATAGCTTCTAATTGTTCATATTTCTTTTCTTTCATAATAATTCGTTCTTCTTCACTATATAAAGCATAATCATACCCATATTGTTCTAAAAGTCTTTCTATATTTTCATCACTATTAACTTTTAAATCTTGATACTGTTCCCATAAACGATCATTATATTTTTGATTAACAGAAATAACATAATCAACCACTAATTCTTGAATATTCAAATTAGGACATAAAGACAATAAATAATCAATATTTTTAATTTCACCATCCACATTCAATAAACGAATTAACTCATCTAAAGATTTATTATTTTTATTTATTTCCTTCAATTCTTTATTAACATCCTTTAAAGCTTGCGAATAAGAAGAATATAAATAGTCACTATAATTAATAACCATCATCACAGATTCATCTTGATCATCAATCATTTTTTTTAATGTTCTATTAATTGCACTTTTTTTCATTTCCAATTCCATAAAAACATCTCGAAAAGCAAGTAAACTAGTATAAAAATAATAAGATTTATCCCACACATCGGTGGATATCTTGGTAAGAAAAGGCACTACATCCGAAACAAGAGTTGGATTGTCATGTAAAAAATAAAGAAATGATTGAATTTCCTCCAAACTAATATTACTTCGCTGACCAACTGTTTCAAATCTATTTAATGCTGATATTCTAACAAATATATTTTTACTATTAAGATCTCGAACCAATTGATAAAATTCATCATTATTTACATAATTAAGTAATATTGCCAACTCATCACTGTGTTTAAAATCAAATACAATATTTTGATATTTGTGTAACATTTTTAGACATTCTTTTGCTTCAAAAGGATTACTAATTAGCACTAAACTAAAAATCAAATCTTCAAAAGAAATATCCCAATTTTTAAAAAAATCTCTTGCTGGATATTTACGAAAAAAATCTTGAAAATATTCTTTAAAAACTTTAATATTTTCTAACTTTTCATCATTTTTTTCTAATTTTAAAGCTTCAATTAAATAAAAAAGTTCCTGCTTCATCTCTTCATCCCCTCTATTTCATTCTTTTTATCAAAAAGAGAAAAAACCATTTCTAAATACTGTTTATGTTTAGCCACAACATCCTCATCTTGAATCTGTTCTAAATAATAAGATTTTGTTCGAATATATTGAGCCAAACGATTATTGATTAAACTTTTATAATACTCACTCGTATCTTCCTTCTTCATAAAAGCATCCAAAATTAAATATTTGCCCTTTTCTAAGATTCCAAATAAAACTCTAATTTTAAAATCTTTTACTTCATATAAACCATTTCTTAATTTCTTAAATCCTTTAAAAGACCCATTTAAAATACTATCAAAAAGTGTTTTAAATCCATCATAATATTCTAGTGGAATATTTTTCGTAAGACTTTCTAAAGCAACGACATTACCAACTTTAGACTCTAAGAAAAATAATTGATTTTCATCACCTGATATTTGAGCAATTTCCTCTTTTTCTTCCATTTCATCTAATAATTCTAATTTTACTCGTAAATCCAAGATAAATGCTTTAATATCATCAATATCGGTATGTTCTTCTAAAGCTAGTTTAGCATATAAAATAATATCTTGATACAGTTTTAACTTTAATCGATTAATACTAGATATAGAATAATAATCTTTTAAAACATCTTTCATTTTCTTCATTAAATCTTCTCGATTTAATCCCTCTAAAAAACAAATTTTAGAATAGATATCTTCTAGTTTTTCATCTATCTGATACAAATCCTGATTATTTCCATTTATTTTTTCCGATTTCGTTAAAGCACTCTTAAAAGGAATACTCGCTGTTTTCATTTGTTGTATTTCCCCTCTAATTTCTGATGCTTTCTCACTATTTTGTTTTAATAATTGCACTTTTTCTTCTAAACTAATTCCCTTTGGAATAACAATAAATGGTTCATTCATAACAAGTCCCCCTTTTTTATAAATAATATTATATATATTTTTCTTAAAATGTCAAATTTTCAATTAAAAATACTATCAAATTGATAGTATTTTCTCACAATCTAACGAATCTTTTCTTTCATCATCGTTTTATAAACTTTTTTAATCACTTCTTTTTTATCATGATTCATATCAATAAAATTTACATGTAATTGATAACCACTGTCAAAACTAAAGAGTAATTCGACTTTACCAGGCTTAAAATTAATCGCACTCGTAGAAATAGATACATAAGGAATAATATGTATTTTCTTATAATAAACCGCTAAACTATCACGATCAAATAAAATCATTTTCTTATCTGTAAAAACAACATAATCCTTACTATTCTTATAGCCAATTAAAATAGTCTCATTATCTTCAACATACTCTTTTGTATAATCTGGTAACTTATCTTCATAAACCTCTGTTTTAAAATCAAAATATTTTGATAATTCTTTAAATTTAATATACGCCATACCTACACTCCTAACAATATAATTGTACAAAAAAAAGGAATATATTTCAATTCCTTTTTTAATTATTTATTGCAACACTATCAATAGTAGACCAATCTGGTCTTTGAATTAAAACATAATAACTATTTGGTTGATTTTGAATAAAGAAACGATTACCAGTATAAATAGTTTGCGCACTATACTTTCCTTCTTCATTCGTAGTGATCACTACTCCAGATAAAGCAGTGTCACCTTGATAATCTAAAGTAATGTTATTGTCTTTTAAATCATCATTTGAACCAGCATAGTTAAATAAATGAATTCCTCCGCGAAGCGTCGCATTACTAATACTTACTGTATTATTTCCCATACCACGAATTGTACCTTGGCCTTGTAAACTAGCATCAGTAGTTGTGTAACTTCCGCCCTCAATAACAATATTTTGAACATCATTATTAATCGTAATAGAAGCACCACTATCATTTTCAACATTTACATTCTGTAAAGTAATATCATTGCCAGTTAATGTTAAACTGCCAATTAATTTAGTACTAGCATCACCAATAATAGTAGTACCTGCTGGAATATTAACATTTCCATTTAAATTAATAGTAACATCTGGTGGAAGAACAATTTTTCCTCCTTGAGCAAGAACATCAGCAAAATCGGTAGAATTAAAGTCAATAATTGTAACATTTTCTACACATTCCTTATTGCCAGTATTATCTATTGCACAAATATCTACACCATCTAAAATTTCATGATATGGCATACCTTCTTTAACAAATAAATTATAACTATCACTATTATTATAATCTACCGTCCAAGTTTTACCATCAATATATCCATGACTACCAATACCAGCAAAATAAGTAGTATTATCTTCGATACCTGTTATTACTGGCGCAGAAATATCTTTTACAACAACCCAACGTTTTAAAGTAGAACTTGCATTTCCAGCACCATCAGTATAATCAAATACAGCTAAATACATTCCTTCCTTAGTAGTATCAATTTTATCATAGTACTCATAAAGATTATTCATTTGTAAATCAAATCTTACATAAACCCTCGGCATAATAGCTTTTGTTTCATCAACATTATCACTAATGGTAGCACCTAACTCTTGATAATCACTTCCAAGATCTACAACATAACCATCTTCACGATTAAAAGTTAAAGTAGCAGGAGTAGTATCCTTTAGTGTAATTGTTTTTTTTACATAAGCTTTGTTACCTGCCTCATCACGAATATCATAAGTAACAATATAATCACCAAGAGAGCAACTATTTAATGATGTATTCCAATTGTCATAGCCAAAACATTTAGTACTATTCCCTTTTGTACCATCAGCATTTTTTTGATACCAATTCATATTTACATTGCTAAAAGATAACGTTCCATCCATATTATCAGTTACTCTTCCAGGTTGAGGATATTTATATACATCAACACCAACTTCAAATTCTGTTGGAATTTGAGATAAATCAAATTCTGGTGCAGTAGTATCAATAATAAGTTCATAAGTTGAAGAGTTATTAGCTCTATCCGTAACAACTAATTGATATTTACCTTCTTTATCATATGTTACAGCACAATCTTGAGTATTATCCCAATTGAATTTACAAATAACTTCTTCTTCATTCGTTAATTGATTAACAATTTTAACTTCTTTTAAATCATTATCTGTAACTACTAAATTGACTTCTTGATATTTATTTCCAGGTATGAATTCAACATCTTTAGATGCAACCTTGCCTGTTCCAGTAACACTTGGAGCAGTACGATCATGATAAATCCAAATTTCATCCATATTACCAGCTAAATCATAAGCTGTCAATTTATACATACAATTGCCATCAGTTAATTCCCAAGTTAAGGCTTCTTCACCTTCATAAGTTGTTGTTTTTCCAGTTCCATAACTATATACTTCTAAACGAGCAATATTTTCTTCTGTTATTTTTACAGTAAACTTACTAAACGTATCACCATTTGTAAAATTAAACTCTGGAAGCGTATTATCAACTATTACTTTATTATATTTACTTAAAGTAATATCTTCTTCTGTTTTAGTATCTCCTACATTACCAATTTTATCTTCATAACCTGATACTGTAAATTTAATAATACCATCAGTTAAATCTAAAGTAGAAATATCTGGAATATCAACGAAATAAGAATAACTATTTTTACCATCATCCGTTGCTTTAAAAGCAGTATATTCATATCCATTAATTGTAATTGTCGGATTTACTGCTAGTAATTCATTAAAGTAAGCCAGAATTCTGATACCTTTACCATTTTTTACATAATGAGCATCAAATTCTGCTTCACTAGTATAACCGGTAATACCTAAATTTATTAATTCAGGTGCTTCTCCATCATATTTAACTTGTCCATAGCCATTTTCTTCATGGTATGTAACATTGTCATTATCAAGAGTTGTAGTATTACCGAAAATATCTGTAACCTCAATAGTAAATTTAATATTTTCATCATGAACTAATTTCATTTCTTCTGCATCAATTGTAATAGTTTTTGAATAAATATAACGAGAATCATTAGCTCTACGAGTTAATTCCCCTGTCCAATCCCCAATAGTAATTACTGGATTTTCAGCTAATTCTTCATTAACATTTATCTCAACAATTAATTTTTGATTATTACCAATAATTGTACGATTATCTTCATCTGCACTTAAAATGTATACCCACTTAGATTCTGGCGCATCATTATCAACAGTAAATTCATCAGTATTAATATGGCCAAATTTATCTTTTGCGCTTACAGTATAAGTTCCAGAATTCTTACTATCGTATTCATAAGTTAAAGTAAGTGTTCTATTTTCATTATTACCTTCACTAGTAAAATCTTCTTCGGTATAAACAACGTTATTAACAACTACCTCAGTTAAGAATTTATCAAATACCGTTAAAGTTACTTCTCCACCAAATTTATTTTCTATAGCATTCGTGCCACTTACTTTAATATCTGGTTTTGTCTTATCAATTGCAACATAGACTTCAGTTTTTTTGCCATTTTTATCAACAGCAGTCAACTTATAAGTTGCTTCTTCTTCTAAAATAAACTCACTCTTATTTACTTTTGTTTCTTCATCTTTATCTTGATTATAAATTATGACATAATCTAAAGTTAAATCTGTGATTTCGATTGAAATTGCTTTATCACTATGTAAACCAGAGGATACATTAAATTTTGGTGCAGTTGTATCAATAATAAAGGAAACAGTTGTCTTTTCATCATTATTATCAGTTACAACTAAGGTATATTCACCATCATCAGCTATTTTGGTACCGCTTGTAAAAGCCTCATTATTTAAAGTAATATTTTTAATGCCATCTGATGATATATTTGGTGTTACTGCACTTCCATAAATTTTACCATCTTCAATTCCAGTAATAACAACCTTAATTTTTTCTGGTTTATCTGGAACATTTTCACTAGGAGTAGATGGTTTTTCGCCAGTTCCTGGATTACTTCCACCTTGACCTAATTCATCTGATGAATCACCGTTGTTTGAACCACTGCCACCATTAGAATTTCCTCTATCACTGTCAGTGTTTGGTGTGTTTTCGTCTTCACCTTCTTCCCCACTACCATCATTCGTATCCTCATTGTCTAAATTATCATTTTGGGTATTATCATTATTATTAGAGTTATTATCATTCCCATTTAGACTTTCATTACTAGGATTAGCGAATACGAAAGTACCTAATCCAATTAAAAGAAAGATAACAACGGCTAATATAATACCTTTTCTTTTATCCATGAAAAACCTCCCGTCCTTCGACACTATTATACCATTTTTTTAATCAAAATCAACTATTCTATCTATAAAATATGTTTTTTTCGTGAAATTTTGACAAATTTTGCAAAAAAAATAAACTAGAATGCTGCTAGTTTATTTAATGGCCATATTCTAAAAGAAACTTTTCCAATTACATCATCTTTGCTTATTAATCCAATTTCTCTACTATCAAGTGAATCTTCTCTATTATCACCAAGAACTAAATACATATCCTCAGGAATCTTATCATATCCTAAACTACTAAGTTCAAAATCATCATATTCTAAACCTTCATCCAAATAATTCTCTACATATAATTCTCCATTAATATATAAAACATTATCACGAATAGAAATATTATCACCAGGAAGCCCTATTACTCTTTTTATCAAATACTTTGTATCAGCATATTCAAGAGAAATAATATCTCCTCTTTTTATGTCTGTAAATTGATACTTAAATTTATTTAAAATGAGTACATCTCCATTTTCCAAAGTACTTTTCATCGAATTACCCACCACCTGTGTAACCGAAACCACATAAATCATCAAAAATAAAATAATTACAATTACTATAATCAATTTAACAAAATCTATTATAAATTCTCTAATACTTAGCCAATCCATAATCCACCTCTATTTAAATAACTTTTCACAACAATTTCTAAATTTCTTCCCAGATCCACAAATACAAGGCTCATTTTTATTAGGTAAAATTATATTTTCTTTAAAATGATTTAAATTATTACCATAATATATCCATACTGGAAACTCTGCTATTACATTTATTACTTCTCTATATAACTCTTCTATAGAACCACAAATATTTAACAATACACTCTCATTATTTATATCAAATCCTGAATAGAAAATAAGATCATTAACTAAAGAATTAATCTCTGATGAATGCAAATGAATTTCCAAAAAATTCAAAAAAGCTAATATTTTTTCTTGAAATAAATTTAACTTATATTTTCCAAAACTAATTAATTCCTCTAAATTATATTTAGCTATTTTAAAATTCTTACGCAAATCTATTACATCTTTATAATAAGGAAATTCTAAAGAAATAAGATAATCTTCTTTTTTGTAGCGAATAATTGCTACTTTCCCACACCATTTTAAATTACTTCTAACCTGTCTTTTAAATGTAGTCAAATCATAATAAATATTATATTCCTTTAAAAGTGCTATTGTTTCTTCTAAAGATATTACATTATAAACCCTCGCCAACCCAATCACTACACTATCAACAATATCTAACCTAGAATATTCTTCTTCATTACATAAATTCATTGCCATTTTAACAATATTAATTAAATCTTCTGGAATATAGTATTCATTATTTTCTATTAATACTAAATAATTACTCATTAAATTTTGAAACAATAAATAATCAATATAACCATTTTCTTGTCTCTTTATCTTTTCTTCTAATAACTTTCTTAAAATTTGTATTTCTTCCATACTACAAAAATGAAGAATTATCTCAGGATCTTCCTTATAAAAAGAAATAATATTTTTATACATATCATTTCTAGTTACTTTCTCATAATCCAAAGCTTTTGGATTAATTTTTAAATAAAACTGATAAAGCTCCTCTTTACTTTCTTTTAGCATATATTCTTTTAAACTCATCATTGATACTCCTCTAAAAGCTTTTTATGTATGCCAGGCTCAACAATATTAATAGCATTAATTGCATTTTCTAAACTTATTTTAAAATTACCTTTATAAAAAGCATTCTCTGCTTTAATTAATCCAAGTTCTACATCCTTATACATAGCACGATATCTATTTCCATACACAATAGCAGCCTCCGCCATCTTTGCAGTTTTTACCGCTTCTTTAGTTGTATTATATACTTTCAAAGTTAAATCTCTAGCTGTATCCACCCGTGTATTTAATATTTTAATCGAAATAGGTCTTTTATCTAATTCTTGGATCATATCATTAATAGCACCTGCTGCCTCAGATAATTCCACATAAAAATTCTTAGGAGTAACAGGTAGTTTATATGATCGCATATTATTTTTAGCTTGATTAAGAATCTTTTTAATCTCATCAAGTTGTTCTCTAGCTCTTTTTTCATCTTCTTTTAAACTACCTAAACTGCGCAATGTTTGCTCCAATTTTTCTTCTGTTTTCAATAATTTACTATTTAATATTTCCATTTCTTTAGAAAGACGAGAAAAAGCAAAAGTATTTCTTCTATGCATTTCAATTATACGATGATAGTCTTCTTTAATTTCAACAATTTCCAAAGATATAACATCCAAAACAGAAACATCTTCATCACTTAAATCATAACTATATTTAAGATCATCAATTTTCTTATTTAAATCATTGCTAATTTTCTCTAACTTAGTTGCTTTTATCAAAATACTTCTTTGATAATCTTCAAATATTCTTTTAGATAATCTTTCTTTATCAAAATTATGATACAAAGAATCAAAATAATCAAGTATAGTTTTAAGTTCAAAAACACTATCTTCCAAATTCAAGACATTAAGCCTAGCAAAAACATCACTTATTTTCTTTTCAGACTCTGTAATATTATAATCAATATTAAGATAATCTAAATTATACCCTTCTTTTTCCATTTTAGTAGTGATTTTCTTTATATCATCAACTTTATCAGGTATAAGCTTTTTCCCCATGATAATAATAGATGGTGCTTCTTCAATAACTACTTTCAAATTACCAATAGTATCATCTATCGCTTTAACAATCTTTCCAACTTCAGTATATTCGTTTTTCTCCATAGCCACTTCAAAAGCACTAAAAAGTTTATCAACATTTTCAAATTGCAATTCAATTGGAGTCGAAATTTCCCCATAATCATTTTTATTATTATTATATTTAGTAAGTATACCTCGGTATTCAACTTTAAGTTTTGTAATTGTCTCTCTGTTCTTTTCTTCACTTAAAGTAATTTCTTTAATTTCATCGAGTAAAAAATTAGATTTAGTTTTAACATAAGCAATTTGAAGCTCTAAAGCAGCTATCTTTGGTTTTAAAGATTTATAATCTTTATCTTCAAAAGCATTTTCAATTTCAATTAAACCATCAGTAATTTTAGGAACTTCAACTTCTTTTATCTCCTTAAGTCTTTTTTGCCAATTATCATATTTCTTTTGCATCACATCATTATTAATTAAAGCCCCAACTTTATTTAACTCAGATAAAATAGATGCTCCTACAATTAAATTTTTATCTCTCTCTAAAGTAGCTATTTCTTCTTTATACTTATTGCGTTCTTTTTTATTAATCAAATTTAAAACAATTATAATTAAAACTACAGTAAATATATAATAAAGAATACCAATAAAAATAAAAGTAGTTCTTGACATACCATTCACTTCCTATCATAATTGTATCACATATTAAGGTTATTTGTCGATACAAGGAATAGAATTTTTTAAATTTTTTTAACTATTTATTTAACTAAGAAATTCATAATTAACTGAATCAATATCTCTTTTTCCTTTGGATTTGCCTCAGCGATTAAAAGAGTTAATGATGCTAGTGTATTATTATCAATTATTGCTTTATTATCTTGATATAAAATATTATAAAATTGTAGAAAGTAAATAAATAGAGTTGCCGCTATTCTTTTATTTCCATCTATGAATACATGGTTCTTAACACAAATATACAGAAAATTAGCAGCTTTCTCTTCTATGCTTTCATATACATATTCCCCATCAAAGGTTTGATAAATATTTTTGATAATACTTTCAAGTCCATTATCTCTTTCTATAGCAAATAAATCACTTGCTTCATTAAACTTTAATGTTTTAATGATATCAATACAATTTTTATAGCTTATTTCTTCTTTACTTTTATTTCCTTTGGGTTTAGTTATATTTTTATGATCATAATTATCAAGTAAATCAAGAGATTTTGTATATCTTTTTAATACTTTTATGATATCACTAGCCCCTACAGTATCTAATCCTTCTAAATTAGCTATATCAATTAACTTAACTGTTTTTTCTAAATATTCTAATCTCTTTTCATTTACAGCATATCCTTTAAGTAAATAATCTTTCAATATCTTATTTGCCCATCTCCTAAAGATTACACCATTCTTAGATTTTACACGATAACCCACTGATATAATCATGTCTAAGTATAAAATTGAACTTTATACTTTTTACCATCATTTCCAGTATGCTCAAAAATTGAGCATACTTGACTTTCTTCGAGTTCACCATCTTTATAAATGTTTTGAATATGCCTTGTTATAGTTTTTCTATCTTTGTCAAACAGCTTTGCCATTTGTTCTTGATTCAATCACACAGTTTCATCTTTCATATTCACTTCAAGTTTTACATCTTGATTTTCAAATATTATAATTTCATTATTCATTTCAAAACCTCCCGTCTAAATAAAATTATAATACTTACACTCCTACTTATATTTATTACCTATAGCTTCCTTATTTCCTTCTTTTAATATTCAGCTTTACACTT
>CALVQN010000005.1 GCA_944358135.1 uncultured Bacilli bacterium
TAATTCATCAGGTATTAACTTTACTGAAGTATATGCTGAGTATAACTATTCACCCCTTACAAACTAGTACACAGCGTAAATTAATATAAACATTTAAATATTCACCTTCAGGAATTGATTCTCTATTTTCATAACGATAAACACTTTTAAAACCCCAACCCAAAGCTTTTGAGAAACGTTTAATATCCAAGTTTAAAGATTCCCTTATTTCTTTAAAACTATCCAAATTTAAGCCAAACAAGCCTAAATAACCATTATAAATTTTTTTCAAATCTTCATCTAAATCACAAACTAACTCAGAACCACACTTAGAACAATAATAAATATCTTCTAAAACATGGAAAGTATGATTACGATAAGTATATTCTCTTGATTCTTGAATAACATTAACATCAACATCTTGATTACAATCATAACAATATAATTTCAAAATAAACACCTCCTAATATCTGCATTTATGAAACGACAAACATACAACACTCAAACCTACCATTTAACTAACAATATTATAAATTGCATAAGTCTAATTGTCAATTGACAATCATTAAAATCAAATATAAAAAAGGACATACTATAATTAGTACACCCTCAATAATTATATCAACTATGTTAATTCATAAGTAGTAATATAAATACTTCTATTAGTAACATATTCTATAACATATTTATTTTTCTTCTTAACTATTAACAAACCAATTGTTTTATTATGATTATGAAGTTTTATATTTTTATCTACATAATCAACATAAAACTCAAGTTGTCCTATATCTTTAGGATGATATTCTCTCAATTTTAATTCTACTACTACATATGCATTCAGATTAACATTGAAAAAAAGTAAATCTATTTTAAAAGTATGATTATCAATAACTATTTTTACTTCATGTCCCATTAAAGCAAAACCAGTTCCCAATTCTAAAAACTTATCTTCAAGCATTGCTATCACATATTTATGCAATGCTTTTTCATCTAACTTATGAACTTTATTATTTGTTTTAATTAAAATAGGGTCTTTTATCATATCTTCTATAGTTAATGAAGTACTATTGCCATCTATTAATTGAATGTTTTCTTTATCAGCATAAGATAATCTATCATATGCCTTACTTTTAATTAATTCTTCTAATTCTCTTGTTGATAAATGATTTAATACAACTTGATTGGTATAATAATTACGTTCATTCTCATCTTTAATAGAAAAAAGTATTCGATAATGCGTCCAGTTCAAAACGGTCCGCAATGAGGACCATTTTGGATAAAGCAAATAAAATTGTCTCATTCTTCTAAGTTCTCTCCATTGTAATGTTTTCCATAATCACGCATAAAAGCAATAGACCACTGTTTAATCAACCCATCACCATACTTTGCTCTTTTACTTCCACCTTGGGCTTCTACTAACAATCGTCCTATATACCAATTCATTTGTAATTTTTCACTATTATCTTGTAAAGTACGTACCCGATGATTAATTTCATAATTCTCAATCAAATTTTTAATTTCATGATAATAATCATTTTCTTTCATTACAACCCCCTCTGCTTAAAAGAATATAATAATTATACAATGAATATAAATATCTATCTAGGGGATTATTTTGACATGTTTTGACGCATTTTGTCACAAAAAACGGTTTTAAAGTTAAAACCATAAACAGTGATAATGTACCCAAGACAATTTGTCACGCAGTGAGTGACCAATTGGGAAAGACAAATAAAATTAATAACTATAATCTAATTATGTCCACATTGTAGACACATTTTCATAATATTAAACCAACTTATTTCGGTCGGCAATGCCGACCAAATGTTACCATACATGACATACATAATGCAGACAGCGTCTGCACTTTTGAGTATAATAAGTAAAATTTACATTTTTAATTCACACCATAAATTCGGATAATTAACTTATAATTTTTATACAATATCAGCATTACTACTAACATTTAGGGAGTAATCACTAAACTCTTTTTTTAAATATTTAGGATAAGCAGCAGCCCCAATCATCGCTGCATTATCAGTACAATATAAAAGTCTCGGAATAAGTAACTCGGCATTATATTTATCACATAACTTACTCATTTCTCCCTTTAAATATTGATTTGCTGATACACCACCTGCAATAACTAGTCTTTTAATTCCAGTTTCTCTAAAAGCTTTTTCAACTTTTCTTACTAGTTCATCTACAGCTACATCTTGAAAAGACCTAGCTAAATCTTCTTTATTAATTATATTTCCTCTTTGTTCTTCATTATGAACCAAGTTAATAACAGCGCTTTTAAGTCCACTATAACTAAAGTTATAAGTATCATCTAATACTGGTTCAGGTAAAGAATATGAATGTTTACCTTTTAAAGCAAGCTTTTCTATATTAGGTCCACCTGGATAAGGAAGTCCTACTACTCTTGCTACTTTATCATATGCTTCTCCTATCGCATCATCCATAGTTTCTCCCAGTTTTTTAAAACTATAATCGTCTTCCATAACAAGAAGTTCTGTATGTCCTCCACTGACAATTAAAGCCAGTAATGGATATTCCATTTTATTTTCTAAATTATTGGCATAAATATGACCAATTAAATGATTAACAGCAATTAAAGGTTTATTATACATTAAAGAAAGTATCTTAGCAGCCTCTACCCCAACCATAAGAGAACCAGTAAGTCCTGGAGCATAAGTAACTGCAATTGCATCCATATCTTCTATTTTCATATGTGCTTTCTCTAAACAATCTTCTAAAACAAAAGTAATTGCTTCTGTATGCATACGACTAGCTATTTCAGGAACTACACCACCATATTTAGCATGCGTATCCATCTGTGTTGTAATACTAAGACTAATTACTTCACTTCCATTTTTAACAACAGCCATACTAGTTTCATCACAACTAGATTCTATAGCAAGTATATAAACATCTTTCATATATCATTCACTCTTTCTTGCCATTAGATATGCATCATCCCCATCAGGATAATAATTTCTTCTAACATTTACTACTTCAAAACCAAACTTTTCATACAAATTTATTGCTGGTATATTTTTAGAGGCTACTTCTAAAGTAATAAGTTTTAAATCTTCACTTAATTCACTAATTAAATAATCGATCAAATTACTAGCTACCATTTTATTTCTATATTTTGGATCGACAACTAAACTTAAAATATCACAAGTTTCTCCCAAATCAGTAGCGCTAATAAACCCTATTATCTTATCATCTTTTTCATAAACTAAAATAATAGATAAACCATCTTCTAACATATCATTTAAATGATTAACACTACTAAAATTATCATTAAGTAAACTACCTAATTCATTAATTCTTGGAATATCCCAAACACTAGCTTTTCTTATCATTTATCCACCTCAATTTTCTTAACATAAATAGGTTTAAGCAAATGAGGATTTATATCTTTTTTATCTTTCAAGTATTCATAAACCATATCTAAATTAATTTCTTCATCAATAATAATCTCTTCTCTATATAATTCATAATCATGATTAGATAAATAAAAATAATCTTCTATTAAATCATGATTTTCTTTAAATCTACCCACAAATACGCCATTCTTATCCTGAATACCTATCAAACACTCATAATCATACTTCAAAGATAATGCTTGTAAATAAGATATTGCTTTTACAGGAATATTCTCACAATAACTAATAAGTTTTGCCACAACTACTCCAAGTCTTACTCCTGTAAATGATCCTGGTCCATTCACTACTATTATACCACTTAATTCACTAAAAGTAATCTTATTTTTTTGCATTAAATCCTGTAATAAAGGAATAAAATACTCAGAATGTTTTCCCTCTAACTTAATTCTTTCATCAAAAACTTTTCCATCTTTAAACAAAACTAATTGTAATTTTGTATAATGAGTATCAATAAATAATGTATACATAAAAACCTCCTTAAGAAGCAAAAACCCCACCATTAAGTGAGATTACAAAACAGCATTACATAATTCTTCATATTTTTCCCCATGAGGAACAAATACTAAGATTCTGGTATTTTCATCTACTACTTTAAAATTAATATCCAGTCTCTCATTGGGAAGTCTATTTTCAATCAATTCTGCCCACTCAATTAAACATACTCCTTCTTTATTAAAATAATCTTCGACACCAAAATCTTCATTATCACTAATCCGATAAACATCCATATGATACATAGGCATCTCCCCATTTACATATTCTTTTACAATAGTAAATGTTGGCGAAGTTATATTCTCTTCAATACCTAAAGAAGCTGCAAAACCTTTAACAAAGACAGTTTTTCCACTCCCAAGATCTCCATTTAAACAAATAACCATACCTGAAAACTTTTCACTTTCAATATTTTCTGCAAGTGTTAAAGTATCTTCAACACTTTTTGATGTAAATTTATAATTCATGTTACTCACCTACCGCTATTATAACAAAAGACAAACAGAATATACAACCTCTTTTTAATAAATTTTACACAAATATATATACCATACAAAAATATATTAGAAAATTCTATTCTTTATTATATTTTTAAAATATATTAAAATATTGGTGAGGTGTGAAAAATGGATTTTGTTGTAAGACAAACGAGGCAAAAAGATCCAGCTAGTTACAAATCTTTATATATAAAGAATTCGCTGTTAAAAGAAGTAGAAAAAATAGCAAAAGAAAACAGCACCTCTTTTAACAATGTAGTAATTAGTATGATCGAAGCCTGTATCTATGGTGATGGTGAGGGCCAAGAAAAAAATAAAGTAAGAAATTAATTTATTTTTATAGATACTAACCTCCTTGAAGTTTCATATCTCAAAAAGGAACTGTACAAACATACAATTCCTTTTTCTTTTATTTTAAACTATTTCTTGTATCAATAATCGTATGACGATTACCATTTTGATCTAAATAATAAGCATAAACAGTTTGACTACTTCCATATGGTTCTTTATATTTAGCGGTAAAAAATAATTGATATCCAACATAACCAGTTTGAGTTTTATTCATCACCAAAGATGTTTTAGAGTCAACTGTAATACTTACACCAGCATTCAAACCAAGTTCTCTCATTTCTTGATAAAGCTTTTGATATTCATTCTTCTCTATCTGATTTATTTTACTTATATAATGGTTATAAAGTCCTGAATAGCTAAGAGCACAATCTCCATCAACAACTAAAGCAAGTGGATATATTGCCACATAATCTTTAGAACCACTACATGTATTATTATTGTTATTATTGTTATTGCTGTTATTATTGCTGCTTCCAAGAACTACTACTTCAACTGAAGCAGATGCACCACCTACTCGAACGCTAACCATAGTTGTACCAGCCTTATGACCAGTAATAACACCATTATTTACTGTAGCAATACTAGTATCACTACTACTCCAACGAGCACTCTTATTAGTGGCATTACTTGGATAAATATAGGCAGTAACTGTTCTACTTTGACCAACATCAACTACAATTCTCTTATAATTTAAACTAACACTAGTAACGTAAACTATGCTACTTCCATTATTAGGTTTAGAATTACTTTGATCATTATCAGTATTTTGTCCTATATTTGAAGAACCATTATCACCATTATTATTTTCTTCAGAATCTTCTACAGGTGGTTCTTCTGGGTTAGATTCTTCAGGATCTTCTTCATTTGGCTCTTCTAAAGCATCCTCAATTTGACGCTCTATTGTTCTGATTACTGTATCACTTTCATTATTACAAACTAATCTTACTTCAAGTCGATAAACTCCATCACTAACCATAGTTGCTTCCGCATAACTATTATCTAAATCACAAGAATTACCATTTTCATCCTGAAATTCTACTAATAAATTTCGATCAAACATTTCTCCCAATGTAATACGCTCTAAAGCATCTACTTCTTGAGGAAGTCTAGAACCCGTAAAATATTCAGTCGCCGCATTTGTCATCAATTCTAAATTCACACTAAAATTAGATTCATTTTTCTCATTACGATTAAATAAAGAAATAATCCATATAACAACAAAAATAACAACAAATAAAATAGCAAGCTTGATTAATAAAGACTTCCAATTAACATGGATATTTCTTTTAGGCTTTTCTTCATACATACAAAACCCCCCTTTGGTTTTGACTGCTATAATACCATAAAAAACTCCATTTGTCAAACTTAATAGAGTATCTTGACTAACGTTTGTTCGCATGATATAATAAGCACGTTTGAAGTGATAAAATAATTAAATTTATCCAATATATAAATGAAGGAGTGTTAGACATGGATAAAATAATTGTTAAAGGAGCTAGAGAAAATAATCTTAAAAACATAGATATTGAACTACCTAAAAACAAATTAATTGTTATGACAGGAGTATCAGGAAGTGGTAAATCTTCACTTGCTTTTGATACAATTTTTGCTGAAGGTCAAAGAAGATATGTAGAAAGTCTAAGTGCATACGCCCGTCAATTTATAGGAATAAGTGAAAAACCAGACGTTGATTCTATTGAAGGATTAAGTCCTAGTATATCGATTGACCAAAAAACTACAAATAAAAACCCAAGAAGTACAGTGGGAACAATTACCGAAATATATGATTATTTAAGACTATTATATGCTAGAATTGGTATACCTTATTGTCCTAAACACAATATTCCCATAACTAGACAATCTATTGAAGAAATGACCAATCGTATTATGGAACTTGAAGCAGGAAGTAAATTAGAAATTATGGCACCTGTTGTTCATGGCGAAAAAGGAACTCATAAAGATTTATTTGATGAGCTAAGAAAAAATGGTTATTCAAGGGTAAGGGTGAATGGGGAAAATCGCTCATTAGATGAAGATATCATCTTAGAAAAAAACATTAAAGATAACATCGAAGTCATTGTAGATAGAATTGTTTTAGATCCTGATGAGAGAGGAAGAATATTTGAAGCAATAGAAACTAGTTGTAAACTAGCAAATGGAAAAGTATTAATTAATGTAATTGGTAAGGAAGAAATTTTAATGAGTGAATCTTATGCTTGTCCTCATTGTAATTTTTCTATACCAGAGCTAGAGCCAAGACTATTCTCTTTTAATGCCCCATATGGAGCATGCCCTGAATGTAAAGGACTCGGAACAAAATTAAAAATTGGGGAAGCATTACTTATGCCTGATAAAAATTTATCTATCTTAAAAGGTGGTATTAAAACAATTAGCAATGAAGAAAATATTGAAACAGTTCAATTACTCGCTGTCTGCAATTACTACAATATTGATCCCAATAAACCTCTTAAAGATTTTACCAGAGATGAACTAGACATTATTCTTTATGGTTCTAAAGACAAAATCGATTTTAAATACACATCAAAAAATGGTAACGTACGTTACGTAAGTGATTATTATGAAGGAATAATTAATAAATTAGAAAGATTACATTTAGAAACAACCAGCAATTGGAGACGCGAATGGATAGAGATGTATATGGTCGAATCACCATGTCCTAAATGTAAAGGAGCAAGACTTAATGATATGGTATTATCTGTAAAAATAAATAAAAAAAATATTTATGAAGTAACCAATTACAGTATACTAGAATTAAGAGATTTTATTGCCAAACTAAAATTAACAAATGAACAACTTGAAATAAGTGGTTTAGTAACAAAAGAAATATTAAATCGATTAGATTTTTTAATTAATGTTGGTTTAGGATATTTGACTTTATCTAGAAGTGCAGGTACTCTATCAGGTGGAGAAGCACAACGTATTCGCTTAGCTACCCAAATAGGTTCTAAATTATCAGGAGTTTTATATGTACTTGATGAACCAAGTATCGGATTACATCAAAAAGACAATGAAAAACTTATTAAAGCAATGCAAGAAATGAGGGATTTAGGAAATACGTTAATTGTAGTTGAACACGATACTGATACTATGCTAGCTGCTGATTATCTAGTTGATATTGGTCCTGGAGCAGGTGAATTTGGAGGTGTTGTTATGGCTGCTGGAACACCTAAAGAAGTAATGGATAATCCAAATTCCTTAACAGGGCGTTACTTATCAGGGAAAGAGCGTATTGAAGTACCCAAAAAGCGTAGAAAAGGAAATGGTAAATCACTAAAAATTATCAAAGCTAAAGAACATAATCTAAAAAATATCAATGTTGAAATACCACTTAATAAATTTGTCTGTGTAACTGGAGTATCAGGAAGCGGTAAATCATCTTTAATCAATGAAATTCTTTATAAAACTCTAGCAGTGCAAATCAATGGTTCTAAACAAATTCCTGGTGCTTGCAAAGAAATAAAAGGAATAGAAAATGTAGATAAAGTAGTTCATATTACTCAAGACGCCATTGGTAGAACCCCTAGAAGTAACCCTGCAACATATGTTGGTGTATTTGATGATATCAGAGATGTATTTACCAACACCAAAGAAGCAAAAATGCATGGTTATGACAAAGGAAGATTCTCTTTCAACGTTAAAGGCGGAAGATGTGAAGCTTGTTGGGGAGATGGAGTAAAGAAAATTGAAATGCATTTCTTACCAGACGTATATGTACCATGTGATGTATGTGGAGGAAAAAGATATAATAAAGAAACATTAGCAATTAAATTTAAAGGCAAAAATATAGCAGATGTTCTAGATATGCGTGTATCAGAAGCACTACCTTTCTTTGAAAATATCCCTAAAGTATATAATAAATTAAAAGTAATGGACGAAGTAGGTTTATCTTATATCAAGTTAGGACAACCAGCACCTACTCTATCAGGTGGTGAAGCAGGTAGAGTTAAACTAGCTAAAGAATTACAAAAGAAGCCTACTGGAAAAAGTATTTTCATCTTAGATGAACCTACTACAGGATTACATAGCGAAGATATTAAAAAACTATTAAAAATTCTAAATAGAATAGTAGATAATGGAGATACAGTAATTGTAATTGAGCACAACTTAGATGTAATTAAAGTAGCAGATTACATTATTGATCTGGGTCCTGAAGGAGGAAATTTAGGAGGAGAAGTTGTAGCAACAGGAACTCCTGAACAAGTAGCCAAAAACCCAAATTCTTATACAGGAATTTTCTTAAAGAAAATGTTGGACAGTAAATAATATTTTATCATACAATAAAATTGGTTAATTTAATACCTAAAGGCTAGGTCTCATAACTTGCTAACGTGCTTTGTGTGAATAATATTAAAAACAGGAATCACTCCTGTTTTTTTAATCATCTAACGAATCCATCAATAAAAAATCCTGAAATCTAATATGTTTTACAGTACTAGTAGAATAATCAATATCGTCCATTGTAATAATAATCTTTTGAGACAAGTTATCAAGATTCTTAAAAGCTGAAAACTCTCGATCATAAGCCTTATCTTCCACTACGCTATAAGCCACCTGTACGTAATATTGTTTATTGTTTTTAGATGCCAAAAAATCAATCTCTCTACCAGAATTATTAAACACACACACTTGATAACCCATATAAATAAGTTCATTATAAACAATATTTTCTAAATTATGGGATAAATCATAACGATTATCAACACACCGAATCGAATTAAAAGCAACATCAGCATCATATATTTTATAATAATACTCAAGTTTTTTCTTAGCCTTAGCAGAGTATGGACTTATTTTTTCAATAACATAAGCTTCTTCTAAATATCCAAGATATTTAATAACTGTATTAATAGAACAGGACTCATGGCCATCTTTAATATATTTACAAATAGATTTACTAGATATAACTCTACTATTAGAAAGAAGAATAAAATTAACTATTTTTTTAAACAAATCTTCTTTTCGTATCTTATAACGATTAATTAAATCATTAATAACAATAGTATCATCTAAATCAGTTAAGTATCTAATAGTTGCCTCTTCACTATTAAATTCAAAACGTTTAGGAAATCCGCCCCAAATAAGATAATCCAAAACTGAACATTTTTTTCCTAATTGTCTAGTATATTCTAAAATTTCTTTATAAACAAAAGGTCTAATACGAAAAGAAACATATCTACCACTTAATTCCTTAGTAAATTCTTTTGACAATAATTTAGAATTAGAGCCTGTAATAAAAATAGAATTATTATAAAGACGTAAAGTTTTACAAGCATCTTGCCAATCATCCAAAACCTGTACTTCATCTAAAAATACATAACATTTTCCATCATTACGTTTCTCTTCTACATATTTAATTAATGCATCTGCGGTTGGAAACAAATTTCTTGTTCTTTTTTCCTCAAAATTCAAATAAATAACATTATCAGTTTTCTTTTTAATTTCCTCTTGTATTTGCTCTAAAACAATAGATTTTCCACATCTTCTTATACCAGTTATAATTTTGATTAAATCAGAATCATAAAAATCCCTTATAGACTCAATGTAGTGTTCCCTATAAATCATATTTAGCACCTCTATATTAATTATACTGAAACATTTTACTGTTGTCAACAAAATATTTCACTACTACTGAAATATTTGTCGTATTATTTGAAAACCATTCAGTAGAAAAAACTTATTATATTGGTTAATTAAAGTCTTATAAAATAAACAACAAGTTAATAAAAGACTATTTAGGAGATTAAACTCCTTTTTTCTTTACAAAACTTTACTAATCTTCTTTAATTATTTACCCAAATGATTTATAATTAAATTGGTGATAATATGAACAAGAAAGGATTCACATTAATTGAACTTTTGGCAACTATTGCTATAATGACAGTAATTGCTACCGTTCTTACCTTTAATGTTTTAAACATCTTTGATAGTAAAAGAAAAATGACTGAAGAATCTATCAACAATATTATCGCTACTGCAGCGAGTGTTTATTTAGAATTAAATGAAAATAAAGGTTTAAAAGAAAATTGTAAACTAAACGGATGCAGCATATCAGTTAGTACTCTTATTCATGAAGGATTACTAAGTGAAGAAGATGTGGATAACACTAAAGTTATAAACATCTATTATGAAAATAATGAACAAAAATATAGTATAAGTTAGGAGTGATTTAGTTGGCAAAATTAACTTATAGGTACAGTGCTATGAACGCTGGAAAATCAACAATGGCTATGCAAGTAGCATACAATTATGAAGAATTAGATGGGATTGTACTAGTATGGAAGCCTTTAATTGACACAAAAGGCGATAATAAACTTGTTAGTAGAATTGGCATTGAAAGAAAAGTAGACAATTTATTAAGTATGGAAGACTCTCCTCTCAAAATAGTTAGAGCCGAAAGAAAAAAAGTTCCAAAAATTGACGCCATAATTGTTGATGAAGCTCAATTTTTAACAGAAGATCAAGTAAATGAATTATATTACATATCTAAAAAATTTGATATTGCCGTTTTATGTTATGGGCTACGTTGTGATTTTCAAATGAAACCTTTTCCAGGTTCTGCAAGATTACTAGCAATCGCTGATGATATCGAAGAAATAAAAACACTATGTAAATGTAAAAAGAAAGCAACTCAAAATCTAAGGTTTATTAATGGGAAACCCACTTTTGAAGGAAATCAAGTAGCTATAGATGGTGAACAAAGTATAACTTATGAATCAGTATGTGGTAAATGTTATATTGAATATTACTTGGAATATATGAATGAAAGAAAAAATATTATGACCAGAGAAAGGAAAAAATAATGAAAGAAAAAATACTAAAAGCATTAGAAAATATTCATGAAGCAAAAACATTAATCGAAATTAATGATTTACTTAAACTAACCACTGTTGAAGAATTAAAAGATTTACAAAAAAATATAGAAGAATTAGTAAATGATTATCAGATTTTTAAAACTAAAAAAGATAAATACTTATTAATGAAAAATTGTCCAGGACTAAAAATCGGTAAATTATCAGTGAATAAAAAAGGATTTGGATTCCTTATTCTTGATAAAGAAGATGATATTTATATTGCCAAAAATGATTTAAATGGAGCAATAAATGATGATACTGTTCTAGTTGAAATTACTGAAAAGGGACTGAAACCTGAAGGAAGAGTATTAAAAATTATAAAAAGAGATCTAGAAAACATTGTTGGAGAAATTAAAGTTATAGAAAATAAAAAAATACTTGAACCAGATGATGACAAAATAAATCTAAAAATTTATTTAAGTGAAGAAACTAGTAAAAACTGTGTTGATGGTCATAAAGTTTTAGCTAGACTTACTAAAAAAATAGACAACAAAACTTATATGGCGGATTGTCTAAAAATATTAGGTCACAAAGATGATGCGGGAATAGATATTTTAAGTATTGCTTATAAATATGGCATATTTGAAGAATTTAGTCCTGAAACCGAAAAAGAATTAGATAATATTCCAGAAGAAGTAAGCACAAAGGAACTTGTTGGTAGAATTGATTTAACAAATGATATGATTTTTACAATTGATGGTGCTGACACAAAAGATATTGACGATGCAATCAGTTTAACGGTTAAAGATAATATATACACTCTAGGAGTACATATTGCTGATGTCTCACATTATGTTAAAGAAAACACAGCTTTAGGCGATGATGCTTATGAGCGAGGAACATCCTCATATCTAGCTGATACAGTAATTCCTATGATTCCCCATAAATTATCCAATGGCATATGCTCACTAAATGAAGGAGTAATAAGACTTACCATGAGCTGTGTTATGGACATCAACAAAAATGGAGATATTATAAACTATGATATATTCCCAAGTTTCATTAAATCAAGAAAGAAAATGACTTATGATAATGTAAATGAAATTTTAGAAAACAATAATATTCCTGAAGGGTATGAAGAATTTGCCAATACTTTAAAACAAATGAATGAATTAGCTCACATTTTAAGAAAGAAAAAAGTAAATCGTGGTTATATAGAATTCGATATTCCTGAAGCCAAAATTATCCAAGATGAATTAGGAAGAGCAATAGACATAAAAAAAAGAGAACAAAGATCAGGAGAAAAACTAATTGAAGACTTTATGATCGCTGCTAATGAAACTGTTGCTACTCATATAAGTAACATGGAATTACCTTTTATATATCGCATCCATGATTTACCAAACGCTGATAAAATAGAAGATTTCTTAAATTTAGTGAAAGCTCTAGGTTACCAAATTAAAACAAATATTAAGGAAATCACTCCAAAAACTATGCAAAAATTACTTGAAGAATTAAGAGATAAACCTGAATTCATGATTTTATCTACTCTTCTTTTAAGAAGTATGAAAAAAGCAGAATATTCTAAAACTAATATTGGTCACTTTGGCTTAGCTAGCAAAAATTATACCCACTTTACATCTCCTATAAGAAGATTCCCAGATTTAACAGTTCACCGTCTAGTAAAAAAGTATTTAATTGAACATGACTACAGTATGTCTACAATCAACTATTTAGAAAATTCCTTAGTAGAAATTGCTGAACACTCTAGCGAGCGAGAAGTAGCAAGTACTAATGCTGAACGGGATGTAAATGATATGAAAATGGCTGAATACATGGAAAGTCATATTGGAGAAGAATACGAGGGAATCATCAGTAGTGTTACTTCTTTTGGCTTCTTTGTAGAATTACCAAACTTAGTTGAAGGATTAGTTCATATTAGTAATATTTCTGGCGATTACTACGAATATGTACCAGAACTATTATCTTTAATAGGCAAAAGTACCAAAAAAACTTATCGTATCGGTGATAAAATAAAAGTTAGAGTAGCTGCAGCCTCTAAAGAAACTGCTCAAATAGACTTTGATATAGTAGGTGATAAAAATGATTGAAATAAAAAATAAAAAAGCCTACTTTGATTATACTATTTTAGAGGAAATTGAAGCAGGAATCTCTTTAGTAGGAACAGAAATCAAATCAGTAAGAAAAGGAAGTGTTGATTTAAAAGATTCCTTTATTACAATAAAAAACAATGAAGCATTTCTACTAAATATGTACATTGCCAAATATGAAGAAGGAAACATATTTAATCATGATGAACGTAGAACTAGAAAGTTATTATTACACAAGAAGGAAATAAAAAAATTAAAAGAAAAAGTAAGTACTGAAGGACTTACTTTAATCCCTTTAAAACTTTATTTCAAAAAAAATTATGTAAAAGTTTTAGTAGGCATATGTAAAGGTAAAAAATTATATGATAAACGTGCTTCTATTAAAGAAAGAGATTTAAAAAGAGAAACTAGATATTACTAATCAGTTTCTCTTTTCTATTTAAAATACTCAATAAACAATATAACTGCATTAATAATCAAAATTACACCAATAATAACTAATACTGCATTAGAAAAGAAAATGCTATAAATACCTAATGCAATTAAAACAATATTACTAATAGTCGAAAAATTCTTATAATTATTAAAACTAATTGATGTAAGAAGTCTACTAATACCCATAAAGATGAAGAAAAAACCTAAAACATAACGTATACTAGCCTCTAAAACTCCACTAAGTACAATTAATAAAACCCCTATTATAACGGATGCTATTGCTATGGTTAAATTAATGTTTTTATACTGCACAACATCCTTATTTTGATAATACACTACAAAAGATTTAATTCCATAAATAATAACTATTATTCCCAAAACATAAAATAATAACTCTACCACTTCATTGCTTTTAAAAACCAAAAGTAATCCTAAAACTAAATAAATAATTGGATTAAGCAAACTTCTAGCTTCCTTCATTTCTTTTTTAGGCTTAATAATTTCTGTTTTCATATTCCACCTCTAATAATATTATATAATATTAAAAAAACTTAAGCAAGGAAAATTGAAACTAACAAATGAATATGTTATAATTAAATAGAATAAGGAGGGCTAATATGTTAACAAAAAATGAAATACTAGAAGTATTAAAAACATATAATATTTATTCTCAAAAATATGAACCAACAATATATGAAAACAATAACAATATTGGCCTATGCCTTGATATCAAAGATCCCTTATTTGGTTATTTAACCCGTATTTTTCTATTTAATCAAAAAGAGGAGTTACAAACATTTTTAAACGGATTCTTTTGGTACAAAAATAACCATCAAAAATATAATATCACTTTAAGTTTAAATAACTATCAAACCAAAACTCCTCAAATCATATATAAATATAAAAATGAAGAAATTTCAATTAAAAACATGTTAAACATAACTAGCTTTCTACAAGAAGAACAAAAAGAAAAAGAAGAAGATCAAGAAAAAGAATATTATCTCTTATGCATAGAAGAATTAACCAATTATTTAATAGAATTTAAACAAATGAAAGAAAATATTAAATTAGAAAAAAATAAGCTAAAAACAGAAGAAAATGATTTAAAATTTGAATTATTAACAGAATTAACTACTTATTATGGAAGAGAAAAGAAAGCAAACAAGAAAGAAATAACTCTAGATCCACCTACTCCAATCGATAATACATTATTACTAGAAAACCAAAAAAACATAAAGACAAAAACATTACCAGAAATAAAAGAATATTTAAGTGCACTAATAAACATCATAAAAGCTGAAGAGTTAGATGAAAAAAATCTCGTAAATATTTACTCCAACAGTGTATATAAATATAATATTGAAATATTAAAAAAGCAAATCGAATTTGTCAAAAATAAAATTAATGCCGAAAAAAACTTTAACGTAAAAGGAAGTAAAATTCATAACATCGACGAAGAATTAAGATCCTTTTTAAAAACTGGAGTAGCACCCACTAGGATTGAAATATTTTTAATAGATAACAAAGAAAAAATAGAAACAAAGTTTAAAAGTATTACTGATATAAAAAATGCTATCCAAGTTATTACAGGCAAAACTATTTCTTTACAAACCCAAAATGAAAATCCGATAACTTTATCACAAGAAGATAGAATAAATTATCTAATAAACAGCTTTAATAATTTACCACCTCAAACTCAAAGTAAACTCATTTTATATAATTCTATTTATAAACCAATTTGTAATTTTATTATAAATAATAACTATCCCGACATCAATACCATATCTTCCTCTTTTGATTTTAATCATTACTACCAAGAGCTAGAAGAAATAGTATACAATGAAAATAATAATCACTATTTAGTAAAATATTTTTCACTAATCAATTTCAAAGATCTAAGTAGCTATATCAATTCTTTAATAGAAATAAGCAAAGAAGTAGAAAATACTATCTTTACAATACCGTCTTATCTTTCATTATTTGCAGCTAATGAGATCAATAACTGTAAACAATTAACTATCTTACCTACTCAAAATACAAAATACTTAGTGAAAGCAAATAAACTATTACTAATTCCTGAAAAATTAGAAATAGATTGGGATACTAAAGAAATTTCTACTATAAAAGAAAATACTTTCTATACCAAAGAAAAAATTATTGAAGAAAAAGAATCAATCATCTTAAGCAAATATACCAAGAAAAATATAGAAAAAGATGGTATAATAGTAACAACAGATTTAATATTAGAAAGTGAAATTACTTTTAATAAAGGTCACTTAGAAGGAGAAAATCATGGATAAAGAAAAATTTTTAAAAGAACTTAAATATCAATTAAGATATTTAAATAAAGAAGCTCAAGAAGAAGAATTAAAAAATTACGAAAATTTACAAGATTATAATCTAAAAGCAGAGGATATCGCCAATGAAATTTATAAAAAAAGAGGATTAAATCTTAAAGTAAGAAAAAAAACATCTTTTCTAGACTCAGTGTCAATAATTATTGAAGAAATAAAAAGTAAAGACAAAAAAATATTAATTGATCTCTTACTATTTTTCTTATATATGTTTGTTCTTATTATTCTAATAAAAATCCCTTTTATATATGTAAGAGATATTATTAGTTCTATATTTAGTGTAATTGGCAGCAATGACATTATTTATACTATTTGGAATTTATTATTTGAATTATTATATGCCATAACCGCTATACTAATATTTATCAAAATGATAAAAAATAAAGCTATAGGATATGAAAATACAGGTGCATAACCTGTTTTTTGTTGTAAAGTAAAATAAAATCTTGAGATTAATACTCTAAAAGATGATATAATATACTTATATAGGAGGAGAAATTTATGAATAAAAGATTAAAAATAATTTTAATAATTCTTTTAGTCATTTTAATAATAACAATTATATCTATCACATTATTAAAGATTTTTACAGGAAAAAATAAAGATGAAGGAAATATTTCAACATATAGTAATACAGCAATAAGTGTAATGGAAAATATGGATTTATATGATATAATAAATAGCAAAGAATATTCTAAAACAGTCGAAGTATTATTAGAAGAAAATGAATTAAAAAAAGAATATTTAAATGATTATTATCAAATAAATTATATAAATATAAATAACTTTAGCCAAACAATTAATCTTTTACTAGATAAAAATTATAACAGTGAAGAGATTAATTATATTACAGAGAATATGTACGAAAACATAGACATATTATTAAATATGGATTATATAGATATATTAGCATTTAAAGATATTGCCAATTTTGATATCAACAATTATGAAAGATACCTAGCTTATCAAGAAGAAAATAAAGAATATGATTTAGCAACTGTTGTTACTTATGTAAACATTGGCCTAGATAAAGAAGGATATTCAGAATATACAGAATATACAAATGAAGAAGCACAGGATGATTTAACTATATTAGTCAATAAATATCATAAATTACCAGATAATTATGAGCCAAATGATTTAGTAGCACTCTCTTATAATAGCAACTATTACTTAAGAGAAGAAGCAGCCAAAGCATTTGAAAGTCTTACAAATGCAGGAATATTAGAAGGGGTAATTTTCTACCCTTTTAGTCCATATCGTTCTTATGAAACACAAGAAGTGTTATATAATAGATATGTGGCTAGAGATGGCGTTGCTGAGGCAGATACTTATTCTGCAAGACCAGGATTTAGTGAACATCAATTAGGCTTAGCAGTAGATGTAAGAAGCAGTACCTTACCCGATAACTTAACACCAGAACATTATGAATGGATGTTAGATAATTCTTATAAATACGGTTTTATTGTAAGATACCCTAAAGGATGTCAACACATTACTCAATTTATGGAAGAACCATGGCACTTAAGATATCTAGGAGTAGAATTAGCAACAAAAGTACATGATTCTGGATTAACCTATGATGAATACTATGACTTATATATGAAATAAACTCAAGACGAAAAATCTTGAGTTATTTTATGCAAAAGACTGCGTATAGAGGAACAGACTTAATATTATTTTCAAAGCCAAAATTTTTAGTAGAAATCCGAATACTAAGAGTTAAATTTTCTTGTTCCATAAACTTATTTAAACTAGTAGATTTAACATGGTCATTCGCTTTCACTTCAATCGGTATTACACCACTATCAGTATCAATTAAAAAGTCTAATTCCATCACCTGAGGCTTCTGATAATAAAATAGATTAAAATTATTCTTTATTAATTCTAAAGCAACATAATTTTCAGCCAAAGTACCTTTAAACATAAAATCGTCGTCTAAAATAATTTTATTGCAAGAAATTGAGAGTAATTCTGTAAGCAAACCAACATCACTTAAATAAAGCTTAAAATTATCTTCATCCATGAATGCCTTTAGTGGTGTTTCAAAATGATTAACATAATAATTAGGAACTATCATCCTACTTGCAAGCAACCATTCAAACGCTGTTTCATAATCCCTGAATCTAGAATTTTTAGTAAGTTTACTAAACTGATATTTTTTATTTTCTTTAGCAAGTTGATTAGGAACATTATTATAAATTCTTTCGATCTTATTTGCTTCAGTAACATTATTTGTATATTTACTCATGTCAGCAAGATAAGAATCTATAACACTTCTCAAAATATTATGAAGATTTAAACTTAACTCTTGATTACGAGATACATAATCTTTTACTGCATCTGGCATACCCCCAATACATAAATAATTTCTATAATCGCTTAATAATTCTTGATGAAAGACATCATTCATAGACGTATTATTTAAATAGCATTCTTCAATTAAAGAAATAAACTTTCCCTTTCCTATAGCAATTAAAAATTCTTTAAAACTCATAGGAAACATATATTCAATAATAACTTTACCAACGGGAAAGGACCTATGAAATCTTTTTAATTTTACTCCAAGTAAAGAACCTGCAGTTATAATCTTATAAGGAAAATCAGATTCTTGAAAAAATTTTAAAGCCTCAATTAATTCTTCAGACTCTTGTACCTCATCAATAAAAATAACAGTATCTATTCCAATATCCCTATTTAATTCAAGTTTAAAATCTTTTACTTTTTCTTCTATTGACTTATTAGTAGCAAAAATATCAACAATCCTGTTATTATTTAAAAGATTAATATAAATATAATCATTAAAATTTTCCTTACAAAAACTATCTATAATGATATGAACCCCGTTTCTTGGACATAGAAACGAGGTTCATATCAAAAGAATAGTTTTAAACAAGTTCAAGTCTAACTTGTAATGCATCATCACCATGGCGTTCATTAAGTTTAATAATTCTTGTATAACCACCATTTCTAGTTTCATAACGCTTAGCAAGCTCATTAAATACTTTATTAACAACATCACTATCATTATATAAGAAAGCTAAAGCTTTTCTTCTACTAACTAAAGTACCTCTCTTACCATAAGTAATCATTTTATCAACAAATTTTCTTACTTCTTTAGCACGAGCTTCAGTAGTAACAACATATTCATTCATTAAACAATCACGAGTAATATTAGCAAGGATACTTCTTCTATGTCTAGACTCTCTACTTAATTTTCTATATTGCATGTTAGTCCTCCTTAATCTCTAAATTTAAGTCCCATTTCTGCTACTTTATCTAAAACTTCTTTAAGTGATTTTTTACCTAAATTACGTATTTTAGTAACTTCCACTTCTCTCTTAGAAATAAGGTCTTGAACAGTATGAATACCTGCTCTCTTAAGACAGTTATAAGCTCTAACAGAGAACTCAATTTCTTCAATTGGAGTTTCTAAAGTCTTAGTAATTGTATCCACTTTTTTCTCTTGCATCAATCCAGTAATATCACTAATACTATTTAGATCTGCAATAATATTAAAGTGTTCAATTAATATTCTAGCAGAAAGAGCCATTGCTTCCTCTGGCATCATAGAACCATCGGTATTAATTTCCATTGTTAATTTATCATAATTTTCATTTTGTCCAACCCGAGTAGATTCTACTTCATATTTTACAAGTTCAATAGGAGAATAATTAGAATCAATAGCAATTACTCCTACTTTATTTTCAGCAAATAATTTCTTATTTTCTTTAGCATCAACGTAACCTTTACCATTAAAGACAGTAACTTCCATATCGATCTTACCACCCTGAGCTAAGTTACATAAAACTAATTCAGGATTAATAATATCAACATCTGCATTCTTCTCAAAATCTCCTGCAGTAACAGGTCCTTCTGTATCTTTAAATAAATGTAATGTCTTAACTTCTTCAGTATGATTCTTAACAACTACATTTTTTAGTGCTAAAACAATACTAGTTACATCTTCTACAACACCATCAATCTTTTGAAATTCATGAAGCACTCCCTCAATTTTAACAGAAGTAATTGCACTTCCTGGTAAGCTTGATAGCATAACTCTTCTTAAAGCATTTCCAATAGTTGTTCCAAAACCTCTTTCAAGGGGTTCTAATTCAAATTTTCCATAGTGATTACTTTCTTGATATTCACTAATCTTATACTCTGGTTTTTCAAAACTAATCATATTTCCTAACCTCTCCTCTAACTTTCTAACTAATTTCTTGGACGTTTTGGTGGACGACAACCATTATGTGGAACTGGAGTCTCATCTGTAATTGAAGTAATTTCTAAACCTGCAGCTTGAAGTGCACGAATAGCAGTTTCTCTTCCACTACCAAGTCCTTTAACAACTACATCAACCTTTTTAACTCCCTGTTCCATAGCTGCTTTAGCAGCAGCATCAGCAGCAATACCTGCAGCAAAAGGAGTTTTCTTTTTACTTCCCTTATAACCAATAGTACCACTTGATGCCCAAGCTATAACACTACCATCCTTTTCTGTAATAGTAACAATTGTATTATTATAAGTAGAATGAATATGAGCTACAGCTTCAGGAATATTCTTCTTTACTTTTCTTTTTCTTCTATTATATGCCATTTCTTCTACCCTCCTACTTTCCTACTTTTTTCTTGTTAGCTACTACTTTACCTCTACCTTTACGAGTATGAGCATTGCGGTTAGTTCTTTGTCCTCTAACTGGAAGACCTTTTTTATGTCTAACCCCTTGGTAGCAGTTAATTTCCATTTTATTTTTAATACTCATTTGCGTGTTACGACGTAAATCACCTTCAACAACGTGATTATCTACTTCTTTACGTAAACGTGCAACCTCTTCATCAGTTAAATCCTTAACCTTAGTTTCTGGATTAACATTTGCATTTAGACAAATAGTTTTACCTAAGCTTTTACCAATTCCATAAATTGCTGTTAAGCCAATCCAAATTTGTTTTTCACTTGGTAATTCAATATTCTTAATACGCGCCATAATTCCTCCTTATTAACCTTGTTTTTGTTTGTGTTTTGGATTTTCACAAATAACCATAATTTTTCCTTTTCTTCTAATAATTTTACATTTTTTACAAATTTTCTTTACTGATGGTCTAACTTTCATTTTTTATACCTCCATTATCTTTTATTCCATGTTATACGCCCACGTGTTAAATCATAAGGCGAGAGTTCAATAGTTACCGTATCACCTGGTAGAATACGAATCATATTTACTCGCATTTTACCAGAAACGTAGGCTTTTACAGTAAATCCATTTTGAAGTTCAACTAAGTAATCGCTTCCTTTAAGGACTTCAACTACCTTACCTTCTACTTCAATTTTTTCTTCTTTTGTTTTTCCTATAACATCATTCTTATAGTTTTTCTTCATTCGCTAATCTCTCCCGTTAATATTTCATATCCATCTTTTGTAACTACAACTGTATGTTCAAAGTGTGCACTTAAAGATTCATCATCAGTTGAAATTGTCCAATCATCATCATGAAGATATACATAACGTTCCCCTAAATTAAGCATAGGTTCTACAGCGATAACCATACCTGCCTTTAAGGTTACACCAGTTCCAGCTTTACCGTAATTTGGCACATCTGGATCTTCATGAATATTAGTACCAACTCCATGACCAACAAGCTCTTCTACAACACTTAAACCATGTTTATGAGCAAAATCTTCAATAGAAGCTCCAATATCTCCTATTTTAGCACCTTCATGAATTTTTTGCAAGCCTGCATATAGTGCAAGTTCTGTATTTTTAACTAAATCACACACTTCTTTTGAAGCATTACCTACTACATAGGTTCTTGCTGCATCACTATGATATCCATGTATTTCTACACCAATATCAATAGATACCACATCACCATCCTGTATTCTTCGCTCTCCTGGTATGCCATGCACTACTTCATCATTAATTGATATACATATACTAGCAGGATACCCTTCATAGTTTAAAAAAGATGGTCTAGCATGATGTCGAGTAATAAAATCATAAGCTATTTTATCTAAATCTTTAGTCTTAACACCAACTTTTAAATGCTTTTTAACTTCTTCATGAGTTAGATAATTAAGCTTACCTGCTTCTCTCATCAAACTAATTTCTCGATCACTTTTAATACTAATCATTTAAACCACCATTTTCTACCTGAATATCAGCTTCTTCTTTTATTATTTCATATATATCTTCTAAAGGAATAGTAGCATCTATCTCTTTTAAAATACCTTTTTTCTGATAAAAATCAAGAATTGGTTTTGTATCTTTCATAAATGATTCATAACGAACTTTTATTATCTCTTCATTATCATCATCTCTTTTTACTAGAGATATACCACAATCATCACAAATACCATCACAAATTGGTTTTAATTTTTCATTATTTAGATTATAACTCCTCTTACATTTTGGGCAAATCACTCTACCCATCACTCTTTTTAAAAGAACATTCAAAGGAGCATCTAAATAAATCACTAATAATTGATCAATTCCTTTTTTCTCTAACATTTGATCTAAAGAATAAGCTTGAGATTCAGTTCTAGGAAACCCATCTAATATAAATAACTTTCCTGGTTCTTTAAGCTCTAACTTATTTTCAACAAGTTTAATTACTATATCATCTTTAACTAAAGAACCTCTTTTAATTATCTCATCAATTTCCCTTCCAAATTTACTACCACTAGCAATTTCTTCACGCAATAAATCTCCAGTAGAAATATGTAGAAAATGATAATTTTTCACTAAATAATCACTAATAGTTCCTTTGCCTGCGGCAGGAGGAGCGATAAAGATAATATTCTTCATTAACGCATCCTCTTTTTACGTTCGGCATAACTTCTAGCTGTTAAACTAGACTCAATTTGCTTATAAGTTTCAATAACCACACCAACAACAATTAAAATACCAGTACCACCTAAACTAACGCTAGCTGGTAAACTTGTAAAGCTTGAAATAAGTACTGGAAGTCCCGCTAAAATTACTAAGAAAATTGCACCTACTAAAGTAAGTCTAGAAAGTGTTTTACTAATATAATTACTTGTATCAACTCCTGGTCTTACTCCTGGAATATATCCACCATTCTTATTTAAATTCTTACTCATCTCCTCAGGATTCATACTCATAAAAGTATAAAAGTAAGAAAAAGCAAAAATAAGAACTATATAAAGCAAGAAACCAGTTGGTGATGTATAAATAATATAATTATTAACAAAGTTAATTGCACTTTCATTTCCAATTAAAGTAACAATTGTTCCTGGTATAGTTGTAAGGACTGATGCAAATATTACAGGCATAACTCCTGCACTATTAATTTTAATAGGCAAAAATGATTGTTGTGCCCCATATGCACTTGTAGTCCGATTAGAGTATTGTATTGGTACACGCCGCTCAGCAAGCTGAATCCAAATAATACCCACAATAATTAAAATATAACAGATGATATATAAAACAAACATAGTGATACCAAGACCAATCTCCATGTTACCATGAATAAATGTATTATACACACTAGTAAATACATTAGGCATACTAATTAAGATACCAGCCATGATAAGTAAAGACTGTCCATTACCAATACCCTTTTGTGTTATCTGATCACCCATCCATAGTAAGAATGCTGTACCAGCAGTCATTACTAAACTTGTTTTAAGCATATCCATACCACTAGCGCCTTTTAAATAAAATACACTAATTGCATATGCTTGTATAAAGGCAATAATAATACCCAAATATCTAGTAATTTTATTAATTTTTTGTCTTCCAACATAACCTTGTTCTTTAAGTTCTTTAAAATAAGGAATAATATCCATAGTTAATAACTGAGTAATAATACTTGCTGTAATATATGGACTTACACCCAACCCAAAGATAGAAAAACTTTGTAGACCTCCACCACTCATCAAGTTAAATATTTCTAAAAAACCTAACTCTTCATAAATGGTATTTGCCCAAGGAATAGTAATATTTATTCCAAGAGCAAAGAAACCTAAACAAAATAATGTAAAATAAATTCTTTTTCTTAAATCCTTATTTGATTTACTAAATATTTTGGTAATTCCTTTAAACATCTAAATCACCTCTGCTTTACCGCCAGCATTTTCTATTTTTGTAACAGAGGCAGATGAGAATCTTTGAGCCTTAACAGTTAATTTCTTAGTTAATTCTCCATTACCTAAAACTTTAACACCATTAAGTTGTTTTTTAATAATTCCTCTTTCTTTAAGTATTTCTGGAGTAACAACATCACCGTCTTGAAAATAGCGATCAAGATCACTTAAATTAATGGTTGCAAACTTTGTCTCAAAACGTGCATTGTTAAATCCTCTTTTAGGAATTCTTCTATAAATAGGAGTTTGTCCACCTTGGAACCAAGCGCTAATACTTGCTCCACTTCTTGATTTTTGACCTTTTTGTCCACGAGTAGAAGTTTTACCCATTCCAGAACCTGGACCACGTCCCACTCTTTTACGAGCCTTCGTCTCAAAAGACTTAGGTAACGATTCTAACTTCATATTATAACTCCTCCACTTTCTTACCACGTAAAGCTGCTATTTTGGCAGGACTATTTTGTGATTTTAAAGCTTCTAGTGTTGCTTTTGCTACATTGATCTTAGTATTAGAACCAAGTGATTTAGAAACAATATCTTTAACACCAGCAAGTTCTAGTACAGCACGAGCAGCACCACCAGCAATGATTCCTGTACCTTCGCGAGCAGGTTTAACCATAACAACAGCTCTACCTACCTTACAAGTGGCTTCATGTGGTATTGTTCTATTATCCATTAAAGATACTTTAACAACATTTTTATTAGCTGCTTGTAATGCTTTTTTAATAGCCTCAGGTACTTCATTAGCTTTTCCTGTACCAATTCCAACTAATCCTCTACGGTTACCAACAACTACAGTTGCAGAGAATCTAAAGTGTCTACCACCTTTAGTAACTTTTGTTACTCTACCAATAGAGATAACCTTTTCTTCTAACAAATTTTTCTTATTATCATTCTTTTTTGGCATAACTTTATCCTCCACTCTAGAATTCTAAACCGTTTTCACGTGCAGCATCTGCTAAAGCAGCTACACGTCCATGATATAGGTATCCACCTCTATCAAAAACAACAGTTTTAATTTTCTTTTCTAAACATTTTTTAGCAATATCAGCACCAACTAATTTTGCAGCCTCGATATTACCACCATTTTTAATTTTAAGTTCAGCAGTTGATGAACTAACTAAGGTAGTAGAAGCATCATCATCAATTACTTGAACATAAATTCCATTATTTGAACGGAAAACGTTTAAGCGAGGTCTCTCTTTTGTACCATGAATAGACTCACGTACTCTTTCATGTCTTCTTAAACGTGCAACGTTCCTATTTTCTTTCTTAATCATAATTTCCGACCTTTCTAACCTTATTTAGCAGCCTTTTTACCTTCTTTACGACGTACATATTCACCTTTATAACGGATACCTTTACCTTTATAAGGCTCAGGTTCTCTTATCTTACGAACATTAGCCGCAAATTCAGATACTTTTTGCTTATCAATTCCACTAATGGTAATTTCTGTATTACTTACTTGTTCTACCTTTAAATACTCAGGTACTTCAACCACAACAGGATGAGAGAACCCAGCAGAAACATTAATTTTATTACCACTAACTTGGAAACGATATCCAACGCCAACTGCTTCTAAACCTTTACTAAAACCAGTATTAACTCCTTCAATCATATTAGCGATTAAAGAATTCATTGTACCAACATTAATATTAGCTTCTTTACTATCATTTTTTGCTTTTGTAACTACTTCAGTATCACTAATCTCAACAGATACTAACTTATGTATTTCTTGTGTTAAAGCACCTTTAGCACCCTTAACAGTTATAACATTATTCTCTAGACTAGCAGTTACACCTGTAGGAAGCACAAGTTTTCTATTACCAATTCTACTCATAATATTTCCCTACCAAATATAGGCAAGTACTTCGCCTCCTAACCTTTGTT
>CALVQN010000006.1 GCA_944358135.1 uncultured Bacilli bacterium
GTTAGACACTTAAGAACACCAGAATATGATGAATTATTCTCAGGAGATCCAACTTGGGTTACAGCATCTATTGGTGGTATAACAGAAGATAAAAAGAGCATGGTTACAAAAACAAGTTATCGTATCCTGCACACTTTAACTAATTTGGATCCAGCTCCAGAGCCAAATATGACTATTTTATGGAGTGAACATTTATCAGAAAACTTCAAAAAATATTGTGCTAAAATGAGTATTGATACTGATGCTATCCAATATGAAAATGATGATGTAATGAGACCACTTTATGGGGATGATTATGCTATTGCTTGTTGTGTATCTGCAATGCGTGAAGGCAAAGATATGCAATTTTTTGGAGCAAGATGCAACTTAGCAAAAGCTTTACTTTACTCAATTAATGGTGGCGTAGATGAAGTTAAAGACACTTTAGTAATTGAAGGATTCGATAAAAATACGGATGAAGTACTTGATTATGAAAAAGTGAAAGCTAATTATTTTAAAATGCTTGAAAAAGTAGCAGAAGTCTACTCAAATGCGATGAATATTATTCACTATATGCATGATAAATATGCTTATGAAAGAGGACAAATGGCCCTCCATGATACCCATGTAAGACGTCTTATGGCTTATGGTGTAGCAGGACTTTCAGTAGTAGCGGATTCTTTATCAGCAATTAAATATGCTAAAGTTTTACCAATTAGAAATGAAGAGGGTATTGCTATTGATTTTGATATTGTTGGAGACTTCCCTAAATATGGCAATGATGATGATAGAGTAGATGATATAGCTAAAGAAGTTACGGAAAAATTCTATGAAGAGCTAGCAAAACACAAATGCTACCGTGATGCTGAGCCTACTTTATCTATACTTACTATCACATCAAATGTTGTATATGGTTCAAAAACTGGTTCTACTCCAGATGGCAGAAAAAAAGGAGTTGCTTTTGCACCAGGTGCTAACCCAATGCATGGCAGGGATGAATCAGGTGCTATTGCCTCCCTAAATTCTGTTGCAAAACTAGAATATGCTAAATGTTGTCGTGATGGTATATCCAATACTTTCTCAATTATTCCAAGTGCTCTAGGTCATACTAAAGAGGAACAAACAGACAATTTAGTAAGTTTACTTGAAGGTTATTTTGGACAAGGAGCTCATCATTTAAATGTTAATGTTTTAAATAGAGAGACTTTAATTGATGCAATGGAAAATCCTGATAAATATCCATTACTTACTATCAGAGTATCTGGTTATGCAGTAAGATTTAACAGGCTTACGAGAAAACAACAAGAAGAAGTTATCGCAAGAACTTTCCATGAGAGAATATAATGCAAGCTAGTGTAAATCAGATTGAAACTTTTGGCCTCGTAGATGGTCCAGGCATAAGAACCGTAATATTCTTAAATGGATGCAGGCTAAGATGTTTATATTGTCATAATCCTGAAATGTGGAGAATGGGTGATGCTAATTACACCACTGATGAACTAGTTGAAAAAGTTTTACGTAACAAACCATACTTTAAAAGAAATAATGGTGGCGTAACATTCTCAGGTGGTGAGCCATTACTTCAAATTGATTTTTTGCTAGATATTTGTAAAAAGTTAAAAGAAGAAGGAATTCATATAGCTCTTGATACAGCAGGAGTAGGAATCGGTAAATATGAAGAAATTTTATCATTAGTTGATTTAGTTCTACTAGATATCAAACACGTAAATGCAAAAGGATACAAAGAAATAACGGGAACTGATATTGATGAAAGTGAAAAATTTATAAAATGTCTAAACAGAAGTAATAAACCAGTTTGGATAAGACAAGTAATAGTTCCAGGCGTCATGGATAATGATAATTATTTACATGACCTGGCAAGTTATTTACAAAAAATAAAAAACATCGAAAAAATAGAATTCTTACCTTTCCATCATTTAGGCTTTTCTAAATATGAAGAATTAAAAATAGAAAATCCCCTAAAAGATGTAGCAGAAATGGACACAAAAGAATGTGAAGAATTACAGGAAAAGTTTATGAATATTTATCATGGAATAAGCAATCAAAATTAATTGGTTGCTTTATTTTTTTACCATAAAATGGATACGAATATTTGTTTGACATAAACAAACATTTGTATTATAATATTACTAGGTGATATTTATGACATTAGAAGAAAAATTGACGATTCTTGCCGACAGTGCTAAATATGATGCTTCTTGTTCATCGAGTGGAAGTACAAGAAAAAATGATGGAGGAATAGGTAATGCTGCAACATCAGGAATATGTCACTCTTTTGCTAGTGACGGTAGATGTATTTCTCTTCTAAAAATCCTAATGACGAATTGTTGTATTTTTGATTGTAAATATTGTATTAATAGAAAAAGTAACAATGTAAAAAGAGCTATATTTACACCTGAAGAAATATGCACAATTACAATGAATTTCTATCGTAGAAATTATATTGAGGGCTTATTTTTAAGTTCAGGGATTATTAAAAGTCCAGATTATACTATGGAACTATTAATTAAAACCATCAAATTACTGAGATACAAATATCATTTTCACGGGTATATTCATTGTAAAGCGATCCCAGGAGCAAGCGAACATTTATTAAAAGAATTAGGAAGTTTAGTCGATAGACTTAGTGCCAATATAGAGCTTCCAACAGATAATGGATTAAAGCTTCTTGCTCCTAATAAAGATAATAATAAAGTAATTAAGATAATGTCATATATAAAAGAAAACAGAAATACTTCATATGTACCCGCTGGACAAAGTACACAAATGATTATTGGTGCTACCAAAGAAACAGACCTAAACATCATGAATAAAAGTGAGTCATTATATAAAAGTTATGACTTAAAAAGAGTATTTTATTCTGCTTACATACCAGTCAATAAAGATAAATTGTTGCCAAGTCTAAATACACCACCTTTAAAAAGAGAAAACAGGCTATATCAAGCAGATTGGCTTTTAAGATTTTATGGCTTTAAAGTACATGATTTATTAGATGAAGATAATCCTAATTTCAATATATTAGTAGATCCTAAAGCAAATTGGGCTTTAAGACACTTAAATGAATTTCCCAAAGAAATCAACACAGCATCCTATTATGATTTATTAAAAGTTCCTGGTATTGGTATTAAATCAGCCCAAAGGATAGTCGCTTGTCGTAAAAACTTTAAAATAACTTATAGTGACTTAAAGAAAATGGGAATTGTCTTAAAAAGAGCTAAATATTTTATTACTTGTAATGGTAAATATTTTATAAGTAGTGAGTATTTCAAAAAAAGTTTTATTGAAGCCAATTTAATTTTAGAAGATAATGAAAAAATAGAAAATAGAAAAGAGCAGTTAAGTTTATTTTGAGAGAAGATTTAGTATATTTATATAACGGTAATTTTAATAGTTTATTAGATTTAATTTATAGATTATTAAACCTAAAAAATAAACCATTAGATATATGCGATAAAGAAAAATATAGACCATCACTTTTAGAAGAAGTAGTAGAACTAGAATTGAATGATCATTTTGATATAAATAAATTAAATTTATCTTCTAATATAATTAAAACTATATATTATGTATATTTATCAGAGGAAGAGCACAAAGAACTTATCATATATTACTTCTTACTCAATGCTTTAAAATACAGGGAAAAAATATTTACTATGCGAAACTTAAAATGTGTATCAAGCACACTCAAAATTGCCAAATATGTAAGTGGAGAAAGTCATAAGTTAAAAGGGTTTTTAAGATTTAAAGAAATAAATAATCATGTTTTATATGCAGAAATTAGTCCAACAAATCATGTTTTAGAGCTATTATCCTATCACTTTACTAAACGTCTAAAAAATGAATATTGGATAATCAAAGATGTTGGAAGAAATATGTATAGTATTTATGATACAAAAAGATACTATATAGTATCAGGGAAGAATATAAATTTAAAGGAAATAAATACAAGTGAAAATGAAGAAGAAATCGAAAATTTATGGTTATCATTTTTTAAAACGATAGGCATAAAATCTAGAGAAAACAAACGTTGTCAAATGAACTTTATGCCAAAGAAATATTGGAAATATATGATAGAAATGGAGGGCGTTTATGAAAAGAGTAATCATGAATGAGGAATTATATAATTGTTGTGAAGAAGCAATAGATTTATTATGTGGAACAGTAAAAAAGACATTGGGCCCAAGAGGATCCAATGCGATAATTGATCATTCCTTGTTTAGTCCCTTTATTACCAATGATGGAGTAACTATAGCGAAAAACATAGAGAGTGAAGATGAAAGAGTAAATACGATCTTAACTTTAGCTAAGGAGGCCTCCATTAAGACTGATGAAGAAGTAGGAGACGGAACAACCACCACTTTAGTTTTACTAGAAAGCATTTTTAAAAATGGATTAGAAAAAATTAAGTCAGGAAAAAATCCTCATAGATTAAAAAAAGAACTAGATGAGGGAACAAAAGAGATAATAGCAAAAATAAAAGAAGAAGCAAGAATACCATCAGAAGAAGATTACTTTCGTGTTGCCAGTATCGCAGCCAGTGATGAAGAAATAGGACATCTAGTTAGTTCAGTATATTTAAAATTAAATTCTAAAGGCTCTTTAAAAATAGAAGAAAGTAGGGAAAAAGAAACTTATGTTAAATATGTAAATGGTTATACTCTTGATACCATATTATCTTCTCCTTATTTTTTAAAAGAAGAAATTACTTATAACAATCCTTATGTTTTAATTATAAATAAAGATATTAAAGAAATAGAGGAAATAAGTGAAGTAATTAACTTTTTAATTGATAAGAAAAGTCCTTCTATAATTTTAGCTCAAGACTATAATGAGGAAGTAATAAATCAAATATTATCTCTTAATTTTAATAAAATAACAAATGTTACCTTATTAAAAATACCTGAATATGGAACTCATCAAATAGATATATTAAATGATATAGAAGTAATCACTGATGCTAAAATAGTAAAAATAACAGATGAAATAACTCTAAGCAATTTAGGTAAATGCAACAAAGTAGTCATAAATAAAGAATATGTAAATATTTTTTATGATAAAGAAAGTAAAAAAGTTGAAAGGCATTTAGCCAAAATAAAAAAGAGGAGTATAGAAGAAAAAGATTCCTACGAATTAGACTTTTTAAATGAACGAATAGCAAAACTGACAAATGGTAGAGGAATAATTTATGTCGGAGCGTCTACTACAACTGAAGCACGAGAAAAGAAAATGAGATTTGATGATGCTCTATATGCTTTAGAAAATACAAGTGAAGGCGTAGTACCAGGAAGTGGAATAATTTTACTAAGAATAAGAGATGAAATGATAACTAAAAATGACGGATATGAAATACTAAAAAAATCTTTAGAAAAACCATTCTATCAAATCTTAGAAAATGTAGGAATTGAACGAGAAGAAGTATACAGTAAAATAAAGGAAAGCAATTATGAATTAATATATAATGTTTTAGATGAAAAATATGAATCAGTTACGAAAACAAGCGTGGTAGATCCTGTAAGTGTTGTAACAAGTGCCTTAGAAAATGCTTCCTCTATTGCTAGTATGCTTCTTACAACAACTTGCTTAATTATTAATGAATTTCAAGAACCAAACAAGATAAATATAAATAGCGAATTATAATGTGAGTTTACATTTTAAAAAAATAAAACTTGCATTTTTTTAATATTGTGATATACTGTTATTAGTAATCATTACTATTAAGGAGAAAATATGCGAAATACAAGACAAAGAAATTTAATCTTAAATATTGTAAATAATTCGTATGATCATTTAAATGCTGAAAGTATTTATGAAATTGCCAGAAAGACTCTGCCCAATATCAGTTTAGGAACCGTTTATCGAAACTTAAATCAATTATTAGAAATGAAAAAAATCAAAAAAATAAAAATGGCAGATGGTGATCGCTTTGATAATTTAAATGAAAAACACAACCATTTTATATGTGAAAAATGTTATAAAATTATTGATGTTAAAGATAATATTATGCTAAATTTCAAAATTGGTAATAACAAAATAGTAGATTACGAAATAAACTTCACAGGTATATGTGAAGACTGTTTAAAGAAGGAGGAATATTAATGGAAACAGAAGAAAAAGAAATATATACTATACCAAGGATTGGTGATGATGCACCTCATTTTGTTGCTAAAACAACACAAGGAGAAATACACTTCCCAGAGGATTATAAAGGAAAATGGGTAATTCTATTTTCTCATCCAGCTGATTTTACACCAGTATGTACAACTGAATTCATGACTTTTGCTAGCATGCAAGAAGAATTTAAAAGTATGAATGTAGAATTAATTGGCTTATCTATTGATAGCATCTATGCTCATATAGCATGGTTAAGAACAATCAAAGAAAAAATCAAATGGAATGGTATGGAAAATTTAGAAGTAAAATTCCCAGTAATTGAAGATATTAAAATGGAAGTAGCAAACAAATTTGGAATGATTTCTCCAAAAGAGTCAACTACACAAGCTGTAAGAGCAGTATTCTTTATTGATCCAGAGGCAAAGATAAGAACAATTATGTATTATCCACAATCTTTAGGAAGAAATTTTGAAGAAATAAAAAGAGTAGTCCAAGGATTACAAAAGGCAGATGCAGAAGGAATTGCAACACCAGCTAACTGGTACCCAGGTGATGATGTCATTATGCCAGCACCAGGATCTTGCGGACTTGCCAAGGAACGTGTTGAAAACCAAGATGCAGAAACATATTGCTTAGATTGGTTCTTATGCTTTAAAAAAGAAAATAAATAAAAAGAAAACGTCAAGAAAAATAACATTCTTGGCTTTTTTGATGCTTTCTGTGATAAATTAAAATACGATAATAATATAATTACAAAGAAATTACAGCTTTCACTAACACAAAACCTTCCCTTTAACTCAAATTTATAATATAATTATAGTATGAAAGGAAGATACTATGAAACTTTACAACACCTTAACAAGAAAAGTAGAGGAATTTATTCCCTGGGAAGAAGGAATTGTTAAAATGTATACTTGTGGACCTACTGTTTACAGTTTCGCCCACATTGGAAACCTAAGAACTTATATTATGGAAGATATATTAGAAAAAACATTGAGATTCTTAGGATATGATGTAACAAGAGTCATGAATATTACTGATGTTGGACACCTAACTAGTGATGCTGATACTGGTGATGATAAAATGGTTAGTAGTGCCAAAAAAGAACATAAAACTGTACTAGATATAGCTCACTTTTACACAGATGCTTTTTTTAAAGATACAGATAAACTAAATATCAAGAAACCAGATATTGTTAGTCCAGCAACAGATAATATTGATGAATATATAAAGATAATCAGTAAATTACTAGAAACAGGCTATGCTTATAAAGCAGGAGGAAACATATATTTTGATACTTCAAAATTAGATGACTATTACAAACTCACTAATCATGTAGGTGAAGAGCTTATCAGTGGTGTAAGAGATACGGTTGAAGAGGATGAAAATAAGAAAAATAAAACAGACTTTGTTTTATGGTTTACCAAATCTAAATTTGATGATCAAGAATTAAAATGGGAGAGTCCATTTGGAAAAGGTTATCCAGGATGGCATATAGAGTGTTCTGGTATATCCCTAAAATATCTTGGTGAACACTTAGATATTCACTGTGGAGGAGTAGACAACATATTTCCTCATCATACCAATGAAATAGCACAAAGTGAATCTTACATAGGCCATGAGTGGTGTAAATACTGGGTGCACGGTGAACATTTAAATGATGCTACAGGAAAAATGAGTAAATCAAAAGGTCATGTACTAACAGTATCATTCCTAGAAAGTGAAGGATTTAATCCATTAAGTTATCGTTTTATGGTGTTACTTAGTCATTATCGTAAACAATTAACATTCAGTCTAGAATCTTTAAGTGGTGCAGAAAATGCATACAAAAAATTAAAATCAAGAATAGCTAATTTAAAAAATGAGGGAAACATAGATGAAAATGTATTAGAAACATACGTTACCAAGTTTAAAGAATGCTTAGAAGACGATATGAATACAGCGAATGCGATAACACTGTTATATGATGTATTAAAACTTGATATAAATGATTCTACAAAGTTAGCAATTATAGAAGAAATAGATAAAGTACTATCATTAGATTTATTAAAAAAAGAAGAAGTAAAGATTGATGAAGAATACATTAAAGAGATGATTGAAAAAAGAAAAGAAGCAAAACTAAATAAAGACTATGGGTTAGCAGACTCTATTAGAGAAGAATTAGAAAGGGATGGCATTATCTTAAAAGATACTAGGGAAGGAACCATCTATGAGGTAAAATAATGATTATAGAGATAATATTTATTTTAGTAATTGGTTTAATAGTACTAGTAAATATGCTTTTTAGAATGGTAGTAAAAACAACTAAAGAGTTAAATAATGGAGCTAATTTATCAGGTTTTGAAATAGCTAGAAAGTTATCTTCTAAATTTTGTGAGGAAGAACCTCATATTATAAAGAAAAATGGTAGATTCCTAGATCATTATAATAAAGATCGTAATGTAATTAAGTTATCTCCAGAAGTATTTGATGGTGAAGATATATATGCTGCAACTATTGCTGTAAATACAGCCCTAGAAACCGATAAAGAAAGAAAAAGTGTACCTTTTGGACGTAAAATGAATTCATTTTTAGTTATAGCAAGTTATATAGTCATTATTTTAGGAGCATTTACTAGTAACACTTTAGTAATTCATATAGGAATGGTACTATTTATATTAGCATTTATTATAGAATTCATTTTAATAGCTAAACTTTTTGGCGATGAAGATAATTTAAAAGAACTATATGAATTGATAAAAAAAGAAGGATTAATAAAGCCAATTGAAGAATATGAAGATAATTGTTTATTATTAGCCTTATCAAGAATGGCTACACTTCCTTATAGTTTTATTAATTATTTTAGATAAAAATGCAAGAAAATGTAAAAAACTTTGCATTTTTATTTTGCGTTTTTTTAATGATAATAGACATTTTATAAGAAATTTAGTACAATTAGTTTGCAGGTGAATTATATGTTTGATAAATTGAAAAAAATAAATATTTTAGAAATAAGTATTTTATTAATGCCAATTATAGATATAATTAATACAATAACTGGTTTAAGTATATCTTTATTAGCACGTGGTTTATTTTTATTAGGAATACTAGTTTATTTTGTGTTTTATAATAAAAGCAAATATAAAAAAGTTTCTTTTCTTTTATATTTAATACTTGGAATCTTTATATTTATCTATACATTACACTATTTTGTGCTTAACGGAACATATAATATTGTTAACGAATTTGTAACTTTAATTAAATTTTTATATTTACCAGTTATAACAATAGGATTAGTAAATTATTATGATAATAAAGATTTAGAATTAAGCAAAATAATTACTAAAATATCCTGGATTTATTGCATTTTAATAATAGTTCCAACTATATTTAATATTTCTTTAGATAGCTATTCAGATGGAAAGCTAGGAACAAGCGGTTTATTTTATTCACCAAATGAATTAAGCTCTATTTTAGCTATTTTATCACCTTTTGTAGTATTTAATTTATTTCAAAAGAAAAATAAAATATCAAACATTATTCTAGGAGTTATTTTTATAATTACATGTTATTTAATCGGAACCAAAACTCCAATAATGGGTTTGTTAATTAGTTTAACTGCAGGAGTATTAATAAATCTTTTGATTTTAATCATTCATAAAAAAAATCTGCTAAATACAATTATATCAATTTTATTTTTGCTATCTTCTGTTATTTGCTATCGCTTTTCCTATTTATATACGAATTTAAACTATCAAAGTACAAATTATGTTGAAAAGGAACCAAGTGATAATACAGATGATGGTAATTCTACTGAAATAGAATCTACTTTATATAATAATAGTATTTATATAAATTTCCCTACACATATTTATCGTGAAGAAATTAGTGACAATAAACTAATGAATTTAATTTTTAGCAGTAGAAATATTTACCTACAAGAAAATTTAAATAAGTTTGCGAATACTATTTTATCAAAACAAATTTTTGGGTTAACTTTAGGAGCCTCAGAAAATAATCCAAGCAATTCTAACATGTCAGAAATGGATATGTTTGATATATTCATATATTATGGAATAATAGGAGCTATAGTCTTAGTTGTATATCTAATTATAATTTTAATCTTGGCTATTATAAAATATTTTAAAAACTTCAAGGAAAATATTACTGATACAGAATTAAATTCATCATTAATAAGCTATGGATTGGCTCTGTTAATTGCTTTTACAGCAGGTCACACTTTAAGCGCACCTACAGTAAGTTTATTTATTGCATTAAGTATTTGTTATTTACTCAAAAGGCTAAAATTATTACCTGAATTTAAGAAGAAAATTTCTTTCAAAATTGCAGCTGTAATCTCTATTGCTTACATTTTAATCGCTTCAATTGTTATATTTGCTAATCAAAATAAAAATATAGTAATAGAATTAACTCTAGAAAATAATACATTAACTTCTAATAAAGAGATAATAAAAGTAGAAGAACAAAATATCGCATTCCAAGGAATAAGTGATAATCTAAAATATTATACACTTGATGACTTTAAAAATGTTCAAATTATATATGTAACAAGAACATTTGAAGATGGAAATGTAATAGAATTTATAACACTAAATAACAATGAGAATATAACTCTTAATTTTAATATACTTTTATTAAATGATTTAAAAGAGCATGAAAGAAAAGAAAATTATTTATATACCATTGGTGAAGATTATAAATTAATATCTGAAACGTATCATTATAATACAAACTCAAATGAAATTAAAAGTTTTAACAAATATACATACAAAAATTTAATAAGTGAAGCAGAGGACTATTTAATTGAAAATAATGAAGTTGTTAAAAGAATAGAATTAAAAGCTAATGAATCAGCAGACACATACATTATTTCCTCTAAAACAAGGATGAGTGATGTAGAAAACTTACCATGGCTAAGTTTTAATGGCTATTATGAGAATTTGCATAATAGTTTGTATATTAAAAGTTATGACATAGTTGATTCATCAGTAACATCTTTAGAAAATGTATTTTTAGATAACTATTTAATGAACTTATATAACTATACTAATTATAACCAAGGAATATGGTATAAAGATTATTATATAATACCATATACATCTTTTAAAAAAGAAAATTTATTTATTAATGCTGCCACAAACTATGTTATATATAGAAGTTTAGAGGACTTGCAAACAGATACTAATGTTTATAATAATCTCGCAAATCTAATTAAAGAACATTATTCTGCTAACAAATTTTTAAAAACTGAAAATGGAATTATATTTAATGAATTAACTGACTCTAGTTTTATAGAACAAGTAAGTTTAATTAATATATTACTTCGAAATTACTTGATAGGAAATGATTATACATCAAGAGCTATAGCGTTAAATATATTAAATGAAATCGAAAGTGAGAATTGGATAAGCTCTAATGGCATACATGAATATGTTGCTTCAGATTTGGAATATATAGGGAATATATCTGATCCACTAATTCTATTTAACTTAATAGAACTAAATAATAATTTAGAAGAATGTAATATAAACAATGATATAATAAAAGAATATATCAACATTTCTTATCTAAGTTTAAAGGAAAAGATAACAGAAGATGAACAAGCAATGATAGAAGAAGGTGGTTACTTTGAATAAGGAAACTATATTAGGAGTAAATGTTTCGGTTACCAGCTATGAAGAATTAAAAAAATGTGTTGAAGAAGATATTAAGAACAACAAAAAATCCTTTATAGTGGCAATAAACCCAGAGAAAATATTAAAAGCAAGAGAAGAGGAAAAATTAAAAGACTTATTAAATAGTGCGGATTATCAGATACCAGATGGAATAGGAGTTGTATATGCATCAAAGTTAAAAAAAGGAAAAATAAAATCAAGAATAACTGGAATAGATTGTATGGAAATGTTATGTAGGGAAGCTAATGATAAAGGATATAAAATATTTTTATACGGTGCAAAAAAAGATATAATTAAAGAAGCAAAAAAAAGACTAGAAGAAAAATTTGAGAATATTAAAATAGTTGGTGCTATTGATGGATATGAGAAAAATAATGATAAAATAATAAAAGAGATCAATAAAAGTAAAGCAGATATAATTTTTGTGGCTCTTGGTTCACCTAAACAAGAAAACTGGATATTAGAAAACAAAGATAAAGTTTGTATAAAAATATTTCAAGGAGTTGGAGGCTCATTTGATGTTATAAGTGGAAATATCAAAAGAGCACCAATATGGATGCAAAAGATAGGATTAGAATGGTTATATCGTCTAATAAAAGAACCTAAAAGAATATTTAGACAAATAAAGCTAGTTAAATTTTTAGTTTTGGTTTTATTTAAGCGAAACTCTTGAATTTATCTAGCTTTTAATATATAATGTTAATGAAAAAGGATGTGAAAAAAATGAAAATAAATGTAATTGGATTGGGGTATATAGGATTGCCTACAGCTTTAACTATGGCTAATGCAGGATTTGAAGTAATAGGAACTGACTATAATCCAAAATTAGTTAAAAGTTTAAATGAAGGGAAAGTAACATTTAAAGAAGATGGCTTAGAGGATCTTTTTAAAGAGGCAGTTTCAAAAGGGAAAATCACATTTACAAATGAATATGAAGATGTTGAAATGTATATTATTTCTGTTCCTACTCCATATGATAAGTTTTCTAAAAAAGTAGATGCAACATACGTAATAAATGCAGTAAAAGATGTATTAAATGTATGCAAAGAAGAGGCAATTATTGTTATTGAATCAACTGTATCTCCAGGAACAATTGATAGACAAGTAAAGCCAATAATTAATAAAAAAATTAATTTAGTTCATGCTCCAGAGCGAATTATACCAGGAAATATGATGTATGAACTAAAACATAATTCGAGAACAATTGGTGCTGATAAAAAAGAAATTGGTGAAAAAGTAGCAGCTATTTATGGGAAAACAACAGACGGAAACATTGTTGTTACAGATATTAAAACAGCTGAAATGACAAAAGTTGTAGAAAATACTTTTAGAGCTGTTAATATAGCTTTTGCCAATGAACTTGCTAAAATATGCAGTCACGATAAAATGGATGTTTACGAAATAATAAGAATATGTAACATGCATCCAAGAGTAAATATTTTGAACCCAGGGCCTGGTGTAGGTGGACATTGTATATCTGTGGATCCATGGTTCTTGGTAGGAGATTATCCATCTTTAACAAAAGTAATTGGGGAATCTATGAAAGTAAATGATTCCATGCCTTCATTTGTTCTTAAAAGAGCAAGTGAGATAATGGAAGAAAATAATATGAAAGACTATAAAAGAGTAGGTTTATATGGTTTAACTTACAAAGAAAACGTTGATGACTATCGTGAAAGTCCAACATTACAACTATTAGAAGCTCAAAAAGAACACTTAGCAGAACCATTAAAAGTATATGATCCGTTTATCAAAGAAAATATTGTCGAAAATCAATATCATGATTTAAAAGAATTTTTAAAAGATATAGATTTAGTTATCATTATGGTAAAACATCAAGAAATAATTGATAATATGGAATTATTAAAAGATAAAATAGTTTTAGATACACAAAACATTTGTAGCAACAAAAATTGCTATAAATTATAGGAAATAAAAATTATGAGACTTAAATATTCAGCCAAAAACGGAATTGTTGGCATAATAACTTTACTAATTTTAGCATTAGTTGGTTTTGTTGTAACAAGAGTTCTAATATCTACAATTGGCATAGAATATAATGGATTAAATGGACTATTTAATAATATAATTTCAATTCTTTCTATAACAGAATTAGGATTAAGTGCAGCAATAAGTTTTAATTTATATAAGCCTATTTTAGATAAAGATACAGAAAAAATTAATTCTATAATGTTTTTCTATAGAAAATGCTATAGAATAATAGGCATAACAATCATGGCTTTAGCAGTAATAGTTGCCATATTTGTACCTATTTTTGTAAAAGACTCTTCTTTTTCTAACAATTATATTAGATTTGTATTTTTGCTTTTCGCATTAAACTCAAGCATTAGTTATTTCTTTTCATATCGTCGTAGTTTATTTTATGCAAATCAAAGGGAATACGTAAACACAATAATTGATTTCATAATGAAATTGATCAAACATATTCTTCAAATAACTGTTTTACTTGTTTTTAAAAACTTTACTGCTTTTTTAATAGTAAATATTATAGTTACTTTTATTAATAATGTTTTTATATATATTAAAAGTAAAAAGGAATATCCTGAAATCAATTTAAAAGAAGCTAAGAGAAATAGGAAAGCGGAAAAAGAGGTTATTAATTCAGTTAAAAGTTTATCAATAGTACAAGTGTTAACATCTTTAAACTCTTTTACAGACAATATTCTTATTTCTTCCTTAATAAATATTACAACAGCTGGACTTTATACTAATTATTACTTAATAATAACAGAATTAAACAGAGTTATCATCACAATTTATAATGGTGTAGGTGCAAGTATAGGAAATTTAATAGCAGAAGGTAAAAAAGGAAAAATAAAAGAAATTTTTACAAATATAGACTATTTATCATTTTTTATTGGTTCTTTCTGCTGTATTTCTTTGTATATAATAATGGAACCATTTGTAAATATATGGCTAGGAAATGAATATTTATTACCTAATATGTGTTTGCTAATATTAGCTATTAATTTTTATTTAGTAGTTATAAAACAACCATTAATTTATTTTTTAAAAAATAGTGGCAATTTTAAAAGTTTAATTATACCTATGGCTTTAGAATGCGTTCTTAATTTAATTATTTCAATAATATTAGCTATTAACATTGGATTAATAGGAATACTCATTGGAACATTAGTATCTTCAATTATAAGCTACATGTTAATAATTCGCAAAATAAGTGCAACTTTTGAGTTAGAAAAAGGTAGTCTTATTCGAGACCAAATATTATTTGCTTTTATAACTTGCATAGAGTTGATCTTATTTAAATTTATAGCCAATCATATAGCTATCAGCAACATTTGGCTCAATTTAATTATTTCAGCAATAATCTGTTTATTATTGCCAAATATAATAAGTATATTGATATTAAAAAAATCTAAAAAATTGGATTATTTAAGACGTGTAAGTATGAGTTTTCTAGAAAGGTTTAAAGGAAAAAAACATGAAAAAAATAGTTAATTTTATCAAATTTCTATGCATTTTACACGATTAATTTGTGTACGAATTGAGGTTTCATTATTTAGATATATTTTTTAATTAATATTTCTAAAAAGAAAGAGGTGCAAAATGAAAAAAATAGCCATTTTTTCCAATGATCTAAGTGTGGGAGGAATTCAAAAATCTTTGCTTAATTTATTAAATAGCATAGATTTTACAAAATATCAAATAGATTTATATTTACTTAAAAATAATAATTTTTATCAGGAACAAATACCTTCAAGTGTAAAAGTATACTATTTGAATTCTACTACTAAATTTCCTATGTTAATTCCTTTTAACTTATTGAAATTTTTTTATCCTTATAAAGGACAAGAAAAGGAATACGATATTGCGATTGATTATGATAGTTACCAACCTCTTACTGCTTTAAATGTTTTAAAAAGTCATGCTAAAAATAAGATAATGTGGATACATAGTGATTGGGAAAAAAGATATCAAAATGATAAAAAGTTTAGATTATTGTTTTTCTTCACAAAAAAGAAAAACAAACAATTTGATGAATATGTAGGTGTATCTGAACCAATAGTACAATCTTTTAAGAAAATAAATAATTTAAAACAAATAGATTACGCTATAATTCCTAATATTATAAACACGCAAGAAATATTTAAAAAAGCTCAAGAAAAGTGTGATTTAAAAGTAAAAGAAGATGTTTATAATTTATGCTCGGTTGGAAGTATGGTATATGCTAAGGGTTTTGATCTATTAATTGATTACATAAAAGAGTTAATAGAAATTCGAAAGGATTTTCATTTATACTTAATAGGAGATGGACCTGAAAAAGAAAATTTAAAATCCAAAGTAAAAGATTATCATTTAGAAAAACATATTACTTTTCTTGGATATCAGCAAAATCCTTATAAATACATGAATCTAATGGATGGTTTTATTTTAACCAGTAGATATGAAGGACAGGGAATGGTCCTTTGGGAAGCAAAAGCTCTTGGTCTAGAAATATTTATAACAAAGAATTTAGAACAATATAATAAAGAATTAAAAGGTCATGAAGATATAGTAAAATCTTTAAAAAATATGAAGAAAAGAGAGAAAACAACAGATAATTTAGAAGATTATAACAATAAAATTATAAAACAATTAAATAAATTATTTACAGCAAAAAATGAGTAAGGAGCATGTTATTATGATAAAGGAAAAATTAAAGAAAACATTACCTATTGCATTAACCTTTATATTGGCAATTCTTTTATGTTGCACTTTTCCCCTGACTGGAGATGATTATGGAAAAAATGCAAGTTGGATAATAGAAGGTTTTAAAGAAGCTTATGATTTGTGGCTATCCTATAATGGCAGATTTTTTGGGAACTTGTTAGTAGTTATGATGAATTACAGTAAAGTTTTCAGAGTAATATTACAAGCAGCTACAATAACTGGAATAATTTATTTTGTTTCTAAAAACAGTAAGTCAAAAGATAAATTTAATTCTTTTTTACTATCATTTGTACTATTCTTCGGAATGTCTAAAATGATGTTTAGAGAATCCATCTCTTGGATGAGTGGATTTGCTAATTTTGGAATACCAGCTTTAATGTTTGCTTTGTTAATATATAATTTTCGAAACATATTTGAAGAAGATAAAGTTGAATATAAATGGTATAACTATTTAATTGCTGTTTTGTGCGGAATTTTTACAAATCTTTTTAGTGAACACACAAGTATATTTAGTGTTTTAATAGGAATAGGATTTATCATTGTCTCTTTAATAAATCACAAAAAGATCTACAAAATTCAAATTATTTATTTAGCTGTTAGTATTGTTTTCTGCGCTTTAATGTTTTTATCTCCAGTATATTGGAATGGAATGCCAAGACTAGATAATGCAGATTACTATAATGGTTTAAACATTTTCCAAAAGCTATATTATAATTTAAGAACAACTACCTGGATGGAAAATATGGTTTTTGACAATATTTTATTAAACAGTATAATTTCAGTTGCATTTTTAAAAAAGTTTAAAAAAAGTAATAAGACTTTAAAAATTTTAAATATTATTCTTATATTTATAAGTATATGTATATTTCCTTTAATTTCCTTTAACAATTATTTATATAATATTGAGATATTAAATAGCAAAAAATTGCAATTCCTATTAATAGGCATTTATTTTATATCAATTATAATATTAATCATAAAAAACTTTAATTTTAAAAAATCGTTACAATTAATATGCTATTTTCTAGGAGCATTTATAGCTTCTGCTCCTTTGTTAATAGCTTATGGAATAGGACCACGTTGCTTCTTAACATCATATGTTTTATTAATGATATTTACTATAGTTTTATTTTCAGAATTAGAAATATTTAATAAAGTCACCAAATACTTATTAAGTGCTGTTAGTATAATATTAATTGTTATATATACAATAATTTATAGTTCTAATTATAAAATATTTCAAGAAAGAAAAGAAATATTATCTGATGTAGACAAAAATCAACTATTTATATCATTACCTAAATATAAATATCCATCATTTATTCATCAAAATGGAACTCCAGTATATGGCGGATATCATTATCAGGTTTATTTATCATATCATAATTTAAATCCTAATGCTTATATTGATTTTTATGAAAAAAAATCCGAAGCATTATACACTGGATTTATATCAACTCCAACTTATGATGGCTCAAATCAAGCAACTCATCCTAATGTAATAAAACTAGATGAAGAAATTTCGAGTTACAAATATTGGATGACTTTAACGCCATGGCCAAATAATCAAAATAAATATGAAAATCCTTCAATTTTAGTATCAAATGATGGAATTGATTGGAGTGAACCTAAAGGTATTGAAAATCCCATATCTGATCCAATAGAAAAAGGAAGTTATGATTATTATTCTGATCCATATCTTTATTTTAAAGAAAATCAATTCCATTTATTATATCGTTACAATCCATACCACTATAAAGGAGTAAGTAGTAATACTGAAAATAATCTTTTATTAGAAAAAAGAAGCGATAATGGTATTCATTGGTCAGAAACAGAAATAATATTTGACAAAGAAGAAGATCAAGCTTTTATGAGCCCAAGTTATGTTGAAGAAGAAAACATTGAAAGAGTATACTATGTAAACTATAACATGAGTGTCTATTATAAAGAAAAGAAAAAAGATGGTTGGAGTGAACCCCAAGAAATAAATACAGGGGAATTAAACGGGAAAATATGGCATGTAGAATTTAAAGTGGTAAATAATGTTTATATTATGCTTGCATTTGCAGATAATAAACTGTATATTGCAAGCTCCTTAGATGGAACAAACTTTGAGAACTCCCAAGAAATAATAATACCACAATTAGAGATTAGTCCAACAACTACAACAGAAGAATATAAAAGAATATATAAAAGCTCCATATTATTTGAAGATGGCAAAATAAGTTTTTATGTTCCTTATAATATTAAAACAGCAGAAAAATCAGTATGGGGTATATATTTATATCAAGATGAAAAAGAAAATTTTAACTGGTTATTTGAGGTGAAATAAATGAAAAAGAAAACTTTAGCATTGATAGTCCCATGTTATAATGAGGAACTAAATGTTTTGCCTTTTTATCAAGAAATTTTAAAAACATTAAAAGACATTAACCCAAAACTAATTTTTATTAATGATGGGAGCAAGGATAAGACATATGACAAATTAAAAGAACTTGCTGATCAAAGAAAATTAGATATAACAATAATTAATTTTTCAAGAAATTTTGGAAAAGAAGCAGCAATTTATGCAGGACTTCTTCATAGTAATGAAGATCTAACTTGTTTAATTGATGCTGATCTGCAGCAAGACCCAAAATATGTAAAAGAAATGTATAACATTTTGAATACAAATGAAGCAATAGATATGATTGCTATGTATCAAAAAGAAAGAAAAGAAGGGACCATACTCAAATTTTTTAAAGAAATGTTCTATAAAATTATTAATCGGTTATCAGATGTAGATTTTGTTAATGGAGCAAGTGATTTTAGAATGTTTAATAAAAATGTAAAAAATGCTATTCTAGAACTAAAAGAGCAAAACAGATTTTCTAAAGGGCTTTTTTCTTGGGTAGGATTTAATGTTGAATACTTGGAATACGAAGTAAAAGAAAGAGAACATGGAACAAGCAAATGGTCCTTCTTTAAGCTTTTTAAATATGCCATGAAAGGAATTATGTCCTTTTCTACAGCTCCTATAAAATTAGCAACAATCACGGGTATGTTAGCATCAATTGCTGCAATCATATATTTAATTATTACAATTATTCAAAAGTTAACATTTGGTATAGAAGTTTCTGGATATGCAACAATAATCGTATTAATATTGTTTTTTGGCGGATTAGAGTTATTAGTAATGGGAATTTTAGGTGAATATATCGGATCTATATACATTGAAAATAAAAACAGACCAATATTTATTGCTAAAGAGATCTATAAAAATAAAAAGGAATAAGAAATTTGTAAAAATATTTAACACAAAATTAACTCGTTGTTCTAGTAAACAGAGGAAAAATGAAAAAAAGAGAAAAATATGTTAGTATTTACAGCCATGACAAAAGATAAGTGTAGTTTACTTATTTTTTTTAACGCTTGTAATTCTGTAAAAGTATAGGGATTAGTTTCTACTAATCTAGTTAGAGATTCATACTCATTAACACCATATAATATATTTGTTTTAAAAATAATAGCAGCTTTTTGCGGTAATCATAATACATGTTAGTACTGAGAATTTAGTATGGCAAGATAAATATGAACTGGTACTGGAACAATATAATGAATGCACTAGTTTGGTCATGGCTAGTGCCATTGTTTGTTGCAATTTGTCTTTTTTTGTGCTTTTTTATCACTTCACTTATACCTTTTATAAATAATCTCACATCTTATGATCTTAATTTAGTAATAGAACTTTATAAAGTATTTAATTTTAGCACATTTATATTTTATTACCTATTGGGGTATTATATTTATCCAATAAAAAGGGATAAGTTGATTTTTATAATAAGTATAATAGTTTTGATAATAACCTCTTTTTTATGAACCTATTTATCACAAAAAACAGGGTAAAAATAAATTTATAATATTACTTCAAGTATTATTGCCATTATTACTGTAATTGGCTTGTTCTCTTATTTTAAAGAAAAATTAAAAAGAAAATCATTTTCAAAAATTGTCCACATTGGCTAATTTAACATTTGGAATTTATTTAATACATTTTCTGAGTGAAAAAATACTACTATCAATTGGAGTAAATGCATGTATCATAAATCCAATATTAGGTAATATTTTGATTAGTAGTATGATTTTTACTTTATCCTTTTTTACAGCATTTATTTTATCAAAAATTAAATATATTAGAAAAATAATAGGTTTATAAATTAAATCTCTTTAAAATAAATAACAAATATGTTATGATATTATTAGGTGAAAGTATGAATTTAGAGGTAAATGGATATTCAATATATCTAATATTATTAGTAACGATCATTTCAAGCTACTTGTTAACTTTTTTAGCAAAAAGAATAGCTTATCACGTAGGGGCAATTGATGAACCAAATGAAAGAAAGGTTCACAAAGTTTCAATGCCAAGATGTGGAGGACTCGCAATATTTGGCTCTTTTATAATAGGCTATATGATTTATGGTGAACCAACCACGCAAATGTTATCCATTTTAATAGGAGCGTTTATTATAGTGTTAACAGGATTTGTTGATGATATTAAACCAATTAGAGCAAGAACAAAGTTTTTATTCCAAATTTTAGCAGCATCAGTGGTAGTATTTTATGGAAGTACATATTTTACAGAAATAACTTTTTTAGGATTACATCTGAATTTTCCATATTGGCTAAGTACAATATTATCAGTAATATTTATAGTCGCAATTGCAAATGCCATAAACTTAATTGACGGTCTAGATGGATTGGCAGCAGGAATAAGTGCCATCAATTTTGCAACAATTGCTATTATTGCTATTATTGTAAACAAAATAGGGGGATTAGACATTATTTTATCTTTAATTATGCTTGGTGCAACAATTGGCTTTTTAGGTCATAATTTTCCACCAGCTAAAATATTCATGGGAGACTCTGGAAGTTTATTTTTAGGGTTCATGATAGCAGTCATATCACTATTAGGATTTAAAATGGCAACTATAACATCTTTAGTTGTACCTCTTCTTATTTTAGCAATACCAATTTTTGACACTTTATTTGCAATTATACGAAGATTATTAAAAGGAGAATCTATAGGGAAACCTGATAAGGATCACTTACATCATCAACTATTAAAAATGAATTTTTCAATGAGAAAAACCGTACTTATCATTTATTTTATAAATATCCTATTTTCAGCAGTTTCAATATTTTATGTAATAGGTGATAATAAAATAGCAATAATTTTGTATATTATTTTAATGATTATCTTACTATTCTTTGTATTAAAAACTGATATATTGTTTAAACATAAAAAGAAAGAAGAAAATGCAACCATAAAAAATAAAAAAAGAAAGCAGGTAAAAAATGATTAAAGTAATGACTATTTTTGGAACTAGACCAGAAGCAATAAAAATGGCTCCATTGGTTCAAGAATTAAAGAGAAGAAAAGAAATCGAGTGTATTGTATGTGTAACAGCACAACACCGAGAAATGTTAGATCAAGTTCTAGAAACATTTAAAATTATTCCAGATTATGATTTGAATATCATGAAACAAGGCCAAACTTTAGCAGATATTACAACTAGAGCATTAGTAGGCTTAGAAAATGTTATAAAAGAAGTAAAACCTAATATAGTGTTAGTTCATGGGGATACAACAACAACTTTTGCAGGAGCCTTAGCCTCTTTCTACAATGGGGTTGATATTGGTCATGTTGAAGCAGGGTTAAGAACTTACAATAAATATTCACCATATCCAGAAGAAATGAATAGACAGATGGTATCATGTTTAGCAGATATGAATTTTGCTCCAACAGAACTTAGTAAACAAAATTTATTAAATGATAACAAAAAAGAAGAGACCATTTATGTAACAGGAAATACGGTTATTGATGCAATGAAAACAACAGTTACTAAAGATTATCATCGTCCAGTATTTGATTGGATAGGAACTGATAGAATGATATTACTTACAGCGCATCGTAGGGAAAACCTAGGAGAACCAATGCGTAATATATTTAGTGCTATAAAACAGATTGTCGATGAATTTGAAGATGTAAAAGTAGTATATCCAATTCATATGAATCCTAAAGTAAGGGAAATAGCTAATGAAGTATTAGGTAACTGCAATAAAGTAAAAATGATTGAACCGCTAGAAGTATTTGACTTTCATAATTTTCAAAATAAAGCTTATTTAATACTCACTGATAGTGGAGGAGTCCAAGAAGAAGCTCCATCTCTAGGGAAACCTGTTTTAGTGCTTAGGGATACAACTGAAAGACCCGAAGGAATTGAAGCAGGAACATTAAAACTTGTAGGAACTGATACAGAAAAAATTTATGAAGAAACAAAAAAGTTATTAATAGATAAAAAAGAGTATGAGAAAATGGCAAAAGCAACAAATCCATATGGTGATGGTTTTGCAAGCAAGTATATTGTTGATGCAATTATAAAGAGATATTATGAAGAATAAGATATTAAAAATATTATTATACATTTTTACTTTCTTATTTTTAATATATCCTACATCTTATGGTATATCTGACTTAAAAGTAGTGTTTACTTTTTTTGCCATTTTAATAGTAGTATTATTAATATATAAAAAATTAAAAGTATTTCAAAAACACCCTATAAAAGAAAAATTTTATCCATGGATTTTGCTATTTTTGGCAATAATAACAAGAATTGGTATAGTACTGTTATTTGAAAATCATTTGATTCAAGTTTCAGATTTTGAAGGCGCGTTAAGTGCTTCTAATACATTAGATTTTTTTAGTGACTATCACCGAGTGTTTACCCATTGGATTCTGTATCCTGCAATAATTCATGTAGTCTATCAAATATTTGGTAGTTCACAATTAATAGCGCTATTAACAAATGCAGTAATACTTATTATTTCCTCTTTGCTAGTTTATAAAGTTTCAACCATTATTTTTAAAAATAAAACATATGGATTTATATCAGGACTAATATATATATGTTGGCCATCTAATATTTTATATACTCTTGTTTTTTCCCAAGAACATATGTGTTTACTGTTATTATTAATAGTTCTATATTTATTTTTAATTATAGAAAAAAATAATGAATTAAATTTAAATATAAAAAAAATAATTTTATTAATACTAATTGGAATTTGTTTAGGTCTAAGCACATTTTTTAAAAATTTTGCACCAGCATTTATCCTTGCTTTTATTATTTATTATTTTCTTAAAGGATTTACTGAAAAAAACATAAAAAAATATACATTGATGAAATTAGGAACAATAGTAATAATTTTAATAGGCTTTATAGCAACAAAAAATGTAGTTTTTATTGGCATAGATCATTTAGCTGGGCACCCAGTATCAAGAAATATTACTCCATGTTATTTAAATGTTGGTTTAAATTTAAAAGGAACATATAATAAAAACATATATGACGAATATTTTAATGCAGTAAAAGAAAATAATTATGATTATGATAAAGCAAATGATGAAATTATGGCTTTATTAAAAAAACGTTTATCTGATAAAAATGCTAGCATCTGGCAAAAAGGCTTTTTTGATTATAAAGCAAAAATAATTTTTGGAAATGATGAAGCTAAGATTTCCTGGGTTGTAAGCTCAATTAATGCAAAAGGATCAATGCAGATAACTGATTTTATCGAAAATGAGTACACTAATTTAAATAATTATTATTTTATTATTTTAGTAACATTAATGGCAATAGGATTAATCAGCATGAATAAAAATAAAGATTTAAAGAAATTTTTACTATACTTAGTATTATTTGGTAGCTTATTGTTGTTATTATTAGTTGAAGCTCAAAATAGATATATGTACGCAGTACAACCAATAATATGTATTTTAGCAACTGGAGGATTATTTGATATAATAAAATATTGGGAGGTAAAAAATGAAAAAGTACTTAAAACTAATAAGAGCAAAACACTGGATTAAAAACTTACTAATTTTTTTACCACTTATATTCAGCCAAAATATAAATAGTCGAAATATATTGCTTACTATTTTAGGATTTATAAGTTTTTCTTTTGCATCTTCAACAATTTACATTATTAATGATATTAAAGATAAAGAAAAAGATCAAAACCATCCAACCAAGAAAAACAGACCAATTGCAGCTGGAACTATTTCTGTGCCTAATGCGCTGATACTAGCAATATTGCTGTTGATACTAACAATTGCAATTTTAATTTATTTAAGTGCATTTAATAAATTTATAAGTATATATATTATTACTTATATACTAATAAATATAATGTATAGTTTTGGCCTCAAAAATATTCCATTATTAGATGTATTTATTTTAGCATTAGGTTTTTTAATAAGAGTATTATATGGTGGAGCATTAATAAATGTTGAAGTATCAACATGGTTATTCTTAACCGTATTATCTATCTCATTCTATTTAGGACTAGGAAAAAGAAGAAATGAATTAATGGCTCAGAAAAATCCAGAAAATATTACTAGAAATGTTTTAAAATATTATAATAAAGAATTCCTAGATAAAAACATGTATATGTGTTTAAGTATGACTATTATTTTCGGTTCAATCATTATTTTTGTGGGAAATGATTTAGTTTCTTGTAATATCAAATAGCTTTAAGAAAAAGTATTCATC
>CALVQN010000007.1 GCA_944358135.1 uncultured Bacilli bacterium
TTTTTTAACAATATTGTATTGAACTAATGTATGTAATGTGATATAATTAGTTTGTAATCATAAAACGTTTGAGATCGCAATTTGTGACCTTGAACAATTATATTCAGGGAGGGATGGAAAAATGAATGAATTAATGATTAGTGGTATTAAAATTGAAGATCTAATTTATGAAGTTAGAGGAAAACAAGTAATGTTAGCAAGTGATGTTGCTAAACTTTATCAGGTGGAGACAAAAGTTTTAAACCAAGTAGTAAAAAGAAATTTAAATCGTTTTCCTGAGGATTTTTGCTTTCAACTTACGCTTGAGGAAGCAAAGGAAGTATTTTCAAGGTCACAATTTGTGACCTTGAACAAGAGTGGAGATAACCGTGGTTATAATATTAAATATTTACCATATGTTTTTACTGAGCATGGAGTTATGATGTTAAGTGGTCTTTTAAAAAGTGATATAGCTGTTCAAGTTAATGTTGCGATTATTAATGCTTTTGTTGCTATGCGTAAATATTTTGTTGGCAACACTTTAGAAAGTAGAGTCTCTAATATAGAAACTAAACTGATAGATTATGATCATAAATTTGAGGTTATTTTTGAAAAAATGGATAATGAAAAAGTACATCATTTATTTTTTGATGGACAAATATATGATGCTTATTCTCTTTTATGTGATATTTTAAATGAAGCTAGGGATAGTATTATTCTGATAGATAATTATTTAGATAAAAGTATTTTAGATGTATTAGCAAAGATAGATAAAAGTGTATTTGTTATCACTAAAAATATAAATCAAAAAGATTTGGAAATGTATAAAAAACAACATCAAAATATTAAGATTAAATGTGATAATTCTTTTCATGACAGGTTTATTATCATAGATAAAAAAATATTATATCATTGTGGAGCATCTTTTAAAGATTTGGGTAATAAGTGTTTTGCAATAAATAAAATGGAAAATAAAGAAATATTAGAAAATTTACTTGATAAAATTTGGTGAAATTAAATAGGATAATTTGAAGTTACAATTTGTGTTTTCAAAGTTGGATTAAATTAAAATTATATTCAGGGAGGGATGGAAAAATGAATGAATTAGCAGTTAGTGGTATTAAAATTGAAAATTTAATTTATGAGGTTAGAGGAAAACAAGTGATGTTTGATAGTGATTTAGCTAAATTATATCAATGTGCTAATGGTACAAAGTCTTTAAATTTAGCAGTTAAAAGACATATTAATAGATTTCCTGAAAGATTTATGTTTCAATTAACGAAAGAAGAATACTGTAACTTGAAGTTTCAATCTGAAACTTCAAGTTGGGATGGTTATGGTGGGGTTCGAAAATTACCATATGTATTTACGGAGCAAGGAGTGGCAATGCTGGCAACAGTTCTTAGAACCGAAGTGGCAGAGGAAATTAGTATTAAAATAATGGATGCTTTTGTGGCAATGAGAAAATTTATTGCTAGCAATACTTTAGAAAGTAGAGTCTCTAATATAGAAACTAAACTGATAGATTATGATCATAAATTTGAGGTTATTTTTGAAAAAATGGATAATGAAAAAGTACATCATTTATTTTTTGATGGACAAATATATGATGCTTATTCTCTTTTATGTGATATTTTAAATGAAGCTAGGGATAGTATTATTCTGATAGATAATTATTTAGATAAAAGTATTTTAGATGTATTAGCAAAGATAGATAAAAGTGTATTTGTTATCACTAAAAATATAAATCAAAAAGATTTGGAAATGTATAAAAAACAACATCAAAATATTAAGATTAAATGTGATAATTCTTTTCATGACAGGTTTATTATCATAGATAAAAAAATATTATATCATTGTGGAGCATCTTTTAAAGATTTGGGTAATAAGTGTTTTGCAATAAATAAAATGGAAAATAAAGAAATATTAGAAAATTTACTTGATAAAATTGGTGGATAAAAACTATGTAAATATAGTTTTTTTAAGTTGACTTATTTATATTACTAATATATAATTAAATATATGAACAATTATTCATATAAAGGAGAGATAAAATGGATAAAGATTTGATTCATGAGAGTTTGGCAAAACGGGTGAAGAATAAAATGCTTAGTGATGATTTATTATTTGATATTGCCGAAGTATTTAAAATATTTGGAGATAGTACAAGAGTTAAGATTATTTATGCGTTAAAACTAAGTGAGTTGTGTGTATCTGATTTAGCGTTTATTACTAATAGTAGTGATTCAGCGATATCTCATCAACTTAGAATATTAAAACAAGCTAAACTTGTTAAATCAAGAAAAGAGGGAAAAGTGGTTTATTACAGTTTAAAGGATGACCATGTTATTCGGTTATTTGAGATAGGGCGTGAACATGTTGAAGAATTATAAATACTATTTAGATAATTTAGATTGTGCAAATTGTGCTAAGAAAGTAGAGGATGAAATAAAGAAGGATGATCGTTTTTCAAGTGTTATTGTTAATTTTAGTACTTTAACTTTGAGTTTTAAAACAGATATTCGTGATCCTTTTAAGGAAATATTTAAAATTGTTAAAACAGTTGAGCCTGATGTGCTTGTTTATGTAGAAAAAAATGATGATGAGAAAAGTGATTATGAATTGTTGCGTTTTATTTTAGCTTTAGTTATTTTAGGTATTTCTTTTCTTATGGATGTTGCTTTGATTAAAGAGATACTTATTGTTATTTCCTATTTACTTCTTATGTATAAAACCATGATTAAAGCGATTAAAAAAATTGTTAAATCTCATAATGTCGATGAGAATGCTTTAATTTGTATATCTGCTATAGGTGCATATATTCTTGGTGAACATATGGAAGGGTTAATGGTTCTTTTGCTCTATGTTCTTGGTAAAATTCTTGAAGATAAAGCTGTTAATAAGAGTAGAAATTCTATTAAAGATTTAGTGGAATTAAAAGCAAGTTATGCTAATTTAAAAATAAATAAAAGAATTAATAAAGTAAAAAGTGAAAGTTTAAAAATTGGCGATATTATTGTTGTTAAAAAAGGGGAGATTATTCCTGTTGATGGGGTAATTTTACAGGGGCATACTTTGGTTGATGCATCTGGTCTTACGGGTGAGGCTGCACTTAGAGAAATTTATGAGAAAGAGGAAGTTTTATCAGGGTATATTAATCAGGGAGAAGTAATTGAAGTAAGAGTGGAGAAAACCTATTATGATAGTACAGCTTATAAGATTTTGGAGCTTACTTTAAATGCTACGAATAATAAAGCTAAAACGGAGACTTTTGTTTCGAAAATAGCTAGTTATTATACACCGATAGTTTTAATTATTGCGATTCTTATTGGCGCTTTTTTACCACTTGTCTCTCATGTTAGCTATGAGGATAGTATATATCGGGCTTTAACGTTTTTGGTTATCTCATGTCCATGTGCTATTGCTATATCAGTTCCATTATCTTATTTTGCTGGGATTGGTATGAGTTCAAAGAAAAAAGTTTTAGTTAAGGGTAGCAATTATTTAGATGCTCTTACTAAATGTGATGCCATTGTTTTTGATAAGACAGGAACGCTTACTACAGGCGCTTTTGAACTTAGAGAAATTTGCGTATATGATGAAGCTTATACTAAAGAAGAAATATTAAAATTGGCTAGTAGGGGTGAAGCTTTTTCAACACACCCAATAGCTAGAATTATTTTAGGGGAAGATAAAGAAAATTTTGATACTTCTGAAGTAAAAGATTTTCAAGAGATAGATGGTAAAGGTATAGAGTTTACTTACCAAAAGGATCATATTAAAGTTGGTAGTGCTAACTTTTGTAAGACTGAGAGGGATGCTAATGTTTTTGTCAGTGTAAATGATCGAGTTATTGGTGGTTTTGTTTTTGATGATCATATTAAAGAAAATGCTTCTTCTGTTGTGAGTAGCCTAAAAAATTATGGAATAAAAACTTATATGTTTACAGGAGATAATGCTTCTTTTGCTAAGATTGTAGCAGAGAATACAGGAATAGATGAATATAGGGCAGAAATGCTTCCTCAAAAGAAATTTAAGGAACTAGAGGATTTACAAAAGCATCATCAAGTTATGTTTGTAGGAGATGGCATTAATGATGCTCCTAGTTTAGTAGAGGCTGATGTGGGTATTAGTATGGGTAGTATTGGGAGCAATAGTGCTATAGAAGCTAGTGATATTGTTATTATGAATGATGATTTGGAAGGTATTCCTACTATGCTTCATATTGCTCATAAGACGAAAAGAATTATTATGATGAATTTAATCTTTTCGATTGGGATTAAATTACTTATTTTAGTTTTGGCTATGTTTGGTATTGCTCATATGGCAGCTGCTGTATTTGCTGATACAGGAGTAACCTTACTTGCTATATTAAATTCATTACGTATTTTAAAAGATTAATTCTTTTTTAAGACTTCAAGTTCGGTTTGGAGTTTTTTTTATCGCTTCTAATAGAAGGGTTAACATTGGGAGAAAAATTATGATTATTATCATGCATATAATTCCTCTTATCTATCTCATTTTATTCAAGGTAATTGCAAAAATTAGTAAAATATACTATAATTAGGGTGGTGATATTTATGCAAATAGATCAAGTGGAACTTGTAAGTTGTGCAGTCCGAACTAGTCAGTATCCAGAAGAAGGGTTACCAGAGTTTTTGTTAGTGGGCAGAAGTAATGTAGGTAAATCTAGTTTTATTAATACATTAATTAATCGTAAGAATTTTGCTCATACTTCATCTAAACCTGGGAAAACCCAAACTCTTAATTTTTATCTTATTAATAAAAGCTTTTATTTTGTTGATGTTCCTGGCTATGGATATGCTGCAGTAAGTCATGAAAGGCAGAAGAAATTTGGCGTTATGATTGAAGAATATTTAAAGTCAAGAGAATCTTTAAAATGTGTGTTTTTGCTTATTGATTATCGTCATAAACCAACTGAAGATGATATTTTGATGTATGATTTTTTGAAATATTATAATTTAAAAATTAAAATTGTTGCAACAAAATACGATAAAGTAAGTAAAAATAGCCGAGACAAGCAAAACAAATTAATTAAAGATACTTTAAAATTACCTGAAGGAGAGGAGTTTATCCCTTTTTCTACAGTTTATAAAACTGGTAGAGATGAAGTGTATGAAGTGATAAAAGAATTATTATGATTAGTTTAAATAGAGAAAAAAATTTAGTAGATGATTATGTAGTATTTGATTTAGAAACAACTGGGTTTGATCCAAAGACATCAAAAATTATTGAAATTGGTGCGTTAAAGTATAAAAACAATGAACTAGTTGAGGAACTTAGTATTTTGGTTAATCCTGAATGTAGCATTCCCGATGTGATTACAACAATTACAGGTATTGATGATGATTTGGTAAGTAGTGCAATTACTATTCGAGAAGCTTTACCTAAATTTATTGCTTTTATCGAGGATTTACCTTTAGTCGCTCATAATTCTAAATTTGATTTATCTTTTATTGAAGAAAATATTTTAAATTTAAATTTACCTATGATTAATAATACAAATATTGATACTGTATATTTAGCACGTAAATATATTAAAGGAGTATTTAATCATAAATTAGAAACTTTGAAAAATTATTTTCATTTAACTTATTCTTCACATCGTAGTATAGAAGACTGTTTAACTACTAATCATGTTTATCAGTATTGTAAAAATAAAGCTTTGGCGAGTACTCATGAAAAAGTTTAAGAGAATTAAAGCATATAATAAAAAATATAGGGAAGAACTTGAAGAGTCTTTAAAAATTATTAATCCCTATTTAATTGATGCTTTTACTAAATATTATGGGGAAGAATATAAGGATAAAATTACGGATGTTATATCTAATATAATGTATACTTTCTTTATTTCTGAACCTTTTTTAAAAGTACTCAATTGTTATGGAAGCGATATAAGTAAGCATGATAAAAGAGTATGTAAGTATTATTTAAAGTATTTACACGCTTGTCAAATGGATGAATTAGATAAATGTATAATTTGTAGCAGTTTAGAAAAAGAAGATTTGTTAGAGTCTGATTTTATAGATTGCTTAAAAACAAATTTTTCTTTTTATACAATTGTTAGTGATGATGAAGAAAAAAGTTTTTATCATGCAATATTTTTATCGATTTTTTCTATTAGTTTAAAGATTATTATTCATGAAATTAATCATGCTTTTATGACTGAAGTAGTGGCAGTTACTAAAAATGAATGGATAACTCCTAGTTTGTTTATTTATCCTGAGTGTGAAGAATTATTTAATGATTATATTACTAATAAGATTATTAGTAAGTATGATGGCATTATTCCGTATGCATTAAAAAAGTTTCGCTATGTTCATAAATACGAATTTTATTTCTCGCTTATAAAAAAGTTTTATGATGCTTTTGAAGATGTTATTAAAGAAAGCATTATGATTAAAAATTTTAATTTGTTATGGGAATATGCAGGTAAAGAAGATTTTTATTTGTTTTGCTCTTTGATTCAAAAATATTATTTACAGGATGGTTTTACTGAGGAAGAAGTTGCTAATTTAGAAGAGCTTGTTTTAAGGATGAGAGTTCATGCTTCCTCTATTATTCCCGAAGATTTTGATTCTTATATAAATGAATTAGAAAGTTTAGGATATCGGGTTAGAAAGTTAGGTAAAGATTTATGAAATGGATTAAAAATCATAAATTAGTGATTATTATCATTGCTTTAGTTATTTTTGCTATTAGTTTGCCATTTATCTTTTTGGTTTATCAGAAATATAAACCTTATTATACAGCAGAAGATTTTGAAATTACTACCGTTATTAGTGAAGTAGATGCAAATCAAAATGGGATAGATGATTATCAAGATATATTATTTGGAGCAAGAATGGATGCTGATAATCATCCTACTTATGATGGTAGATATTGGGATATGGGATATCCACCTAATGATATAGGAGTTTGTACAGATGTTATTTGGCGTGCTTTTAAAAATGCTGGATATAATTTAAGAGCGATGGTAGATAGTGATATTCTTATTAGTAATGAAATAGATTATCATATTGATTATCCCGATTCTAATATTGATTTTCGAAGAGTAGGGAATTTACAAGTGTTTTTTTCAAAATATGCTCAAAGTTTAACTTTAGATATTTATGATATTTCTGAGTGGCAACCTGGAGATATTGTGGTATTTAATGGAAAGCATATTGGTATTATTAGTGACAGACGAAATCGTGATGGTATTCCTTATGTTATACATAATTCAGGGCAACCTTTAAGAGAAGAAGATGTTTTAGAAAAGAGAGCAAAGATAGATCCTATAAGTGGACATTTTAGGTGGAATGCTTTGGAATTAGAAGATATTGTGGTATATTGGGAGGAATAAATATGCGAATACTTTTAGTAGAAGATGATAAAGCTATTGCAGATGGCTTAGTATTCTGTCTTAAAAGAGAAGAGTTTCAAGTGTTTTGTGCTTATAATGGTGATGATGCTTTAACTCTTTTTTCTCAAAATCATTTTGATATGCTTATTTTGGATATTGGCTTGCCTGATATAAATGGACTTAAATTATATAAGAAATTGAAAGAAGTAAAAGATATTCCTACAATTTTTCTTACTGCAAATGATTCTGAATTAAGTGTAGTAGAAGCATTGGATAGTGGGGCAGATGATTATGTAACTAAACCATTTAAAATGCGAGAATTAATTAGTCGCATTCATTCAGTTTTAAGACGTTTACATAAAGAAGAGGATGTTATTAAGTTTCAGGATATTACAATTTATCCTAAAGAAGCTAAGGTTTTTAAAGGGGAAGAACTTGTTTTTTTGACTGCATTAGAGTATAAGATATTGCTTATTTTAGGTATGAATCCAGGAAGAGTTTTTACAAGAGAAAGTATCCTTGCTCAAATTTGGGATACAGAAGAAGAATATGTAAATGATAATACGCTTACAGTTTATATTAAAAGAATTAGAGAAAAAATAGAAGATGATCCAACAAATCCAAAAATTATTCTTACGGTGAGAGGATTGGGGTATCAAATAAATGAAAAATAGGAATGTTTTATTTTTTGCTTTGGGTAGTCTATTAGTTCTACTTTTTTTAAATATTTTTTTGTTAAAATTATATGATCATTATATTTATCAATCATTAAATCGTTTAGTAGTTTCTTTAGAAAATGTGTATCCTGATACAGAAATTGAGTTAGTTAAGGCACTTAGTAGTACAGAAGATATTGAAGATGTTTTAGGAAAATATGGAATTAGTAAAGATACGATAAAAGAAATTCTTCCTTATCATAATTTTCGCTTGTTCATCGTTCTTTTAGTTAGTGGTGCTTTTGTTTTAATTATCCTATTATTATTTGGTATTTATTTTCTTAGAAACAAAAAAATACAAAAAGAAATTGAGTTAATTAATGAGTATTTAAAAGATATTTTAAATGATCATTATGAACTTAATATTGCTCAGTATAATGAGGATGAATTGAGTATTTTGAAGAATGATATTTATAAAGTGACGATTAAATTAAAGAATTTGAGTTCTTATGAAAAGCAAGAACAACAATTTTTAATGAATACTCTAGAAGATATTTCTCATCAATTAAAAACACCTTTAACGGCTTTAATGATTACTAATGATATATTAGTAAATAATGATTTATCAGAGGAAGAAAGAGATAAGTTTTTACAAAGGGAAACTAGGGAACTTGAGCGAATGGAGTGGTTAATTACTACACTTTTAAAGTTAAGTAAACTTGATAGTGGGACAGTAAAATTTAAAAAAGAAAAAATTAGGGTGGATAAGCTTGTTGATGAAGCTTTATCTTCTTTACTTATTCCTTTAGAACTTAAAGAAGTGGTTGTAGTTAAAAAGCATTTAGATTTTAATCTTTTTTGCGATATTGCTTGGATGAGAGAAGCACTCACTAATATATTAAAGAATGCTTTTGAACATATTGGTTTAAATGGAAATATTACGATAGTGGGAGAAGATAATCCAGTTTATAGATCAATTTCTATTACAGATGATGGAGTAGGGATAGAAAAAAGTGAAATTCAAAATATTTTTAAAAGGTTTTATAGTAATAATTCTTCTAAAAATAGTTTGGGAATAGGTCTTAATATGGCAAATATAATTATTGAGAAACACAATGGAAAGATTGAAGTGGATAGTGTTTTAGGAAAGTATACTACTTTTAAAATTATATTTATGAAAAGAAATTGTTAGACAGAATATTGGCTGTCTTTTTTCTTTACATAAATTTTGCCAGATAAAGTCGTAGATATAAAAATCGGGGACCATAATGAAAGAGAAGCATTTACAAGATTTTATCTATGTGATATATCCTTAATTAGGTGATTTTATGGATGAGCAAGAATATTATGTTGAAGTAAAGAATTTGATAGAAAATTATGAAGTAAACTCTAGAGTTAGAGTATTACAAGATAATAGCGAAAGGCTAGGAATTAATTGGAAAATAGGAAAACTCATTGTAGAAGCACAAAAAGGAAATAAAAGAGCAGGCTATGGAGATAATTTGATTAAAAAATGGTCATTAAGCTTGTCTAAATTATATGGAAAAAGTTATTCTAAAAGGAACTTAATGCTTTATAGAAGTTTTTATTTATTATATCCAAATGTGAACACATTGTGTTCACATTTGACATGGTCACATTATCGATTGTTACTCTCTATAAAGAATGAGAATGAAAGGAACTATTATATTAATCAAGTAATCTTAAATCATTTATCAGTAAGAGAATTAATTAATTTAATTAAAAGTAAAGCTTATGAAAGATTATCCTATGCTGATAAAGAAAATATTAAACTAATTGAAAATAATTCTACTTTAACTATTGAAGATATGATTAAAGATCCTATATTAATTAAAGCAAATAAAGAAACAAATAAGCTTGATGAAAAAACATTACATAAATACATTATTAGTATGTTAGAAGAAAGATTTTTAGAATTAGGAACTGGTTTTGCTCTTATTGGCCATGAATATAAAATAAAAATAGGAAATCGTGTATTTAAAATAGACTTGTTATTTTTTAATTATGAATTAAATTGCTTTATTGTAATAGAACTAAAAGTAAAAGAATATCATCCAAAAGATATAGGTCAATTACAGCTTTATGTAAACTACGCTAATCAAAATATTAAGAAGTCTTATCATAAAGATACAATAGGATTATTAATTGTAAAGAAGAAAGATAAATATGTTATAGAATATACAACTAGTAAAAATATATTTGTCACTACTTATAAATTAATGTTAATCTAGTTAAATGAAGATATGCATGTCTCCGTATAACTTTAATGCTACGAACAGTAATGCTAACGTGTTCAATGTGAATTCGAGTGGCAACCTCAACAACAACAACGTGAATAATAAAATAATGATGTCCTGTTAGGCGCTTGACAGGGCAATATCCTTTTAAACTTAAAACTTGATTAAGGTTAAGTTAAAAAGCATTAGGATACAAGATTAATCATAGGGTAACCTAAATATATGGTATTGATATTTTAGATCTTGTATTTAAAATTAGAACAATACTTAGCAGACTTTTGGTCTGCTATTTTGCTATTGTGACTAAATTGTAATAAATTAGTCACTCTATAGTCACAGAAATTTTATATAATATTGTTGGAGGAAAAAAATATGGAAATATTAAAAGTTGAAGATTTATGTAAGGTTTATGATACAAGTGGTGTTCCTGTAAAGGCTTTAGATCATGTTAGTTTTACGGTAAATCAAGGAGAATTTGTGGCTATAGTTGGGGCTAGTGGTTCTGGTAAATCTACACTTCTTCATATTTTAGGTGGAGTTGATCGTCCAACTAGTGGTCATGTTTATTTAAATGGTAAAGATGTTTATCAGTTAAATGAAGATAATTTGGCTATATTTAGAAGAAGAGAAGTAGGCCTTATTTATCAGTTTTATAATTTGCTTCCTATTTTAAATGTGAAAGAAAATATTACTTTACCTGTTTTGCTTGATGGTAAGAAGCCAGACACTAAATATTTAAGTGATTTGATTCAAACTTTAGGGTTGGTTGATAGAGTAAATCATTTACCAAACGAGTTATCAGGAGGACAACAACAAAGAGTTTCTATTGGTCGAGCTTTAATGAATCATCCAGCATTACTCCTTGCTGATGAGCCAACTGGTAATTTGGATAGTAAAGCGAGTTTGGAAATATTAAATTTGTTACAAGTTTCTAATGAAAAATATCATCAAACAATTATTATGATTACTCATGATAAAGAACTTGCTAAACGGGCAAAAAGAATTCTAGAGCTTGAAGATGGGAAAATTATTCATGATGAAGCTGTAGGTGAAGAACATGCAAATTCTTAATAAGCTTACGATTAAACATTTACTTATGAATAAGAAAAGAACTCTTGTTACCATTATTGGCATTGTTTTATCCACGGCATTAATGGTAGGAATAGGACTTCTTGTTTCTAGTTATTTAGAATCGATGCGAATAGATGTTGCTAAAGGAAATGGAACTTATCATGCAATGGTTGAAGGAGTAGGTAGTAAGGATTTTTCTATTATTCAAAATAATGTTCATTTAAAGGATAGTTATTATTTTGCTCCTTTAGGTTTTTCTTATATTGAAAGTACTAATGAATATAAACCTTATTTATATGTAGTAGAGGGAAGTTCAGAGTTTTTAGATACACTTACTTTAGTTGAAGGTAGGCTTCCTGAAAACAGTAATGAGATAGTTATTAGTGAACATATAAATACAGATGGTGAAGTAGGACTTAAAGTAGGGGATGCAATTACTCTTGATATTGGGACTAGATTGTCAGAAGGTGAGGCTTTAGATATTAGTCACAATTATGGTATAGGTACTACTTGGATGGATGGTATAGAAAATGTTCCTAAAGAAGAGTTAGATGTTAGTATGACTAAAACTTACACAATTGTGGGTATTGTACAGAGAAGCTTTTATGAAGATTATAGTGCAGCAGGATATATGGTATTTAGTTTAGATACAACTGAACATTCTTTATATAATATTTATTTGGAGTATAATAAACCATCTAAAACTTATGAGTATACTGAAGAAATAGTTAGTGGTTTAGGTTTGGAAGATTATTCTTATAATTATAATGAACAATTATTATATTTTTATGGAGCATCTAAATATGATAATATTAATAATACTTATTTACCTATAATTTTAATTGCTCTATCTGTTATATCAATAGGATGTATTATTGTTATTTATAATTCTTTTGCTATTTCAACAATGGAGAGAAAGAAAAGTTTTGGACTTTATGCATCTGTTGGAGCTACAAGGAAGCAAATTCTTAAGACGGTATTATTTGAAGCATTTATTGTTGGATTTATTGGAATGGTTTTGGGATTAGCTGGAGCCTTTTTAGGAATATATATTGTTATTTTGGTTTTAAATCACTTACTCAGTAGTTTTATTGATATTTATTTTGTTTTTCATGTTGACTTATTATACTTGATGATTCCTTTAATCTTTATGATTTTAGTTATCTTTATTTCGGCTTATTTACCTGCTAGGCGTAGTAGTAAAATTAGTCCAATTGTTGCGATTAGAGGAAATGATGATATTAAAATATCTAAAAAAGAAATTAGAACACCTAAGTTTATTTGTCGTATTTTTGGTATAGAAGGAGATATTGCTTTTAAGAATATTAAAAGAAATAAAAAGAAATATCGCATTACCGTAATTTCCTTATTTATTAGTATTGTTATGTTTAATACTTTTACTTCTTATTTAGGGTATATTACTGTATCTAGTGATATGGTTGATTATTATGATTATGATATAGAAATATCTTCCTCAGGAGATTTAGATGTATTACAAAGTGACTTTGATTCTGTTGTTAAAAATTATGATATTGAAGATAGTATGAGGATATATTCTAAAGAACCAATTTATATTTCTAATTTAAATTCTTCAGATTTTACTTTAGAATACCAAAATGCATATTTAAGAGATATAACTTATGATGATCAATTATTATTTCATTTATATGTTCTAGATGATGAAGATTATAGAGAAATAACAGATGCAGAATCATTACTAATTAATTCTAAATATTATACTTCTTATCAAAATGGAAATAGAACAGTTTATGATATTGATATACTTCCTAATCAGTCTTATTATTTGCGTTTTACTTTTGATGAAAATAGTTATGAGATTAATGCAGAAGTTACTGATAAAGATATAAAAGGGCTTAAAAATATTCTTTATTATCCTATGCCAGTTTTAGTTATTCCTTTATCTACTTATCAAAATAAACTAGGTTATACAGGTGATTATCTTTCTTCTTTAGTTATGACTACTGATCAATATAGAGAGATAAAAGAAGATTTGGATGAAGATAAACATAATTTAAAGTTAGAGTATTCAGTTTATAGTCCTGCGATAGAATATGCGAATACGAGAAATATGATTTTAGCTGTAAAAATACTTTTCTATGGTTTTATTGCTTTAGTTACCCTTATTGGAGTTACTAGTGTATTTAATACAATTAGTACTAATATTAATTTAAGAAGAAAAGAGTTTGCTATGCTTAGAAGTGTAGGCTTATCTCCTAGAGGATTTAATAAAATATTATTTTTAGAAAGTCTATTCTTCGGCCTTAAGTCTTTAGTTTATGGTATACCTGTATCGATAGGGATAAATGTACTGATTTCTCTTAGTTTAACTAATGTATTTGATACTGATATTATTATTCCATGGAATAGTATACTTATTAGTATAGTTGGGGTATTTGTAATCGTATTAATTGCTATGTGGTATTCAGCTAGAAGAGTGAAAAAGGAAAATATTTTAGAAGCTTTAAGGGAGGAAAATATTTAGTTTTCTTCTTTTTTTTGATATAATTGTTTTGGAATGGAGTGATCCCTATGAAAACATTAATTGGTAAAGTAATAAAAGTATTTATTCCTAATGATGATGTTGAACAAAAAATATCTTTTCAAGTTTTAACAGAAGAAGGAGTATATGAAATAAAAACTGAGCAAACAGAAGATAATGCGAATATTTATAAAGATGATATTGTTATGTTAACTTTTAGAAATATTTCTGAGAAAGAATTTATTGATATTGAGTTATTTAAAGAAGGTGAATTAGATGAATAATCCTTTAAATTTATATGAACATAATAAGGAATCCTATGATAAGATTCAAAAAAGTTTTGAACGAGGGGAAAAAGTAGTAGGGATTGTTCATGCAACAGGAACAGGGAAAAGTTATAATGCTTTGCAACTTGCATTAGATAATCCTGATAAAAGAATTACTTTTATTGCTCCTCATAATAGTATCTTAGAACATATTATAGAGATTATCAAAGAAAATGGGTTAAGCTTAGATAAGGATTTTCCTAATTTAACTTTAATGAATTATCAAGGATTGATTAATCTAAGTAGGAGAGAATTAGCATCATTACCAATCGATATACTTATATTAGATGAATTTCATCATATAGGGGCACCAGTTTGGGGAGAAAGAGTAAATGAAATAATTAAAACTCATCCAAACTTAGACATATTGGGAATGAGTGCTTATACTGTTCGGGATAGAGGAACGATGTATGAAAGAGATATGGCAAATCCAGATGGAGGAGAGTTATTTTCTAACAAAATCGTAAGTAGATATGATATTCCAGATGCCATGCTAGATGGAGTATTGCCAAGTTTGATTTATCGGAGTACTTATACGAAATTTATGGGAACTTTATTGGCATTAGAAGATAAAGTAAAAGCTAAGAAATGCTCTCAAGAAGAGAAAGAATTATATGATAAATTATTAAAAGATGCTAAAAGAAAGATAGAAAAAGCACTAAGCTTATCTGATATGGTTCAAAAGTATGTGGGAAAAGAAGATAAAATCATTTATTTTTGTCCAATTGGAAGTAATATAGAAGAAATAGAGGAAGAAGCCAAAAAATGGTTTTTAGGATATATTCCAGAAAGTGATATAGTATTTTATAAGACAACTAGTGCAATGGGGGATGAGGGAGCAAAAAATAGAGATGCTTTTTATCATGATAGAACGCTTGATGGACAAGATGCAACTCATAAATTAAGAGTAATGTTTTGCATTAATCAGTATAATGAAGGAGTTCATGCACCAAATGTAAATGGTGTTATCATGGGTAGAGAAACAAGGTCTGATATTGTCTTTTTTGAACAATTAGGAAGGGCATTATCGGTAAGAGGAGATACAAAAGCAAAATTTTTAGAATATCAAAAATATTCCAGGGAAGAATTAGTCCAATTATGCCAAAGAAAAAATATTGTTGTTTATGAAGATATGACAAAAGAAGCAATGATTGAAAAATTAATTGCTCCATATGTCATTGATTTAACCAATAATATAGGTTTCATTAAAGAGCTAGAGAATAATATCCAAAATAGAGTGAAAGAAAGACAAAAAAGAGGAGAAGGAAAAAAGAGATACTTAAGTGTTCAAGATGTGTCATTTGATATAGAAATAATAAATGAAGAAATATATGAAATACTAAGATATGTTAGAGATAAACTTACTATGACTTGGGGAGATTGGTATGAGTTAGCAGAAAAATACTATGAGCATTATCGTAATTTAAATGTTCCTCAAAACTTTAAGACTATAAATGGGTATGAATACGATGAAAATGGATTAAATTTAGGAAGCTGGATTAATAATCAAAGAAGAGCTAAAAGGCAAGGAACATTAAGCCAGGAGCGAGAAGAAAAGCTACTGGCAATAGGAATGGCCTTTGATGTTCGGGAAGACCAATGGAATGAGATGTATGGACTTGCCAAAAAATATTATGCTCATCATGGCAATTTAAATGTTCCTAACAGCTTTAAGACAATTAATGGATATGAATATGATGAAACAGGACTTGCTTTAGGAAGTTGGATTAATACTCAAAGAGTAGCTAAAAAACAAGGAACATTAAGTCAAGAGCGAGAAGCAAAGTTACTAGCAATAGGAATGGCCTTTGATGTTTGGGAAGACCAATGGAATGAAATGTATGAACTTTCTAAAGTTTACTTTGAACATTATGGTAATTTGAATGTTCCTAAATATTTTAAAACTAAAAACGGGTATGAATATGATGAAACAGGACTTGCTTTAGGAAGGTGGATTAATACTCAAAGAATAGCTAAAAAGCGAGGAAAATTAAGTCAGGAGCGAGAAGATAAACTGCTTGCTATAGGCATGGTCTTTGACGCATTAGAAGCACAATGGAATGAGATGTATGAACTTGCCAAAAAATATTATGCTCATCATGGCAATTTAAATGTTCCTAACAGCTTTAAGACAATTAATGGATATGAATATGATGAAAATGGTGTTACTTTAGGAAGCTGGATTAATACTCAAAGAGTGGCTAAAAAGCGAGGAACATTAAGTCAGGAGCGAGAAGAAAAGTTACTGGCAATAGGAATGGTCTTTGATGTCAGAAAAAATAAATCTTTAATCTATGATTTATGTCAAGTTTATGGAATTGATGAAAAAAAGAATAAAGCAATATTAAAAGATATTCCTTATAGTGAAATAGTAGCTAAATTAAAATATTTAGAAGAACAACAAATGCCAATTACGATTACTAATAATGGTTTATTGCATGAAATATTTAATATAAGTAATCAAGCTTTACAAGAAAAATATGGTATTAGTTTAGAAGAATTAATAGAACAGTATTCTTTAACTGAGAAAAGGGGAAGATAAATGTTTTTAAATCAGTATGTTAATGAAGTGTATTATGAAATGATTCTTGATGAATATGATAGTGGGTATTTATCTACATTAGATGAAGAACAATTTAAATTAATATATGATTTATTTAGACAATATGGTTTTACTTATATAGAAGATATTATTTTAAGATATTTAGAAATATTTGAGATGGATTATAGTGAGGTTAAAGAGAAGATAGAGGAATTAAAGGAAGAACTTGGGGATAATTTTATATATATTATTAGTAATCATTTAAGTTTATTAGATAGAATACTAGATTAGGAGGATTTATGGAGAAGATTATTATTGAAGTAGGATCAACAGTTACAAAGGTTGATTTATATGATGGAGAGGATATTAAAAGATTAGAGGAGAAAACTATTTTATTTAAGAAGAATTATGGTGTGAATCATTGTTTAAATGAAGAAGATGTTTTAGAATTAATTCAGATTGTTAAAAAATATTTAGAGAAGTATATAGATATTTATGTTTGTGGAACAAGTATTTTTAGGAAATTAAGTGGAGAAGAAAGAAAAGAATTTTTGGATACATTTAAAAAAGAAACAGGACTTGATTTTCATATTATTAGCGAAGAAGAAGAAAATCATTTGACAGTTAAGGGTGCTACAAGACTAGTAAGTGGTAGAGTATGTGTTATGATTGGTGGTGGTGGTTCTACAGAGATAGCTATTTATGATGGAGAGATTATCGAAGAAGTAAATACTTCTATCGGGGTAATTGATGTTTTAAATGTATTTCCTGATCTATCTGAAGACATTAGTAAAACTTCTTTAGAAGAAGTAATGGCTTATATTAAGAAACATTTAAACTTGCCTAAGTTAAAAGCTGATGTTTTAATTTTAGCAGGTGGCGCTCATGAAATGTTTGCAAGAGAATCAGGCATAACTTATCAAGAGAATAAAGTTTATCAAGACCATCATGCGCCAATTATGATGGATATAGAATCAAGAATTAGAGATACAAAGAAATATTTTGAAGAAATATCTCTTAATCAAATTAAAGAGAAGTCTAGTGATCCTGCTTGGTGGGATGCAACACGAGCTATGTGTGCTTTTGCCTTAGTGGTAGCAGAAACAGTAGATGCAAAAATAATTATTCCTACTGATATATCGATGACTTATGGAATTATTAGTGGGTCATAATTTTACATAAATTTGACAATTATACATATTTTTGCTATAATTTAGGTGTAAATAAAGGGGGGATTTTGAATGGATATTATTGCTCATACAGCTTCTGTCCATCAAAGTAAAGAAGCTTTAAAAGAATTAAGAGATAATCCAGATTATACTAAATTAGAATTAGATTTTCGTCTTACTAAAGATAATGAATTAGTATGGTCTCATAGTAATAAAATAAATGGGCGTTTAATTAGTAATACTAATTATCGTAATTTAGGTAGTGTTTTAATACTTGAAGATGTACTTGAAGTATTAGATCATATTAAACCTATTTTAATTGAGATTAAAGGGAAACCAAATGAAAGACAAATATATGGTTTAGTTAAGTCTTTGTTTTCTTTAGTTCATTATCATAATAAGATAGAATTAGAAAGTTTTAATCAATACTTAATTGGAATTTTATTGGATTTAAAGAAACAAGGGGTTTTAGAGTTTATTGATTATGGATTAATTATTAATTTATTTAAAACTTTTTCTTATCGTAAACACTTTCCAGAACAGTATAAAGAAGTTAGTTTTTTAGCTTTATCTAATGAATTATATGAATGGCCTATTGTTGGTGGGGATTATCAAATTTATAGAGAACAACTTCCTAGTGCAAAACAGTATGCTTGGAGTTGGGATGCAGTGTACGAAGAGACTGAAGAGCGAATTTTAAATTATATTTTTAAAGGTGTAGATGGTATAGGTACATCTAATCCGACTTTAGTTAAAAAACTAATAAAATAATTTTGACAAATTTGTATTTTGTGTTATAATTAGATAGACAGATTTAAGTGGGCATAAATATTCCCACTTTTATTATTATATTAAAGAGGTGTGTATGAAAAAAAGTCTAGAAGAATTAAAAAGTAAAATTGAAGATGCTTTAAAAGAGAAGGAAATACTTGTTGATAGTGTTACTTATGAGAAGAATAGTGGAAATTATAATGTTTTATCTGTAATTCTTGATAAAGTTGGAGGAATTGATCTCGATATGATTGTGGATGCGACAAACATTATTAATCCAATTGTGGATGATTATGATTTCACGGATGATTCTTATATTTTAGATGTAGCAAGTAAAGAGAGAGGTGAAGAAAATGAATAGTGAAGAATTTATTAAAGCAGTTAAGAATATTGTAAAAGAAAAAGGAATTAGTGAAGATGTTGTTTTTGAAGGAATGGAACAAGCTTTAACTACAGCCTATAAAAAGAATTTTGATTCTAAAACTAATGTAAGAGTAGATATTAATAGAGAAACAGGAGAAATTAAGGTTTATTCTTATTTAGTTGTTGTAGATGATGTTGATTATGGTAGTGAAGAAGTAGATGCGGAAGGAAATGTAGTAAAAATTCCTCCTAAGATTAATCCTGACGCTCAAATTATTTTGGAGCAAGCAGAAGAAATGGTTCCTGGTATAAAAGTAGGAGAAACTATTGAAAAAGAAGTAACTCCTAAAGATTTTGGTAGAGTTGCCGCTTCTACAGCTAAACAAGTTTTAACACAAAGAATTAGAGAAGCAGAAAAAAATAGTTTGATAGAAGAATTCCAAGATAAAGAAGGAGAAATGTTACTTGGACTTGTTGCTATGGAAGATTCACGAAATTACTTTATTGATTTAGGGAGAACTAGAGGAATACTTCCTAAGAGTGAAATTATTCCAGGAGAAACAATAAAGATGGGTTCAAATATTCGAGTTTATGTAACTAAAATAGAGACTAATTCTAAAGGACCTTTAATTTTATTATCAAGAAAACATTATGGTTTTGTTCGTCGTTTATGTGAACTTGAGATTCCTGAACTTGGGGATGGTACATTAATTATGCATGCTTGTGTTAGAGAAGCAGGAATTAGAACAAAAGTAGCAGTTTCTTCAACTAATGATCGAATTGATGCGATTGGTACATGTATTGGTGAGAGAGGTTCAAGACTTGCTAGTATTTTAAAGGAATTAAATGGAGAAAAATTAGATTTTGTTTTATATAGTGATGATGCCGAAGAATATATTAAGAAAGCTTTAACTCCTTGTAAGAATGCCATTGTCAATATTACTGATCCTGTTAAAAAAGAAGCTTTAGCAGTTGTTTCTAATGAAGAGTTACCACTAGCAATTGGAAAATCTGGTAATAATATTCGTCTTGCTAGTAGACTTACTAAATATAAGATTAATATTAAGACTATGGAACAAATTAATGCTGAGGGAAATAAATAGATAAGAGGCTTGATATGAAGGCAAAAAAAATACCAATGCGTACTTGTGTTGTGACAAAAGAAAAGTGTGAAAAGAGAGATTTACTTCGTATTGTTAGAACACCTTCGGGGGATGTAATTGTAGATCCGACAGGGAAAGCTAATGGTAGAGGAGCTTACTTAAAGAAAGATGTGGAAGTAATAAATAAAGCTCGTGCTAGTAAAATATTAGAAAGAATATTAGAGGTTAATATTCCTGATAGTGTTTATGATGAAGCATTAAGTTTGTGTGAGTAAAGGAAGTGTTAAGAGTGGATAATAAACAAGTTTTGGATTTTATTTTAGCTAGTGATAAATTATTAAATGATTATGCTAATGTAACAAGAATGGATAATGAAAAAGAAAGAAATGATGAGTTAAAAAGAATACTTGATGAGGCAAAAACTATGCAAAGAGTATGTTATGATCCTTATGTTTTTGCTACTAAAGATCTTGGTAGTGATAAAATGGAATATACTTGCTTAGTTTGTGGTAAAAATGTTGGTGGCTCCATACCAGGCCATATTGTGAATTTAGTTGAAGATGGTTTAATTGAGGGAGATCATGTAGCAGAATATGCAGTAGAGCAACTAAAGAAATATTTGGTTGCTGAGCCAGCTTTGAGTGAAGCAGAAATTAGAGAGGCATTGAGAAAAGATTTGACTTTATTTGTAAAACAAAGATAGGAAAGGAGAGTGTATTATGACAGTAAAAGAATATGCAGCTGATGTTAATTTAAGTGTAGCAGAAATATTAAAGAAATGTAATGATTTGGGCATTGAAGTAATGAGTGGAGAGGATATTCTTACAGATGAGGATATTATTTCTTTAGATAATGCCATTAATTTGATTACAGAAGATGAATCTTTTGAAGAAGAAGATACAATTGATGAAGTAGTAGATGCTATAGTTGAAGGTAGTAATATTACAAAAAATATTAATATTACCGATAAGAAGCAAAAGTTAAAGAAAAAAAAGGATCAAACTGATGTTAAAGATTATTCTTATTTAAAGAAAGAAATGTATAAGAATAAAAATAAATTAATGAAGAATAGTAAAGATGATAATGTTATTCTCTTTAAAGAAGGGATGACCGTTGGTGATTTAGCAAATGAACTTAATGTTAGTGGAACAGATATTATTAAAAAATTAATGACTTTGGGCTTGATGATATCTCTTAATCAAGTGATTGATTTTGAAAATGCAGAAATTGTTGCTTTAGAATATAATAAGACTTTAAAAAGAGAAGAAACACAAGATGTATCTAATTTTGAAGAATATGAAATTATTGATGATGAGGCTCTTTTAGTACCTCGTCCACCAATTGTTACAATTATGGGACATGTAGATCATGGTAAGACCACTTTACTTGATTATATTCGTCATTCTCATATTGCTAGTGGAGAAGCAGGAGGAATTACGCAACATATTGGTGCTTATCAAATAGAGACTAATGGAAATAAAATAACATTCATTGATACTCCAGGTCATGCAGCATTTACAGAAATGAGAGCTAGGGGAGCAAGTGTAACAGATATTGTCATTATTATTGTTGCCGCTGATGATGGGGTTATGCCTCAAACTAAAGAAGCTGTAGATCATGCTTTAAGTGCTAAAGTACCTATTATTGTTGCAGTTAATAAAATTGATAAACCTGATGCTAATCCAGAGAGAATTAAAACAGAAATGGCGGAGATTAATATTACTCCTGAGGAATGGGGTGGAAATGTTCCTTTCATTAATATTTCTGCTCAAACTGGTGAAGGAGTAGATAAGCTTTTAGAAACTATTTTAGCAATTAGTGAAATGTCAGAGTTAAAGGCAAATCCAAAAAGATATGCGGTTGGTTCGGTTATTGAGTCCCGTCAAGATAAGAATGTTGGTGGTGTAGCTAGTCTTCTTATTTTAAATGGTACTTTAAGATTAGGCGATCCAATTGTTGTTGGTATTACTCATGGTAAAGTTAGAACAATGAAAAATGATTTAGGTGAATCTATTTTAGAAGCTGGTCCAGGTACGCCTGTAGAAATTACTGGTTTATCAGAAAATCCTTCAGCTGGTGATAAATTCATGGCTTTTGAAACAGAGAAGGAAGCTAAAGAAGTAGCAGAGAAAAGAGCACTACATGCAAAAGAAAATAAATATAAAAAGGATGTTATTTCTCTAGATGATTTGTTTAGTAAAATTAATTCAGGCCAAAAAGAGATTAATGTTGTTTTAAAAGCAGATGTTCGTGGTAGTGAGGAAGCTGTTAAAAATAGTTTACTTAAAATTGATGTTGAAGGTGTTAAAATTAATGTAATACGTTCTGGTATTGGGACAATTACAGAAAGTGATGTAGTACTTGCTAATGCATCAAATGCTATTATTATTGGTTTTAATGTTAGTCCATCTAATATTACTAAAGAACTTGCTAAAGAATATAATGTAGATATTCGTCTTTATACCATTATTTATAAATGTATTGAAGAAATAGAGCTTGCTATGAAGGGTATGCTTGATCCTGAATTCGAAGAGAAAGTTTTAGGTAATGCTGAGATTAGAAGAATATTTAAATTCTCTAAAGTTGGAAATATAGCTGGTTCTTATGTCTTAGATGGTATAATTAAGAATGGAGCTAAAGCAAGAGTTATTCGCGATGGTGTAATTGTCTATGATGGAGGAATCGCTTCTGTTCAAAGAGAAAAAGATAGTGTTAAAGAAGTTAAGAAAGGTTTTGAATGTGGTATAACCTTGGATAATTTTAGCGATATTAAAATAGGAGATATAATTGAGTGCTATGAAATGGTGGAGGTGCGTGATAATGCCAAGTCATAAGATAGCTAAAATATCTAGTGATATTGCTAGAGTGATTAGTGAAATTCTTTTTGAAGAAGCGAAAGATGAAATATTAAAGTCTATTACGATTACAGGTTGTAAAGTATCAAGAGATTTAGGTTATGCTAAAGTATACTTTACTTCCTTGAGTAATCTTGATCGTAAAACACTAGTAAAAGAAGTAAATGAAGCTAGTTCATTTATTAGAAGTGAAGTTGCTGAAAGACTAGATTTACGTCATACACCTATTTTAGAATTTGTTTATGATGAGTCTATTGAGTATGCAAGTAATATTGAAAATATTATTAAAGAAATTAAAGAGAAGTGATAGGTATGCATGGGAATTTATCTATTTTAACTGGGAAATTTACCGATGATGAATTGTATTTAACATTAAAGATGCATCCAGAAAAGGAAATAGATTTGAAAATGTATCAGGAAGCTAATTATTTTCAAATTCATAAACTTTATTTTAAGAGATCTTTTTTGGGATATGTTGTGTTGTTTTTAGGTCATCATTCTTTAGAAAAAAATGATGTTTTAATTGATGATATTGGATTTCTTAGAGATGAAACTTTGTTAGAGCCACTGATGTTTAAAATGCTTAAAAGAATTAAAGAGCAAAAGGTTTTCTCTGTACCTTTAGAGGATATTTATTATGAGCCATCTAAGTTTGATTCTATATATCAAGAGATGTTTCATTCTTTGGGATTTAGGGAAGATGATAGAAGTTATGTCGGGCATAATTGTTGTAGATAAACCCAAAGGTTATACATCTCGAGATATCGTAAATATTATTTCCCATGAACTTCATGAAAAAAAGGTAGGACACACAGGAACTCTTGATCCTCTTGCTACAGGTGTGTTAGTGGTTTGCTTGGGTAAATATACTAAGTTAGTCGATATGCTTACTTCTTTAAATAAAGAGTATATTGCCGAGATTAAACTTGGTGTTGAAACAGATACATTAGATATTACGGGTAATATTTTAAGAGAAGAAGATGTTCAAGTTACGAAAGAACAAATTTTAAAAGTGTTTTCTAAATTTATTGGAGAATATCAGATGGAAGTTCCTTTATATAGTGCTATTAAAGTTAATGGAAAAAAACTTTATGAGTATGCAAGAAGTGGTGAAGAAGTTAAACTCCCTATAAAAAAAGTTCATATTTATGAACTAGAGCTTTTATCTTTCCACCAAGATGTTATAACATTTAGATGCAAAGTAGAAAAGGGGACTTATATTCGTAGTTTAATTCGGGATATTACTAAATATTTAGGTGTAGTAGGAACTATGAATAATTTAGTTAGAATTAAACAGGGGAATTTTAGAATTGAAGAGGCAAATTCTCTAGAAGATATTCAAAATCATCATTATCAAATTTTAAAAATAAAAGATGTTTTAACTATTGAAAATTATTCATTAAATGAGGTAGAATATAAAAAGGTGAGTAATGGTAATTCTTTATCTTTAAATAGTAAAGAAAAAGAATTATTACTTACTTATCAAGATAGAGAAATTGCTATTTATGAGAAGAAAGATGATTTATATAAGCCAAAAGTTATGCTTATATAATACTCATTGCCCTATGGCCAAGCGGTAAGGCGGCGGGCTCTGACCCCGTAATTTCGTAGGTTCGAATCCTACTAGGGCAGCCAATTAGTTATTTAAGCCTGTATATATAGGCTTTTTATTGTGTAATTAAAAATATAGGCTAGTTTTTGCTATCCTATATTTTTTCTTTTAAGCGATACAATTTTTGCTTTGCTTTTTCCGTTCAAGACATTTTTACTCCACTCAAATGGTATATAATCTTCATCTTGTTTAGTTGCATGAGGCCTACTTTTTGTGAAAAAGCCTTTTGGTGTAAATGTCAATATCAAAACTTAAGAAAATGTCAAAGTTAAAACCTTATGATTTTTAAGTGTAATTTATATTTA
>CALVQN010000008.1 GCA_944358135.1 uncultured Bacilli bacterium
AAAAAATCATCAATAGATAATCTAGATAAATCACCATTTATGTTTTGACTGTATTGAATAATATTAGCATATGGAGGATGAATAAAAATAAAATCCACACTTTCTTTACTAACTACTTTATCTAAATTAATAGAATTTAAACAATACAGCTTAGGATTATAACTCTCGTGATATTTAAATTCTAATTTTTCTTTAGTATGCATTATAGCATTACTATTAATATCTAAGCCTATCGCATGACGTTTTAACAATTTACATTCTATTAAAGCAGTACCACTTCCGCAAAAAGGATCTAGCACTAAGTCATTTTCTTGGGTATACTTAAGTAATAAATTACGTAAAACATAAGGGCTGCAATTTCCTCTATAATCTCCTTTGTGAGTTGCCCATTCTCCACGGTCTTTAAAACTCCAAATACTTGTTGTCTCTAAGTTAAAATTTTTGGGTTGTAGAATCATGTCGAAACCTCCTTAAAATACGAAAGAAGAACTAATCAAGTTCTTCTCTAACTAAATCAATAATCCAATCAATCCAAGATTTTATAGTTGATGCCCTGCGATAAAAAGTTTCATTACTAACCACATGATATAAATTACATTTTTTCATACAATCCACTACTGTCTTGTTTGATGGTACTTCTGATTGTTCAAAATATATTTTCATAACTTCATAAAAAACTTTATGAGATAAAATTCTTCTAATAAATTCAATTTGTCTTTTTTTATAATTCATGTTAAAAATTTCTTTACCAACAGAAGTTAATTCAAAAAAATCACCTTTTCTCTTAATTAATCCTAAATATATTGCCGCATTAGTGTAATAGTCGGCTTGTCTTTCTACAAATTCATAATTATCTCTTACATTTTTTTTATTTATTTCATTATCACGTACTAATTCACAAATATTAATTACTCGATTAAAATTGTCTGCTTGAGGAAAAGGTACTTCTGGTTCATCTACAAATTCATGAATATTATCATAAATATCTTTAATTGTATCAAAAGTAATTTTTGTATCATCAATACTGTATTCCCGACATTTTACCAATTCTATAGATGAATAATTATTATCGTCATTAAAACGGTATTCATATAAAGTAAATACACTGTTGGAATAAATAATAAAGATAGGTCTAACCTTCTTACTTACTTTATCTTTCCATAGTCGGTATGGATAATAAAGTTGTCTAACCAAAAAATCTGATGATATTTTATTTTTAGCTTCAATTATAGCTAAACTATTCATTCCTTCATATCCACCGTCTATTTCAATTCGTGAATTTTTTACTTCTACTGAAATGTTTTCATTATTTTTCAAATTTCCTATTTGAAAGCAAAAATCTCCAGATCCCATTTTTCCACTTACTGTAGGTACCAGATTTTCTTCTTCTAAAAAATCTTCTAATATCTTAGTAATGTAAGCACAATTTAAAGCTAAGGCTTCACTAGTAATTTTATTATAATCGATACTTTCAATATATTGTGGAAAATCAACTCTAATAACATTTTCTGATGCTTGTTCAAGTTTATGATATGTCTTAAAAGTAGAAATCATATAACTATTACCACTAATTGGTAAAATTGAAAGATTGTTCCTACTCAATATTGTAGGTATAGCTTCACTATTATCAAATTTTGTCATTAATCTAGCTTGTCTATATTTATTAATTTCTTCAGAAGTGATTTTAAAAAAACCTTTTTCATTTATTTCTTCTAATATATGGTAATCACTAAATATTTTTTCCCATGCTTCCTCATTATATTTAAACTCTGACATGATTAATAATTAACACCTCACTTATTTCCCCTCTTGCTGAACTTATACTATTAATACTTCTTTTAGCTTTTACTTCTATAATTGTATATCTCTTTTTATCTGAAAATAACTTTCGAATATAATCACAATCAGAATTGGATAATAAAATATGGACACCTTGATCAGTAAGCTTATCACATAAACGTTTTAATCTCTCCTGCTCCTCAAAGCCAAAACCACTTTCATTATACCCTGTAAAGTTAGAGGTCGTTGAAAGAGGAACATAAGGGGGATCAAAATACACAAAATCACCTTTTTTTATTCCTTCCAATGCGTCTTCAAAATCCATATTTCGAAAAGTAATATCTGCTTCACGAAAATATTTGCTAACAGCTCTTAAACCAATTTCATTTATAATACTTGGATTTTTATACCTTCCAAAAGGAGAATTAAATTCACCCATACTATTTACACGATAAAGTCCATTATAACAGGTTTTATTTAAGTAAATAACTCTAGCTGCTTTTTCTATATTACTTAGTTTATTATAAACATCAGGATTGCGATCTAACTCTCTTATTTTATAGTAGCATTCCGATGTATTTGCATATTTATTTTCATTACTTAATTCTGCAATTAGTTTTTCAACATCACCTCTAATTGTTTGATAAACATTAATTAACTCATGATTGATGTCATTAACTACTGCCTTTGATGGTTGTAAATCGAAAAAAACTGCTCCACCGCCAATGAAAGGCTCATAATAAGTAGCAGTATTGCTTAACTTTGGTAAATGTTTATGTATAATAGGTAATAATTGTCTTTTTCCTCCAACCCATTTTAAAACTGGAAGAACTAATTTGTTTTGTTTCATCATAGCATCACTATAAATAGTCTATCATATAAATGTTTGTACTTCAAGCATTTTTATTTTAAAGATTCAATATTTTCTTCAATGCCGCAATTTAACATTATTAAAATATAAAATTTATCATATTTATTAAAGAATACTAGATCGGTAAAATAATATTAGTTTTGAGAATTATCAACCTATTTTAATTCTAAAAATGTATATTTTCTTAAACTTTGAAAGAAGAAAGCTTAGAAGAAAAACTTAAATGTGTAAAGAATATTTGGAAAAAGGAAATTGCTTTTTAATTATTTAACAACTCCTTTACTTTATTGATTTTTTCCTAACTTTTATATATTCTGGTTTTATTTTCTTAAAGAAGGTTATTAATTCTTCCATAACTTTCTCCTTATTTTATAAAAACTTTATATTCAATGTCTGTATTGATTAATTTTACAAATCTCTCTTTATCACTTGTATCCCCTACTATTTCACCATAATGAGTGGGAATAGCAATTTTTGGTTTTATTTCATTAATTAGTTTTGCTGCTTCTTCAACAGTCATTGTATATGTTCCTCCAACTGGTACAAATGCTACATCACATTTTACTTTTCTGTTTTCTTTGGTAATGTCTGTATCTCCCGCTATAAAATAGATTGTATTATCCAGTGTTAATAAATACCCTACCCAATTATTTTCTTTTGGATGAAAATTTTTATTTGTGTTATAGGCTGGGATGGTTTTAAAATTTATATCCTTTACATTAAAGTTTTCATTCTGCTTTACTATTATTATACTTTCTTTTGTAAATCCTAATGTTAATAGCTTGTCAAGTAAGTCTTCGGTAGCTATAATTATTGTTCCTTCTTTTCTTACTTTGTTAATATCTTCAGGACTAAAATGATCATAATGACTATGGGTAATAAATATTAGATCAGCATCATGATATTCTTTCTTTATTTTAAATGGATCAAAATAAATAATAACTCCTTTGGTTATTTTAATACTGCTGTGACATAGCACTTCAATTTTCTCTAACATATTTATTCCTTCTTTCTATTTTTTATTTTTCTTGGATAAAATTCTTATTCTTGCCTCCTCACTAATGCCTAATCCTAAACGCATTTTATCCTCTTCTGATAAATCTATTTCATGAGTAAACTTTTTAAATTTATCATACATCAAAATTTCTCTATATGTTTCTTCTATACTTCCCATATTACTTTTTATGTATCCACATCTTAAAAACATATCTCTCATCTTAAGAAAAAGCTCATAAATTTCCTTCTTGCCTTCTTCTTTAGCTAAATTACTAATTAAATCCATACTTTCAATATTAGCATTACGTTCTAAAAGATAGTAATTTTGTCTTGCTTTATAAAGAAATGTTGATATAGCCCCTCTAGTTTGTTTAATAGGATGAGGTAGTATATATTTTGGAGGATTTAATAAATCCATTAAATGTTTATATGCCTCTTTTAAAATATTATTTGGAGCTTCTATAATACTTTCGCCTATTAGATATTGATAAGCATGTTCTATTTCATGAGTAATCACATATAGAAATAAATAACCTTTTAGGATATTATCATTATCATTTAATTCAAAACTTTGAGCATTATTTTCTAACCAACTATTTATTTTATTTATAGATATATTTATACTATTTGTAGAAGGAACAAATTGAGCAGTTATTATTCCTTTTTCTCTAATATTATAATTAATTAGTAAATCTCCATTATTTTTAGGCCCTAAGTATGTTAATATTTCTTCTAAAAAAGCTTTGTTTATTTCATGATTTTTTAAATAGCTTAATGTATCTTTCAATGTTTGTAATTGTTCTTTCGTTTTTATTATATTAGACATATTTTAACTCCTTCTTTTTTTATTCTATCATAAAATTACTTTATAGTGGACTTTTTTTATGTTCTTAAAATATTTATTCCATTTTTATCTATTAAACTTACCATATATTCGATTATATTCTCGCGTATATTATATTTTTTTAATAAACTTTTCAATGATATTCTTTCTTTTCTTTCTCTATATAAATTAATTTTATCTTAATAACTTAATTTTGACATATAAAAACCTCGTTTCTATGTTCAAGAAACGGGGTTCATATCATTTTTGTTATTCTACTGATTTTAAGGATTCAACCATATCTATTTTCTTTAATCTTCTGTTAGTTATAATTTGCACTATGATGGTAAAAAAAACAATAATTAAGAATGAGTATATGTAGCTTGGCCATAAAATATCATGTAAGAATAAGATATTGTCTGTTTCTGCAACATTAATAACATACATATGTAAGAAAATACCTGCTACTAAACCTAATATAATTCCTATGATTGTTAAGAATAGTGTTTCTCTATAAACATAACTAGATACTTCTTTATCATAGAAGCCTAATACTTTTAATGTTGATATTTCCCTTATTCTTTCGGCTATATTAATTGTAGTTAAATTATAAAGAACAATGAAAGCTAACATGCAAGAAGCACTAATAATTAGTAATACAATTAAGTTTAATCCTCCTACCATATTATCAAATATTTCAATATTATCTTCGGTAAAATTAATTGTGCTAATTAAACCAGCATCCATCCACTTGCTTGCTAAATCATCATGGTTTGCTTCATCGCTTAAATTTGCCATAATCATGTTGTATTCTAATTCTGTTTCAAAATATTTTTCATAAGTTGCTTCATTCATATATACATAATGCATTGTATAATTTTCTACTATTTCTGATATAGGTAGTACCACTAATTCATTGTTACTGTTTCTTAACTTAATAAAATCTCCTATTTCTACATCTAATAGGCTTGCCATTTTTTCACTAATTACAACCCCATCTTCTGGGAATACAAATTCATCATTTACTTTACTATTAAAGGTTATAAACTCGTCTATTTCATCAGAACTTGATATAGCAATTAAGTAAACATCATGTGATAAACTATTTGCTTCAAAAGTAAATGACGCTTGATAAATTGGCATATATTCAGTTATTTCTTCACTTGCTAAATGCTCTGATAGCTCAGTATTTGTTTCACTATAAGAGTTTGTTAGTACTAGTAAAGCATCGTAATGATTAATTTTACCATATTGAAGGTCGGCTAGTCCACTGATACTATCACGTAAGCCAAATCCTGTTAATAAAAGTGCTGTAGAACCAACTACTCCTAATATAGTCATAATAATTCTTTTTTTGTATCTAAACATATTTCTGGCTGTTACTTTTCCTGTAAATGATAGTCTTTTCCATATGAATTTGATGTGTTCTAAAAATACTTTTTTTCCTTTCTTTGGAGATGCTGGTCTTAATATTTCGGCTGGAACAAGCTTTAACTCTTTTAAACATGAGACAATTGCAATTATTGACATAAGTCCTAAAGTAATTAAAATTATAATAAAGAAAGGTAATAATTTCATATTAATTCCTAGTTTTGGTAAAATGTAATTAGCATTATAAATACTGTAAATTACATTTGGTATTAAAGTATAACCAACAAGTAATCCTACTGTAACACCTATTACTGTTGCAAAAAAGATATAAAATAAGTAGCCATTAATTATACTAAAATTACCATATCCTAGTGAAGTTAAAATTCCTATTTCGCCACGTTCTTCTTCAACCATTCGGTTCATTGTGTTGAAACACATTAAAGCTACAACAATAATAAAGAAGATCGGAAATATTCCAGCGATAGCATCTACTTTTAAAGCATCATCCCATACACTAGAGTAACCATTGTTGTCTGTTCTATCAAGTAAATACCACTGTGGTTTTTCTATTTCTTCTAAGGCTTTTTTGGCATCAGCAATTTCTCTTTCTACTTCTTCTTTTTGTTCATTTAATGCATTTACTCCATTTAAATATTCCGTATAAGCTGTGTCTAATTCATTTTCATTAGATTCTATTTCGCTTCTAGCACTTGCTATTTCCTTTCTAGCACTAGCAATTTGCTCTTTTAAGTTAGTCTCATTTGTATCAATTTCTTCTCTACTTGATTCTAGTGTTTCTTTAGTGGCAATTAATGTTTCTAAGTTAGCCTTTTCAATATTTAAACTATCTAAAGTTGCTTTATATGTTGCATAGTTTGGATCATCTTCTGGAAGTGTGTTTAATATTTCTTCTATATTGGCAATTTGACTATTTAAGGCATCTAAAGTTGACTGTAAAGTATCAATAGTTAAACCAGCATTATTTAAAGTCGCTATAAATAAATTATAGTTTTGTTCCCAAGTTGTACGAGCATTATTAATTTCAGTTAAGCCATTTTTTTCTTGCTTGTTTAAAGCGTTCTCTGTGTTGTTTAATTCTGTTTTGGCATTTTCTATTTCTGTTCTACCGTTATTGATTTCTTGTAAAGCATTATTTAGTTCTTCTTCAGCTTTGGCTATTTCTTCATTTGCTTCTGTTTCAATCTTTCTAATTTCTATAGTTGCTTCTTCTAATATTTCTTCATATCTTTTTGTTTCTCTTATGGGAGCTAGTTCTTCTAGTTCAGCTAGTAAAATATTAGCTAATTCTTCATAAGAATCTTCATATGCTATTTCACCCTGGGTACCTTTAGCAGTTAGATAAATTTCTGTATAATATTCATAATTAAAATTCTCTCTTGGTACATAAATAAAAGATTCTAATTCACCAGTTCCAATGCTAGCAATTCCCATTTGTCTGCTTAAGTAAAGAGGAGAATCAGCTAGACCTACTACTTTGTATTCTTTAGTTGTAAGTATTCCTTCTATACTTTCTTTTGTAATGGTAAGAGTATCTCCTATTTGGTATTTAGTAGAATCAGCAATGCATTCATTATTTTTTTCTGGCATTCTTCCTTCTTTTAAAGCGACGTTGTTTATTTCTTCTTCGATGGCATGGACTCTAATTTCTTCCCCACTAATTAATACATCGACAGAATAACTAGGAATTACTTTTTCAACATTCTCTAATTCTTTTAAACTAGTTACGTCATCTTCTGTTAGTCCGCCTGTACTAACAATTTTAAAATCCATTAAATTATGCTCATCATAATAATTATCTAGCGTAGTCTCTATATCTGGTGTTGTCTCTCTAAGTCCTGCAAAAAAGCCTACTCCTAAGGCAACAATAAATAATACTGATAAAAATCTACCAATATTCTTTCGCATTTTAGTAAAAGAGAGCTTGTATAAAAGACGCATTACCAATCAAGCTCCTTTACATTTTTTGGCTTCCTATTTTTCTTTATTTCTTCAATTGTACCGTTTTTTAAGCGAATTACTTTGTCTGCTATTTCTGATATAATGGCATTATGAGTAATAATAATTGTAGTCATTCCTAGTTCTCTACAAGATTTTTGTAATAATTCTAGTATTTTTATCCCTGTTTTTGAGTCTAGAGCACCTGTTGGTTCATCACATAATAATAGTTTAGGATTTTTAGCTATTGCTCTTGCTATAGATACTCTTTGCTGCTCTCCTCCAGATAGTTGGGCTGGGAAATTGTTAATTCTGTCTTTTAGACCAACTTGTTCTAATACTGTTTTGGGATCTAAGGGATTTTTACATATTTGAACAGCAAGTTCAACATTTTCTAGAGCGGTTAAATTTTGAACTAAATTGTAAAATTGAAAAACAAAGCCTATACTATTACGACGATAGCCAATTAATTCTTTTCTTTTTAATTTGGTTATTTCTTCACCATCAACAATAATACTTCCACTTGTTGCATTATCCATGCCACCTAAAAGATTAAGAATTGTAGTCTTACCTGCTCCACTGGGTCCTAATATTACTACTAGTTCTCCTTTTTCTATCTCAAATGATACATCATGGGCAGCAATTATTTTTACTTCACCCATTATATATTCCTTTTTTACATTTTTTAATTCAATATAGCTCATAGAATCCTCCTATTATTTATTATAACATAGTTTAGTTATTCTTCAATAATTATTCCTTTGGTATTTACTATTTCTAATAGATTTAATATAGATAATGTAGAGGTAATTAAATCATCTAAATTTATTTTTGTTTCTTCAAAATGACTTGTTTTTAAATCACATTCTTTAAATCTAGCATCAATAAAATTATCAGAAATAAAATTACACTTGTAAAATTTAATATTTTCATATTTATTATGTCTGTGAATATTTTCCATAAATTTAGCATCATCAAATAATGAATTATCTATTTTCGTATTTTCTATTTTGGAATATTCTATTAAGCTTTCTTCGATACTTAAATTACTTATTGTACCTTCAAAAATAGATACGCTTATTAGTTTACAATTATCAAAATCTACATTACTTAAATTACATCCACTAAAAGTAACATTATTTAGTTCACAATTTTCAAATTTTACTTTACCAAAAAAGGTATTATCAAAAGTTATATTTGTTAATTTACATTTTTTAAACTTAATTTCTCTTAATGTTTCAAAATTAATATATTCTTTATTAATTTCTTCCTGCTCAAAATATAAGTAACTTAAAGTTAATTCATCATGATTAGTAAAGCTTTCTAATGTTAACTCTCTATTAAAGGTCCACTTCATTTTCGGCCTCTTTATAAATTGATGTGAATAATTCTTTTTCACTATCTTCTTCTATAACTTCTCCAATTTCTGGTAATTCATTTAAACTAGATAGGCCAAAGCAATCTAGAAATTCACTTGTTGTTCGATATAAATTAGGTCTACCTGGCATTTTAGATTTTCCTGCTTCTTTGATTAAACCTTTAGCTACTAATCTTCTAATAATATGACTGCTGCTTACTCCTCTTAATGTATCTATTTCCACTCTAGTAATTGGTTGGTTGTAAGCGATAATAGCTAGTACTTCTAAGCTAGATGGACTAAGAGTGTTTGCTTCTGGATTTTCAACTAGTTTTTGATAATATTCTTTATGTTCCTCTTTAGTAGTTAATTTAAAAGCATCACCAAGATAACTGATTCGAATGCCTCTTTCTTCATTTTCATAGCTCTCTTTTAATTTAAGTAAAAGACTTTTCGCTTCTTCTGTATCTATGTTCATTACTTCACATAAATTTTTTAAATTAATTCCTTCGTCTCCAACAACAAAAAGAATTCCTTCTAATATTCCTAATTTATTCATGAGTATTTCTCCTTTCAATTAAGATTGGTTTAAAATTTTCTTCTTGAGTTAATAAAATTTCGTCATTTTTACTCATAGTTAAAATAGAAAGAAAAGTAACAATAATAAAATCTCTATTTAATTCACTAAATAATTCTAAAAATTCTATCTTTTCTCTTACTTGTAAAATCTTTCTTATATCATCAATTCTTTTTTCTATGCTATATTCTTTTTTTGTAATTTTGGTATTTAAAGGCTTATTTAGTTTTTCCCTTTCTTTAAATTTTTTTAATGCTTCCACTAAATCATTCACAGTTACACTACCAAAATTAATATTTCCTTTTTCAATAAATTCATCTAAATTCATAGGACTTTTGGTATAAAAATTATTACGTTTATTTTCTAGTTCAACTAAGCTTTCACTTATCTTTTTATATTTTTCATATTCTATAATTTTTCTTTTTAAATCTTCTTCAGAAGTAATAGAAAATTCATCATCACTCGCTTCTTCTTTTTCTTCATCATTTACTAACATCTTACTTTTTAAGTGAATTAATTCAGCGGCCATAACTAAATAAGAACTTGCTATATCAATATTCTTTTCTTTTTCGCTCTCAATAAATTTTAAATATTCTTCAATAATTATTTTTATATTAATATCATAAATATTCATTTTTGAAGTTTTTACTAGATGTAAAAGAAGGTCTAAAGGACCTTCAAAATCATTAATACTAAATTGATATTCCATATTATCACGTCCTAATTGCAATCAAATCCTTGTGCTTCCATCTCAAAATTTACTACTTTAGTTGCGGTATCTAATTCAAAAGTATCAGCATTAAATATGTATGACCTTGTTGCTTCCTCTAGATTTACAATTGTAGTTATATTGAAACCACCTGTGTTAATAAAGAAATTAGAGGTTATACCTGTTGTGCTATTATACGTATTTGCTAATGTTTGGTATGTCTCGTAAATTTCTGTATATTCTGGATCTGTGGTAAGATATTCTACTATACTTGTTACGTCAGTTAATTTATCATCTGTAAATTCATAAGTGACTGTCTCATGTGCTTTTGTACATACTAAAGTAGAATTGCCTTCACTATCAGCATTAATCTCAACTTCTGGATAATCATTTTCTGTTTTCTTTACTAAAACCAAATATCCTACAGTAGTTGCTGAAGCTTCAGAAATATTCCAAGTAAAGGTTTCAAAAGCTCCACTTGCTAGAAAGACGCTAGTAGCTAATTTTACTCTTTCAATTAAAGTATGATCAGAATTATAAATTTCAATATAATAGTTTAATTCTTCTATATCTTGATAGTTAGTTCCATTATTTGTGACACTATAAGTTAATGTGTAATTTTGAGTATCTATGTTGATATCACTGACAGTTATATCATCACGATCAATTCTTAGTCCTGCAATATATTCGTAAAATGTCTCGTCTACATTATCATCATCATCAGGATTATCTGGTTCATCAGGTTCGTCTGGTGTATTTGGTGTTGTTGGCGTTGTTGGTGTTTTATTTAAATATTCATTTACCGCATCAGAAATTTGAGGTAAAAATATTACGACTAATACAAATATTGTTAAAATAATGAAAGTACCAATAGAAGTCTTTTTCCTACTTTCAAATGCGCCAATTGCGATTGGTTTTAGTTCGTCTTGTTCTACTTTTATATTTTTATATTTCTTTTTTGCCATACTAGTCCCTTCTTACTATTTAAAATTATACCAAAAAATATGCAAAATAAAAAGGACTATTTAGTCCTTTGGCTTAAAAATTAGTGCTACTAAAGAAGCAAAGACAATTGATCCTACTATAGCTACACTTGATTTAGTTAACATTCCTGAAAAAATACCTAGAATGCCAAACTCTTTAAATCCTTCTAAAGCACCTGTATAAAGCATATAACCAAAGTTGGAAATAATCGTAGTTGCTCCTCCACCTGCTAAGTCTATTAGCTTATCATAAATTCCAAAAAAGGCAAGAATACTTCCTAAAACAGTAAATAAAGAGGTAACATGGCCAGGAGTTAGTTTTGTATTATCTAAAATAATTTGTCCTATTGCACAAAATGTACCTGCTATAATAAATGCCCAAATGAATGTCATTATATTACCTCCAAACTTATGGCATGTGCTATGCCTGGTATTCCTAATTTTTGATTAGCTAATTGAACAGATTGCAATGATCCTGTTGCAATAATTAATATTTTTTTATATCTTTTACAGCATAATACTTTGTCAAATAACACTAGCGGTAAGGCTACTGGTCCACTTGCTCCAGCATATGTTTCTTGAGAGTTTGTGTATATTTCACAACCAGCATCCATATATTTCTTTAAATTAATATTGTAATTTTTGTTTAACATTTCTAAGAATATTTCTTTTCCTACTAGGCCTAAGTCTCCCGTTAAGACTAAGTCATAATAATTTATGTTTCGCTTCAATTCCATTAAGTGAGTATTTAAGGTATCAGCAGCTGCTGGAGCCATTACTGCTCCCATATTATTCGTATCTGTCACTCCCATGTCTATCGCTTTTCCTATAGTTGCACTTTCTATTTTGATATTAGTTGTTTCACTAGTTAGTAAGGTAGATACTGCGGCTGTTGTTGTAAAGGTTGTAGTATGTTTTTTTACTGCTCCATATTCTACGGGATATCTAAATTGTCTTTCAGCATTTAAATTATGAGAACTAGTAATGGCTACTATGTTTTTGGCTAACTTACCACTAATTAGCGATGCTCCAACTATAAGCTCTTCTGCATAACTTGCACAAGCACTGTATATTCCTAAATAAGGAATTTTAAATTTAGATGCATTGTAGCTAGATATGGATATTTGATTAATTAAATCTCCCCCTATTATAACATCTATTTTACTTTCTGGTAATTTATTTTTGTTTAATAAATTATCTAATACTATCTTTTGCATCTTGATTTCTGCTTGTTCAAAAGTTCTTTCTCCATAATAGTAGTCTTCCATAACTAAGTCATAACTCTTTAAAAGTCCATCTCTTTCTAAAGGCCCTACTATACTAAAATTGTCTTTAATATATACATTATTAAATTTCTTACTAGCCACCAATAATCACTCTCACAATCACTAATACGAATGCTGATAAAATTCCATATAGAATAACACTACCAGCAAGCTTAAAAAAGTTTGAACCAAGACCTGTTATTAATCCTTCTCTTTTATAGTCTAGAGCACTGCTGGATACAGAGTGTGCAAATCCAGTTGTTGGTATTAATAATCCTGCTTTTGATTTACTCATCCAATTATCAAAAAAACCTAAAGCGGTAAAAAGGGATGCTGCAAAAATGATAATTAAACATGTCCATGCTCCAGCGATAATTCTTGATAAATCAAAGAAATTCATTAAAAGAATTATTAATCCTTCAGCGATAAAACCTACTAAACCACCTATTAAAAAAGCATAAATAACATTCTGAAACTTATTTTCTTTTGGTTCATATTTTTTTACTAATTTTTGATATTCTTCTTTATTCATAATTACCTCCACTTTTATTATGAAAAATAAAAAAAATCTTATACATTTTCTAATAAACTTTTATTTACTTGATATAATAATTTGTGATAGTATATATTAGAAAGGTAAGATTATGAAAAAGTTATTTTGTTTTTTATTTGTTTTACTATTTATTGCTAGTGGCTGTAATAAAGAAATTAATACTCCTAATAGGGAAAGTGATAAAGAAAATAGGATAGAAGAACAGTTAAAAGAGATGAGTTTAGAAGAAAAAATAGGACAAATGTTGATTGTATCATATGAAGGTACGAGCGTTACTGAAGAACTTTTTTCTTTACTAAATCAAGTTAAACCTGGTGGATTTATTTTATTTTCTAATAACTTTTCAGATTATGAACAGACTCAAAAGCTTATCGCAGATATAAAAAGTACTAGCGAAATTCCTATGTTTATTTCCATTGATCAGGAAGGGGGAAGAGTACAAAGAATTAAAAATTTGAGTGATCAAGAAGTTACGATTATCCCTCCTATGTATGAAATAGGACTTACTCGTGATGAAGATTTTGCTTACCAGGTTGGAAAAGTCATTGGTGAAGAATTAAGAGTTTTTGATATTAATATGGATTTTGCTCCAGTTTTAGATATCTACTCTAATCCTAATAATACGGTAATCGGTGATAGAAGTTTTGGTACAACTAGTGATATTGTATCTACTATGGCTATTTCTTTAGCTAGTGGTCTTCAAGATACTGGTGTTATTTCTGTTTATAAACACTTTCCAGGGCATGGTGATACATTAGAGGATTCCCATGATACTTTACCTATCGTTACTAAAACAAAAGAAGAACTTATGAATTTTGAGCTAATTCCTTTTATCCAAGCAATAGAAAATGGAGCAGAAGCAATTATGGTTGGACATATAGCTGTTCCTAGCATTACTAAAGATAATACACCAGCAACTTTGTCTAAAGTTTTAATCCAAGACTTATTAAAGGATGAGCTTGGTTTTCAAGGACTTGTTATTACCGATGGACTTAATATGAAGTCTTTAACTAATTTATACTCTCAGGAAGAGATTTATATAAACGCTATTTTAGCTGGAGTAGATATCTTACTTATGCCTGAATTTAGTCTAAATACCATTGAAATTATTAAAAATGCGGTTTTAAATGGGGAAATATCTGAAGAAAGAATTGATGATGCTGTAACTAAGATTTTGACTTTAAAGCATGAAAAATTATCTAATGATAATCCTTATACTAGAGATTATTTAAATAGCATTAATCATAAAGAAATTATTAACAAAATTAAATCTGCAAATTAAAAAGTGCAGATTTTCAAATTAATAAAAAAAATTGAACATTTATTCCTTTAATTGAGTCTAAATGTTCAATTGATATTCCAATTTGGAGGGGCCTACCGGATTTGAACCGGTGCTCGGGGAGTTGCAGTCAATACCATTTTATTTAATTTTATATAGAAATCGCATAAAATCAAGGTATTTCGCAATAATACAAAACAATATTTTTATTAAAAAAATCATATTTTTTTGTATTTTTTTGTATTGTTTGGACAATAATCAGTCAATACATTCCCAAATAAATCCATAGAAAAGTAAACTATATATAGTTTGTTTACCGGATGTATTTTATCATAATATTTTATTAACATTTAATCTCTAAAATTCAAAAATACTTTTGGTAATAGCAACATCTTTGACTTTTTTAATACCTATATTACTACTAGGAACAAATAACTTATAACACTCAATTTTTATATTTAATCTTTCTTTATTATCATCTATAAAATAAATTAGTTTTGCATTACTATTTAAAATTGTTTGTTTCGTAATTTTAATATATGATTCAAAATTCGTATTGTCTATATTTTGATCTAATAAATAGTCGATTTTTTTTAATTCTGAATCACTAAAAGATGCCATTGGATAATCATTAAGAATTTTAACAGTCAAGTTTATATCCAAATCTATTGTTTCCACGTCTTCGAATAATTCTTCATCGAGAACGTTTCTCATTTTTTTAATTCTTGGGAATCAACATGAGTATAAAATTCCTCGAGTACACGTTCAGTATTACCAAGTAACTTAGCAATATCTTTTTTAGGTATTCCTTTTCACTCTAGTATATTTGCAACAGTATGTCTTATTCTATGTAAATCTACATTTTTAATATTATATTGTTTTTTAAATTTTCGCCAATATTCTGATAACTTATGAGGATCAGCTACCGATTCGCCATCCCAAGATTTAAATATATAATCAGTATCTTTTATGTCAAAACCACAGGCTTTTTGAAATTCGTAATAATTTTTTAAAAGTCGTAATGCTTTATCCGACAAAAAATTAGTTCTATAACTATTTGGTGTTTTAAGTTCCTTTTCTCTAACTCTTTTATCACTTTTTAAAAAACTTTTTGGAACATTAGAAGTAATTGCAACATAATAATTAACTTCTGCCTCATCAAAATCTATATCACACCATCTTAACCCAGTTACTTCCTCACTTCTACATCCTAACGAAAATATAATATTCATAAAAGTTTTTAAACGAATATCGGCAAAGTTATCTATACATTTAAGAGCATAAATTGCTTCATTTTTTTTAAAATATTGTAATTCTTTTTTCTTTTTTTTAGGATTTGGTTTATTTCTAGCTTCTTTGGCTGGATTAATTTCAATTTTTTTATCACTAACCAAAAAGTTTAATATTGCATTTAGAGTTGTACTAGTATTGTGTATAGTTTTTTCACTTAATGATTCTTTTGAATTATTACTATTTGGTCTTTTTCTCATATATGTGTAAAAGTCTTCAATATCCTTAGTTGTAAGTTGTGATAATTTTATATCCCCACGTTCTTCTACAAAGTAAGGAATAATATAAAGATTAGTTTTTTTATAATGATCATATACTGTATTTATATCAATAGCGTTCCTTTTTTCACGATCGTATAAATCATTAAAATACAATTTTATTCCATCACTAAATATAAGTTCTGAATTTTCTGAATGTTCTTGTTTTGGATCAAACTGAACATTTTTTTCAACTCTTTTTTTCTCACGAATGCTATCTATTAAAGTACCATTTAAAGTAAAATATTTTCTACTTCCAGTAGTTAATCTGATTCCATATTTTTTATTTGGAATTATTTCTGTAATCCCTTTTAAATCCTCTTTGGTAATTTTTAATTTTTTAGCTTCAGTTAAACCAATTTCGAATTTTTTTAAATCATTTTTAGTTAAATCACTTACTTTAGCAATCCTGCCTATATTTAAAACCCTCCTAGGTATTTTTTACAATCATAATTAGATTCCAAAAACTTTTCAATATCTTTCTTTTTATAAAATCTAGTTTTGCCAAGTTGAATTGCTTTTAATTTTTTCTCATTGACCGCCTTATTTACAGAATAAGTGGTTAATATCGGGTATAACTCCAATATCTCTTTTAATTTATATAATTTTTCATCTTCAGTATTTTGCTTTAAATTCTTATTTTCCTCTTGCAACTCATAATTTTTTAAAAAATCTGCTATTTCATAAAAAATATCACTTAATCTTTTTAGTTCTATAAAATGCCTCCTAAATTTTTAGACTTTTTTCTTCTTCTATTTGTTCGTCTAACCCATAATAATTAATTATATTATTAAAAACATCACTAACAATATCTCTTTTAATTTCTTTAACAATAGGATATACTTTGACATTTAATTGCTCTTTATCTATCCAATTATTAAATTCATCAACATTAGATAAAGTGCTATAAGCTACTTGAATATTTTTATCTTTTAAAGATTCATAAAACCATATAACGAGATCATTACCTTTATTAAAAGAATGCATAATTTTTAAGATATATCCTTGATAATCTTTATTATTAAAACATTCCATAACACCGCTTATAGCTTTACCATCGTATTCAAATTTTCTACGAATAGATCTTACTAATTCTTCACTTCTTTTTAAACTTTTATGTAATATAATCATAAAATTCCTCCTTAAAACATAAAATTAAACATAAAAAAACATTTACACTAATTGACAAAGATGCAACATTAGTGTAAAATAGTAAATGCAATGAAGGGAAGTATTATTTCATTGCGATATGGAGCTTTAGCCAAGTGGTAAGGCACCGGACTGCAACTCCGTTAGCACCGGTTCAAATCCGGTAGGCTCCTCCAATTTTGTTTATTTTAAGGGCTTTTGAAAGCTCTTTTTTATTTTGACAAGCTATTTTTCACAGCTCTGTCAAGCAATAAATTAATGGCTTATATTTTTATCTATTTTGATTTTTCTTTAGATTCCAATACTACTATTATTTAAATCTTTTAATGCCTTTTCTTTTGTAGCATTATAAACTTCTTGAACTTTTTTTATTATTTCTTCATTCGGCATATCTTTGTAAAAATCTTTTATAGAAAATACTGCCAAACTATAATCACCAATATAGTAACATTCATGATTTATTAATTCATATTCAATTAATTCTTCAATTTTTATTTTATCAGTAAAATCTTTTTTTAATTTAGGAACTATAACTTTATAAAAATTATCTAATTTTAATTTATTTGATTTGTGTATATAACCACCTGATCCAATAGACAAATATTCATCATTAGGCGCATCTTTATGAGTTTTGTTTTCATCGAATTGTTGATTACTAAAAGCCCAAAATATTCCCGTTTTATTTAATTCTTTATTAAACTTTTCTTCATATTCTTTTTTTAATTCATTAAATATAATAATTCCCCCTTATAATCTTACATCTTTAATATAGCCATTATCAATATAATCAGATAGCCACATTGCACCAAAATCATTTCTAATTTTTAATCTAAAAATAGCAAGTTTCCCTATATCTAAATTTTCATTATTAATAGCAAAAGCTAAATTAATTAAATTATTATTTTCAAAACTATACACTTCATCAAAAGAAAAAGAATCGTTTACGATTCCCTCATCCTTCAACATATCTGTAAAGCCATTAACCCAATCGTTAAGATCGCCACCACAGCCCTGTAAAATCAAAAATTCATAATTATTGTTTCTTAGTTCTTTAACTTCGTTACATGAAATATTTTTAATATTTATAATTAATTTCTCCTTTACAAATTAACTTAGGGTGGCTTCTAAATATAGCATAGTTTAAATTCATTTATCAATCCTCCTTTGTGATTATAAATTAACATTAGGATAATCTAATATTACTTCGTTTAAATTTTTATTTTTTAACTTTTGATAACATTTATTTAGTCTTTGTACATCATTGATAGTTTTTATATTTTGAACACTGTATGGCTGTTTTTGTTTCTTATGAATTCCTTTAGGAAAAAATTCATCATATTTATCTACAAAATTTAAAATTTTATTATTGATTTTCTTTTCCACATTTAATATATGATGATAATTTCCATAAAATTTTAAATAAAGATTATATATACATAAATAATCACTAAAAGTTTTTATTTCTTTTATTTTTTCTTTTAGATAATTATATTGAATTCTAATTTCTTTATGTTTTTCATAAGCCACTGAGGTTTTATTTTTTTTTATATAAATTCCTGTGATTTTTTTTGTTTGCTTTTTTCCATAATAATACACTTTTCTTCTTTTTATAGACATTTTATTTTCTTTAATTATTCCAAAAAGTCTATTAATAAATTTTTGTGGAATCGGACTAGAAGAACTAAAAATAACATCATCTACATAAATAGTCATTTCTATACCTAATTTTTGGGCTTCAAGATATAAATAATTAAACAATCGATAATTTACTAAAAATGCTAATGTTGAACTTTGTGATAAACCTTGACCCAAACAGTATTCTCCATTATCTGATTTATAGGTTGAAAGAACTGCATAAATCATAGCAATATCACTAGGAAGTTTAAAATGCTTTTTAAAAAAATTGAAAATTTTTACTTTTGTTACTGATGGATAAAAATCTTTTAAATCTATTGCAAAAACATATTTATCTCCTATATGCGCTTGTGCATTTGTTGTATAAGATCTTTGTTTAACAGAAGAATGTAAATACGGAACAATACTTTCTCTCTTTTTTGCTTTTTCTTTTTTGGTTAATAAAATACTAGTTAATAATTTATTTAGTTTTTTTTGACTTACTTTTAGCCAAGGTTCATTAATTACTAAAATTTTTCTATACTTAGTTTTATCAGCATTTTCAGGAAGTTGCTGTATTCTTTCTGATAATTCTTGATGTATATTTAAATATCTTATATATTTTTCTTCTTCAGTTTCTTGATGCTTTGACCAATTCTTTTTTATATAAAAAGTACTATAACAGGAATTAATAATTTGGTCTAATTTTTTTAAATTAATATTTTCTGGAATTGATAACATTTCTTTTATTATTTTAGGCTTGGTTAAACCAGTAATTCTATTTTTGCTAATATTTTCTTCAATTAATTTATTTAAATCCATTTATTTCAACTCCTTAAATAAAAAAAACTATTATTATCAAAATAATAGAAAGGTCTGTTCAGTATTGTTTTAACAATTTCAACAACGAATTCTAAAAATGATGGGTTAGTTATTACTTCTAATGCAAGAATAGCAAAGAAATCTTTTTTTGAAAAATTCATGATAAAAGTTCTTTTAGTCTTTTTCTTTTTGTTAACAGAAGTAAATTTGATATTACTATCCATAATTATTTCCTCCTTTAATATAAATATTATTAGAGGCCCATTGACTAACTTAATTGTTAAGGAACAGACCATCTAACTATACCATATTTTTGATATAGCATTACTACTTATACTTCGTATATATGCATTACTAAATTATTTACTAATGCTCCCCAAATATAAGGACAGTCTTGTTAGACCAAAAAATTACGAAAATCACATTAATATATGATTTTAATCGAAAACATCAATGAGTTCGTTGTAAATTAATTGTAATATATTATTTACCAAAATTCAATAAAATTTAAAAAATTGTCACCTTATTTACATAAATATGGTTCAAAAATCCTACCAAATCATGTTGTTCATTTGTTGTCCAAAATTTAATGATGCAATTAAATATAATTAGTTATATAAAAAATTAAATAAATTTTCATTTGTATATAAAACTAATTTTTTGGCTAAAATAAGATAATTTTAATATTTATTTATACTTAACTAAGTTAATAATTACTTGTTTTGCATATTTAAGGGAATAAATCTGTCTATTTATTCAAATATATAAACATAAAATATAGCTGTATTTTTAAGATTAAAAGTCTTTGTATTTATGGTTTTCATCACATTCATTTTTAAAAAGCACTGTAACCTGATAAAGAATATTTTCTATATCGTTATTGTTATTTTTTGGAATATTTATGAATTTTAAATGATAATCCATCAATTCCTCTAATTTATGTTTTATTTCTTTGTTTACACCTAATCCGGCCATTTGCTGATAATAATTTTTAAAAATAAAATAATGCTCTAAATCAGAATACTTAACAGGAAAAATTTTTATATTTTCAATAATAGCCTCATTTTTAATTTTAGATGTAATAATTTCATTATTATGATTACTAATTCTAATTGCTTCACTACAATGTTCATTGAAAATAATAATACTTTCTTCTGTTCCTAAACATAATAATTTTTCTTTCATATATCCTCACTTTCAAGTTGAATGTTAACTCTGAAAGTATTATTAATCAACTTATTCTAAATCAATTTTATTTTCTTGACTAGATTTTAATTTTCTAAACTCATCCAAATTAAAACATTTTATTTCAGTATTTTTTACTTCAATAGGTAAAGATATTTTTTTAAATTTTATAGGATAGTCATATATTGGAATTGCCATAGTTTTAACTGGATACTTTCTTGCTTTAATGAACAAAGCTTCACCAAATTTAAACCTCATTAACTCATCAGGCATAAGCAATTCTCTGCCCAATAAAGACTTATCATTCGAAATGTTATAATCTAATTGCTCTATTCTACTAGATGTAGAGACACGTTCGGAAGAAATAGTATATTTTCCTAGTCGATTTGAAATCTCACGAGCAGTTTCGTTGTCAGAAGTAAGAAGATAAATCCAATTAGTACAATTTGATTTAATAGTTCCTGCCGAATCTTTATACGTTTCTTTTAACTGGTCAAAATCTTGTAAAACTAAATAAAAGCGAATATTACGAGATCTTGAAACAGTAATTTTATTTGATATGGAAGTTATAGGTGGCATATTTGCAAATTCATCTAAAATAAAGTTAACTCTTATTGGCATCTTACCATCACTATAGGATTGTGCTGAATTTACCAAGGCTTGATAGCATTGGTCTATAAAAAGAGAAGCTAACTCGTGCCTTGATTCCTTTTCATCAGGGATAATCAAAAATACAACAGTTTTTTCTTTTCCTATACTATTAAGTTCAAAGTCTGTATGACTAGTAAGATTGGCTATTCCAGTATCACTAAACATTTTAATAGTTGTTGCAAGCACAGAAAAAAGTGTAGCACGAGTTTCACCTTTAGCAAATGAACCTGTGGCATAACTCATTTTAGATAAACTTCCCATTGGTTTTTGTTGAAAATATAAATCCAATGAATTAAATCTATCAATAGTTTTGGTACCGTGTTCTACTAGCAAATTATAGATAGAATATAAATTCACTTCATCTTCAGTTTTACAATCTTCTATTAAAGCATAGCATAAAGCAGACAATACTGCAGTTGCTGACTTTTCCCAATACATATCCTTTGAAGAAAGATTTTTACAAAGATATGCCGAATGAAGAAATAATAAAAAAAGTTCAAGAAGTTTATAATGCTACAAAAGAAAAGGCATTAAAAGATTTAAATAATCAAAAAACACAACACGAAAAAATGAATGCAATAGAAAATTTATATAGCTATGCAAAAAGAAATGTGCATTTAAACGAAAATAATTATAAAATTAAGATAAGATCAAGAAATTAAAAAGTAAAACCTTTTTAATTTCTTTATAATTGATAAAAATTAAGCCTTTTCATTATTTACTGAATATTTATAGAATATAATATAGTGAAAGTGAGGTGAAATTAGTGAAAAAAATAATAGCTATTGCTGCTCTTTTTTTAATGCTATTTTCTGGAATAAAAATTGTAAATGCTGCAGGATCTCAAACCGTTTATAGCAACTCTAATTTTAAAGTAAATAAAGGATTCGTAACTTCAGCTGCCACTACTACGCCAGCATTATACAGAAATGGAATTATTGAATATAAAATTAAAAAATTAAATAATGATGGTACCAAAAAAACTGTTTTCGGTTTAGGATTAGGAGTAGGATCTAGTATATTAACTCAAAGAACAAAAATAGTTTCCATTTCTCAAAACGGAAGCGGTAAAGTGGATATGGGTTATATTGGAAATGGCTTTTGGCAACTAAATGTTTCTGCAAAAATTATAGGTGGAGATATTTGTTCTGGATGGACTGGAGAAATAAAAGTAATTTCAAATGGGTAAAGGAGTTCTAAAAGAACTCTTTATTTAAGAAAGGCACTATTTTATGAAAAAAACTATATTATTAATAATTATATTAATTAGTTCAATTTTCTGTTTAAATACTTATAAAAAAAGTTATAATGCTTATATTTCAAATGGTAACTATAAAACACTGTTATATAAAACATTATTAGTTTGGAATGACAATAAAAGTTTTAATGAAATAAAAAGAGAATTAACACAGAATAAACATATTTTAAAAGTGCATCATTCTTATAATTTTCAAAATGGATTGGAAAGTATGATTTTTCGAAATAATAACATCTCTGGAGAATTATGGATATACAACATCAGTCAAGAAAACATTCCTAAAATCGTTTATGGTGATTATTTCCCCGATAACAAAAATTATTACATCATTTGTCCACAAAATTTTTTACCAACACTAGATTTTTACAAAATAAGATATTCATTAAATTCAGATATAATTAATAGTAATCAATTATTAAATCAAACCATACCTTTTTCATATTATGGTAGTTACGACGAAAATATGAAAAGAGAAAAGTTTGACATTGATTTAAAGGTTGTAGGAGTTTATGAAAATAATAATCAAAATATTGATGAATATGTTTGTTATGTAAATGAAAAAACACTAAATAAGATAGCTAATGATATTTACAGTAAAGAATTTATGCAAAGTCAAAATGATTCAATAATTGAAGTAGATAAATTAGAAAATATGGAATATGTAGAAAAAGAACTAAAAAATTTAGGATACAATTTTTCTCCAATGATATATCTTAATACTAATAAGATTGAACATATCAATAATTTTATAACATTATGCAATATCATATTATTTATTACATTGTTTATAATTTCTACTATATATTTTTTCAAAAAAAAAGTTACAAAAAAAATTAATACAATAAAAAAAGATATTACTTCTAAAATTCTCTTCAAATTTATATATTTACAACTAAAAGATATTTTAGGTATATATTTTTTAAGTTTAATATTTACCTTGTTAATTATACTATTTATTAATGTGCTTTTATTTTTTTATCCACTTTTATTAGAAAAAATAAAAATAATTTATGATTTAAAAAATTTAGTATATATATTCTTTTTGCTTTTTATTTCAAAATTAACAGCTATTTTTCTTGAATTTATTAATATATACAAAAAGCAAAAAACATTGTAATGATATTTCATTACAATGTTTCAGACTGTTGACAAAGTGAAATTTTTAAAAAAAATTATTACTTTGTCTTTTTTTGATTTTAATATTTTTATCATTTTTAGAACTTTTAAAGCATTAGGGAAAATATTTTTGGCTTTTTCCTTATTTTTTTGCTTTTCCCAATTCCATAATGACATTTTTTTGAGATTATGACATGAAAAAATTAAGAGTGCTTGATTAGAATTTTTTTCTAATCCTCTTACTCTTGTAAAT
>CALVQN010000009.1 GCA_944358135.1 uncultured Bacilli bacterium
AAGGTTGCCTTAACAATTAGGTACAATACAGTTATAACTAATTTTTTCGCATGCTCAAAAATTGTCATAACTTTCTAGATATTATACACGAAAAAAGATGAAATGTAAAATTTCACCTTATCATTGTTTTCTCTATTAGAGGCCAATTTAATAAAATATAATTATCTTTTCGATAATCAAAAGGATTTCTATTTAAATCTAACTTAGATTCATGATTTAGTTTCTCTAAATATTTAGCTAGAGACCCATTTACATCAATTGATACGATGCAAGGACTTGCAAACTCTATTTCCTTTTCTTCTATTAAATATGTTTGATAAATGCATAAAAGTTCTTTTGCTATAACATGCTTTGGTGCAAGAAAATGCATAGAAACAACAACTGGTAATAATTCTTCGGTAAAATCGAGGAAATAGTGATTGTCTATTTTAATCATTTTAATTTCTCCGTTAATATTTCTTTCGTTAATACTGGGTTTGCTTTTCCTCTTGTGTTTTTCATTACTTGGCCTACAAAATAGTCAAATATATTGGTTCTACCATTTTTATATTCTTCTATTTGGCTTTGGTTATTAGATAGAATCTCATCAATAATTTTAGTAAGTTCTTCTTTATCACTAATTTGAACGTTATCTTTACTAATAAAGTCTTTAATATCTTTCTTTTCTTCAATTACTTTAAAGAAGATATCTTTAGCTTGTTTAGAGCTAATTGTTCCCTTATTTGTTTCCTCTATTAAATCCTTTAGTCTTGTTGGCGTTAAATATAAATCGTTAATGCTTAAATCATGTTTGTTAATGTATCCTAATATTTGCGTAGTAATCCAGTTTGTTGCGCTTTTCGCATCAATTTTTAAATTTAGACATTCTTCAAAGTAATCAGATATTTCTTTATCTTTTACAAGTATTTCAGCATCATAACTACTTAATCCATAATTTTTGATATAATCTTGTTTTCTTTCTAAAGCAAGCCTTGGAATTTCTTTTCTTAATTTTTCTAACCATTCTTTACTAATTTTGTATTTTGGTATATTTGGCTCAACAAAATATTTGTAATCGATGGCGTCAACTTTACTACGCATGCGAATAGTTGTGCCACTCTCTTCATCCCATCTTCTTGTTTCTTGTTCAACTTCGCTATATCTTCCCTCTTCTTTTAGTTTAGTTTGTCTTTCAATTTCATAAACTATTGCATCATGAACGCCACCAAAAGAGTTAACATTTTTGATTTCTACTTTTGTACCAAGTTCAGTTGCATCTTCATCCATAATCGATACGTTTACATCACATCTGATTTGACCTTTTTTAGTGTCTGCTTCTGATACATCACAATACTGATATACTCTTCGCATATGTTCTAGAAATGCTACAGCTTCATCAGCACTATGAAAACATGGTTCAGTTACTAGTTCTAGTAGTGGTACTCCTGCACGGTTATAATCTATGTTTGATGTGTCAAAGAAGTGATCTAGACTAGCAGCATCTTCTTCTAGATGGATATCGTGAATGTAAACTGGGATAAGTTTATCATTAACTTCAATTTCAATTTTACCATCTACTCCTACAGGAGCATTCATTTGGGTAATTTGATAGCCTTTAGGTAAATCAGGATAATAATAGTTTTTCCGATCAAAGTACATATATTCTGGCTGCTTACAATTTAGGGTCATACTCATTTTTAGAGCGTCTGCTACACATTTTTTGTTGACAACTGGAAGAGTTCCTGGAAAAGCCATATCGACTGGTGCTATATTTACGTTTGGTATTTCACTATAAGAGTTACGAGCACTAGAAAAAACTTTGGAATTACTTTTAAGTTCACAGTGCATTTCTAAGCCAATTACCGCGATTTGTTTTTTCATTATTCTCTCTCCTTTGCTATTTGACCTTTATATGGCATCATACCTTCTAGGGTATAAGCAATATTTAAGACATTTTCATCATCATAACAATTTCCTGTTATATTTATTCCTACTGGTAAATCATTTACAAAACCATTTGGAATCGTAATTGATGGGAAACCTCCAAAGTTTCCTATTTGTAAATGTTCTTCTAAAACATTGGTATTATCATCAATTACATCTTTATCTTCATCAAACTTTTTAGCAGGACCACTAGAAACTGGTAAGATTAAAGCATCATACTCTTTAAATAATTCTTTCATTTTATCCACAATTAATCTTCTTACCCTAGCGGCATTTTTAAAGTAACGCTCCTGATTTTCTTTTTGCAAAACATAAGAACCAATGACAAATCTTCTTTTAATTAATGGAGAAAATCCTTTAGTACGATGGTCTTTCATCATTTCAAATATATTTTGCTTATCACTTCTTGGGCCAAAGATAATTCCTGTTAAATTCGACATATTACTAGTTGCCTCTGCACAAGATATAACTACGTAAACACTTGCTATAGCATTTAGTAGCCTTTGATCAATGCTAATCTCTTCTACTTCTGCTCCTGCCTCTTTTAATAAATCTAGAGTTTTATCAAAGTTTTGTAAATGCATTTTTAATTCTTCACTAGCATTAGGATAATTTGCTAAATTACATATTTCTTTAATATAAAATAGCTTCTTTCCTTTTATGTCTCCCGTTAAGGACTCTTGCAAATGAATATTGCTAGAATCCCAACTGGTCATATCATGTTCATCTTTTCCTTTCATGATGTCACTTACTATAGCAGCATCTTCGACACTTCTTGTTAAAACGCCACAGTGATCTAGGCTACTGGCAAAAGGAAATAGGCCATATCTTGATAGCATTCCATAAGTTGGTTTATATCCCACTATCCCACAGTAGGCAGCAGGTTTACGAATAGAATCTCCTGTATCACTACCTAAAGCAAAAGGATAGACACCTGATGCAATAGCACAAGCTGAACCTGATGATGAACCTGCACACATTCTTGTTTTATCCCATGGATTTAAGACAGGTCCAGTATGGCACGTAGTACCAGTTCCACCCATACCAAACTCATCTAAAGCTGTTTTGTTTACTATGATTGCTCCAGCATCAAATAATTTTTGGACTACGGTTGCAGTATAAAAAGGAACATAGTTTTTTAGAGTATTAGATGAACCAGTAGATAAAACATCTTTAGTAGAATAATTGTCTTTTACGCCAAAAGGAATACCCGATACTAAAGAATCAGTAACATTTTTTCCTTTAGTATCATCTAAAATGGTTACAAAAGCATTATATTTTTCTTCTACTTCTTTTGATTTTTCTAAAGATTCTTTTACTAATTCTTCGCTAGTAATTTTACCATTCTTTAAAAGTTCATGAAGTTCAGTAATACTTTTATCCATTTATTCCACCACCTTTGGTACTTCTATTTCTCTTCCGTCTGTTGCTCCAGCATTTCTTAGAGCGTCTTCAATCGGAATAGATTCTTTTGCCACATCTTCTCTTAGTTCAAACACAAAATCATCTAGAGCATGTGTCATTGGCTCAATTTTTTCTATATCAGGTATTTCATTAATTAAATCAATATTCTTGTCAATCGCTTCAAATTCATCTAATACCATTTTATTTTCTTCATCAGTTAGGCCAATTAATAGTTTTTCAGCATAATCATCGACCATTTCTTTGGTAAATTTATTCATTGGTATCCTCCTATTCTTCTATTTCTTTTAATATTTCCTCTAATCTAATTTGTAAATCTTTGATCATTTTATTGTTATCTATATAGTAGTCAGCATAAGCGATAGGTCCAGCTTTAGCAATATTTTCTATTTCACTAATGTCTCTATCTTTAGCTTCTTCCCTATTAAATGGTCTATCTGGACGGACACTTAATCTTTCATAGCGTACCTTTTTATCGACAATAATAGCAATTGTAGTCAGCTGTTCCCTAAATTCTTCTTCTAGTATCTTAAGTTCATCCCATGAATATAGGCCATCTAATACTACATTATTCTTGTTTGATAATTCTCTAATTTTAGGAAGAAGAATTATAGCAAAAGCTCCCATACCTAATTCTTCTCTGAGTTTTTGACGCATATATTTCTCATTTTCAGGAGTTACTTCTAAGCCTTCTTCTTTTAATTTTTCTAAAGTAACCCCACCAAAATATACTTTTTCAAATCCTTTGTCTTCTAAATAGGCACCTGCAACAGATTTGCCCGAACCACACATACCTACGATAGCTATAATTTTTCCCATTCTTTTCTTCCTTCCTAATATTCACAATTTTTTGGTGTTCTTGGATAAGGAATAACATCTCTTATATTATCTACACCTGTTAGATAAATGAGTAAGCGCTCAAATCCCATACCAAAGCCTGAATGAATACATCCTCCATATTTTCTTAAGTTTAAATACCAATCCATATCAGAAGCATCCATGTTCATTTCTTTCATTCTAGCAACTAATTTATCGTAGTCTTCTTCTCTTTGACTTCCTCCCATTAGTTCTCCTGCGCCTGGTACTTCTAAATCTACGGCAGCAACAGTTTTACCATCTGGGTTTTGCTTCATGTAAAATGCTTTAATATCTTTAGGCCAATTTTTAATAAATACAGGCCCGTTAAAATATTCTGTAATATATTTTTCATGTTCTTTTGCTATATCTTCCCCATATTCTGGCTCAAATTCCCATTTAACATCAGCATTTTTTAATATAGTAATCGCTTCTTCATGATCAATACGTGTGAATTTACTGTTTACTAATTTTTCTAATTTTTCTTTTAAGCCTTTTTCAACAAATTCATTGAAAAAATTGATTTCTAATGGAGCGTTATCTAAAACATATTTTACTACATATTTTAGCATGTCTTCCATAATATCCATGTCCCCATTTAAATCACAAAAAGCAATTTCTGGTTCAATCATCCAGAACTCGGAAGCGTGGGTTTTGGTGTTGGAATTTTCAGCTCTAAAAGTTGGGCCAAAAGTGTAAGTCTTTTTGAAAGCTAGAGCAAAAGTTTCTGCTTCTAACTGTCCACTTACGGTTAGATTGGTCATTTTGCCAAAGAAATCTTCACTATAATCAGGGTCACCTTTTAGTTTATCTAAAGGTAGTGTTGTTACTTGGAACATCTCCCCTGCTCCTTCACAGTCACTAGCAGTAATTAGTGGAGCATGAAAATACACATAGCCTCTATCTTGAAAATATTTATGAATGGCATAAGCTGCTATACTTCTTACCCGAAATACAGCTTGAAAAAGGTTAGTTCTTGGTCTTAAATAGGCTTGTTCCCTTAAGAACTCCCTCGTGTGTCTTTTAGGTTGAATAGGATAATCTTCTGAACAAGATCCTAAAAGAGTAATTTTACTTGCTTTCATTTCATAATCTTGTTTTCCTTCTGAAGGAACAATTTTACCTACAACTTCAATAGCACTTCCTGCTAAAAACTTTTTTACTTCATCAAAATTAACTAATTTTTCGTCATAAACTACTTGTAAGTGTTCGAATGTTGTCCCATCAGAAAAATCAATAAAGCCAAAAGTCTTTTGATCTCTATGATTTCTTATCCAACCTTCTATTTTAATCTCTTTATCTACATAATCTTTAATATTTAAAAATAAATCTCTTAAATCCATAATTTTCTCTCCTTTATGGGGTAAGCCTTGATGGGCCCCTAAATATAAACATCTCTTCTTTAATGCTAGGAATTCCAAGCATAAGCATAGTAAGTCTATCTATTCCGATAGCAAATCCTCCATGAGGTGGACAGCCATATCTAAAGAATTCTAAGTAAAATTCTACATCTTTGCCAAGTCCTTTTTCTTCAGCTTGGTGCTTCAAAACTTCATATCGATGTTCTCTTTGAGCTCCAGTTGTAATTTCAGTTCCTCGCCAAATAAGATCAAATCCTTCTGGTATATCATTTTTACGCATGTGGTAAAATGCTCTTTTGGTTTTGGCAAATCCTGTTACAAAAATAAACTCTGAACCATATTCTTCCATGGCATACTTGCTTGTTAATTTTTCTGCCTCAGCATTCATATCACCAATATCATGAGCTGGCACTTCATAATTATATCTTTTATGTAACTCTTGATATAAATCTTGTAAGTTTATTCTTGGGAATGGCTTTTTAGGAATGATTACTTCTTGATCAAATAACTCTTTAATTTTTTCCCCGTATAACTCTTTTACATTTTTAAGTCCAGCGATTAGTAAATCTTCTTCCATATCCATGACATCTTCATAACTGTCTATATAAGCAAACTCTAAATCAAAGGAAGTAAATTCTGTTGCATGACGATTCGTATTAGAATTTTCAGCACGAAAGGCTGGAGCTATTTCAAATACTCTTTCAAGACCACTAGCAATGGCCATTTGTTTATAAAATTGAGGACTCTGAGCTAGATAAGCAGGGCGATCAAAATATTTTACTTCAAATACTTCAGAACCTGATTCTGATGCTGTTGCAATTAACTTTGGCGTATGAATCTCAGTAAAATCTTCTTTAATTAAAAAACTTCTCATCCCATCAACAAAAGCAGCTTGTACTTTTAACATTAATTCATTTTTATCGCTTCTAAGATCTATCCAACGATAATTTAATCTGGTATCTAAGTCAGCAGTTTCATCTAAAGGTAGTGCTTCACTCTTACTTAATATTTCTATTTCAGTTGGTAAAAATTCTTTACCTCCATCTTTAACATATTCACTTAAAACCATATTTCCTTTAAATGATAAAATGCTATTTGCTAGTACTCCCTCTAATTTTTCTACTAAATTTGGTTGTTCTTTTTTGTCTATTGATACTTGGATTTTACCACTTCTATCTTTTAATATGATAAAGATCATATATTTGGTATCTCTAATTTTGGTTGCCCAACCACTAATGGTAGACGCCTCATTTTCTTTCAAATCTTTAATTAACGTGCGCATAATATCCTCCTATAAATTGCTAATAATATAATCTAGGATTTCTCCTTCATCTACTTTAACTTCTTCTTTAGTTAAATTATCTTTAACTGTAATTAATCCTTTTTGTAAGTCTTCACTATTTAATATAATTAGTGTTCTGGTATTTAGTCTATCTGCTTGTTTAAATTGAGCTTTAAGACCTTTATTTAGTGTATCCATTTCCGTTTTCACTTCACTCCAACGTAAATCTTGAACTAATCTTACCGCCGTTAGTCTTTCTTCAGGATTCACAGCCATGACATATACATCAATATTATTTTCTATTTTTTTATCTTTATTTATTTCTTTTAAAATGGTCATTAAACGGTCTACGCCACTTGCAAAACCTATTCCTGGAGTATTCTCTCCACCTAGATAGCTTACTAAATTATTGTATCTTCCTCCAGCACAAAGAGTATTTGCGCTTCCTAAGCTTTCCATATTGGTTACTAACTCAAATACGGTATGGTTGTAATAGTCTAGTCCTCGAACAATGTTTGGATCTATTTCATAATCTACATCTAATAAACGTAAATATTCTAATACTTTTTCAAAACGGTTTTTGCTTTCTTCATTTAAATAATCCATAATGGATGGTGCATTTTTTAGAATATCACTATCTTTATCTACTTTACAGTCTAGGATACGCAGTGGGTTAGTTGTAAATCTATGCTGGCAATCACTACATAATTCATGAATGTGTGGCTCTAAGTATTTTACTAAAGCATTACGATAGTTCTCTCTAGATTCTTTATCGCCTAAAGTATTAATTTTTACGGTAACATCTTCGATTCCCATTTCTTCTAATAGACGGTAAGCTAGAGATATTACTTCAGCATCAATAATTTCTGAATCACTTCCTAGTACTTCTACACCAATTTGAGTTAGTTCTCTATACCTTCCAGCTTGTGGTCTTTCATAGCGATACATAGTACCTGCATAATAAAATTTTTTAGGTTGATTCACATCCCCATACATCTTATTTTCAATAAAACTACGCACTACGCCAGCAGTTCCTTCAGGTCTTAAAGTTAAGCTTCTTTCTCCTCTATCTTTGAAATCATAAGTTTCTTTAGAAACAATATCTGATGTTTCACCAACACTTCTGTGAAATAGCTCACTATCTTCAAATATAGGAGTTCTTATATACTCATAGTTGTAATATTCACAAACTGTTGAAAATACTCCTTCTATGTATTTGTAATATTTGGCATTATCCCCATAAATATCATAAGTCCCCTTTGGTTTTGTTATCATTTTTTCTCCTCCTTAACACAAAAAAACTTAGTATCATAAGGACGAACCTAATGGTCCGCGGTGCCACCTTATTTTACTAAGTACTCTCGAACTTTTATCACGATTATTCGCGTTTTCTAAATTATGAAAGCTGTCTTTCTAATTATTATGCTTTAGGCATTTTCAGCATCTAGCCCTCTCTTTAAAGCAAAACTTAATTATACTCGGTCTTTCTTTAGAAAAATATTATATATGTTTCATTTTATTATATTTTTTTCTTCACGTCAAGTGTTTTTAGCGAAGAGATCGAGAATGAACAAATTTTGTATTTAACTCACTTTCATAGTCTAATTCTTCTCTTATTCTTGCGTCATAACTAAGTATTTCTATATTGCTACAAGCAAATAAAGATGTCATTAATATTTTTTTCTCAGCGTCTTGTTCTTCTTCCTCTATTTTCTCTAAAATAGCTTTGTATATTTTTGATGATAAAATATTTTGAAGAATAATGTTTCCAGCTTCATTTAAAGCATTGTGTTGCTCTATACTTTCTGGTAATTCATGTAAAAGAGAAAATATGCTCTGATTTATATATTTTAATAAATCTTGCTTTTCTGCTATATCTAAATCTTGCTTGAAAAAGATACGACGAATATTACCAAATTCATCTATTAAAATATCATAATCTTCATTCATATGAATATAACTGATTGGATAAAAATTTAAAAATTCATGATCAATTTTAGATAAACTGGCATAGTCTTGCTCAGTAAAACTAAAATCTTTTATTTTCATCTCTTTTACTGTCTCTAAGTCTGTAAATTTTTGTTTCCATAAATTAGCACATCTCTTAGCTAAATCTAATAAATAGTTCTCTTCTAAACCTATATTTAAATACTTGTTATAAAATAATATTAAATCATCTTTTAAACTCATACTCTTTTTATTATTTCTCATTTTTCCTCCTTTTCCCTTTTTAAGGGTATTTTTAATTATATCAAAAATTCAGAAAAAAGTGAAATTAATTATGCATGAAGCTTTACATTTTCAGCACTAAATTGAATATTTGGAAAATATTTTAATAATTTTAGCTCAATGATATTATAATAAGCATTTTTAAACATTCCCGCTTGAACACTATCTATAGTGGTTTTAACATTTTCTTTTAAGTTTAAAAATGCGTAATGGTAAATTAAAGAGGTTAAATTTATATTAAATAATTCCTCATTCCATGCTGCTTCCTCAATTTTAATGTTTAAGTTTCGTAATAGACTTAACACTTGAGGTAATTCTTGCATATGGTCATTTATTGAGCAACCGCTGATATTGAGATTTTCTACTTGATTTTGAAGATTTACTTCAAAACTTGCATCATTTAATTCTATCTTTATTTTTTCTGGATAAATTAAATATTTTCTTTCATTGGGATCGAATTTTTCTAAAGGTAGTCTACTTGCTTCCAAGAAAAAAGTACTATTAAATAGCTCTTGAATCTTTTCTTCTGTAAAATACTCATGGTAAGATTTGGCTAGCTTGTTTGCTAATATTATAAAGAAATCAGGAGTTTCTAACATTTCTCCATATTCTTTTAATTTCTCACTTATTTCCTCTAAGTTCATTATGACCTGCTTTCTAACATAATGGTTATTGGGCCATCATTGGTAATTGAAATTTCCATATCAGCGCCAAATATTCCTGGTTTAGTCATTATGTATTTATTTAATTCTTCATTAAATCTCTCATATAACTTACTTGCCTCTTCCCCATTTAATGCTTCAATATATGAAGGCCTATTCCCTTTAGCGGTATTGGCATAAAGAGTAAATTGACTGATTGATAGAATTTCTCCCCCTACATCTAGTATTGATTTATTCATTATCCCTGCTTCATCATCAAAAATACGTAGATTTACTACTTTTTTAGCTAGCTTTTCAATATCTTTTATGGTATCACCTTCAGTAAATCCCACTAATAAAACTAAGCCATGTTCTATAGAATTAACAAGCTTATTATCTACTTTTACACTACTTTGTTTACTTCTTTGTACTAATACTTTCATTATCTACTCCTATTTACTTTATTTATGAACGTGAGCATTTCTAAATCAAGAATGATACGTTCTACTTCTTCTTTATTTTTAACCTTAATGGTTATCTCATAAAAACAATTTTTAACATATTCTTTAGCTTTAAAAGAATCAATATGAATGTTTCTTTTGGTGAAAGCGGCGATAATATCTGATAAATAACTTTTGTTGTTATCTGTTTCAATAAATAGATCTGTTAAATAAGTTGCTTCATGTTGATAGTTCCACTTTACTTCAATGATTCTGTCCTTCTTATCTAAAATATTTGGACATGTCTTTTTGTGAACAGTTATTCCTTGACCTTTTGTGATAAAACCAATAATATCGTCTCCTTTTACAGGTTTGCAGCATTTAGCTATGTTTACTAGAATATCTCCTATACCCGCTACAACAATATCATTTTTGTAATTTACTTCATCTTTGCCTTGAACATTTACTTTTTCAATTAAAGCATCTTCCACATTTGCTTTACTATCGGTTGTTAAACTAATGATAAAACCAGCTGTATATCTAAGAGTACCAATACTCAAATAGATATCCTCTAAACTTTTAAGTTTTAAATCTTTTAATATTTTCTTAACATTTTCATCATTCATTACTTCATTAAATGATAATTTTCTTTTCCGTAATTCTTTTTCTAAGATGTCTTTCCCTTTTTCCGTCATAAATGCACGTTCTTGTTTAGAAAAATAAGATTTAATTTTGTTTTTTGCTTGGCTAGTTTTAACAAAATTTAACCAATCTTTATTTGGTGAACCATTAGGGTTGGTTTTAATTTTTACTATATCATTATTTTCAAGTTCATGATTTAAAGGGACAATTGTATCATTTACAATGGCTCCTACAGTTTTATCACCGACGTCTGAATGAATACGATAAGCAAAATCAATTGGTGTAGAACCACGAGGTAGTTCCATAACATCTCCTTTTGGTGTAAAGACATAAATCATTTCGGCTAGCATATCACTAGTAACATCACGAGCAAAAGCAAGATCATCCACTTCTTCATGGGTCTCAATTAAATTACGAAACATTTCTAGTTTTTGTTCCATAATATTTTGCACTTTTTTCGTGCCGTGTTCTTTATATGACCAGTGAGACGCCATACCTTTTTCAGCAAACTCATCCATTTCATAAGTTCTAAATTGTACTTCAAATAAATGGCCATCTACTCCAAAGACAGTTGTATGTAAGCTTTGATACATGTTTGCTTTAGGCATAGCAATATAATCTTTAAATCTATTTGGTATTGGTCTATATTTAGCATGAACAAGTCCTACTGCTAGATAACAATCACTAACGCTTTCAAGTATTACTCTTAGTGCTAAAATGTCATAAATTTCGTTCCATTTCTTTCCGTTAGATAATTTATTATAAATACTATGAACACTTTTAACCCTACCCTTAATTTTAAATTTTAAACCTTGTTCTGTTAAAATATCGGTAATGCTTTCTTGCATCTCTTCTAAAGAATCTTTTAACTCTTTTTGTGTTTCATTAAGTTTATCTAATATATCTTGATATACATCTGGTTTAGTGTAATATAAGCATAAATCTTCTAATTCACTTTTAATTGAGTTGATTCCTAAACGGTGTGCTATAGGTATTAAAACAGCCATAGTTTCATATGCTTTTTGTTTTTGCTTTTTAGGATTAATCGCATAATTTGTCCGCATGTTATGAAGTCTGTCCGCAAGTTTAATAAATAATACTCTTACATCGGTTGCGAGTCCTACTAATACTTTTCTTAAATATATAGCACTAGATTCAGAATCATCTACTAGTTCTAACTTGTTTATTTTGGTAATGGAATCAACAATTGTGGCAACAGTACTTCCAAATTTTTCTTCTAATTCACTTAAAGTAGTCTCTCCATTGTTCATCACTTCATGAAGTAGAGCACCTATAATTGTTGTTGCATCAACATTTAGACTATTTACTATGTCTGCTACATGAAGAGGATGGGTAATAAAATCCTCACCAGTTAATCTCTTCATTCCTTTATGTTTTTCTTTAGCAAAATGATATGCTTCCTTTATTTTTAATAATTCGTCAGTATCTTTAATATTTTCTTTTATTCTTTCATAAACGGTTTCAAACGTTATACTGTCATCTTCCCTTTGCATCTATATCTCTCCTTGTTTAACATTTCTTCGATAATTTTTTAATTCATTTTTGACAAAACTGTCTAGTTCTCTTTCTTCAATATTAAATATATCATTTACCATGTCTCCTAAATCAAGTGATCTAGAACTGGTCCATTTATAAGTCTTTAAATAATTCCATATATCTTCTTCATGAATATAATCCATTCCTTTTTTATGAATTTCTCTAGTCTTACTTTTTAAAGCTGGAAGTATTCTTTCATATAATTCTTGTAAACTTTTAAATTTAATCTCATTGTTCATATAATTACCTCCTCTTATGGGTTTATTTCTAATAAATAAATTTATTCATATATTTAATTATATAATAAAACAATCAATTTTAAAAGGGGGTCTTAATATTGCAGAATAAATTTCTTAAAGCTACATTTATCTTGATGATTGGGGGACTTATTACTAAATTACTTGGGTTTGCTATAAGAATTATTTATACAAGAATGGTTGGTAGTGATGCGATTAATCTTTATTCTTTAGTTATGCCTACATATTCTCTCTTGCTTACGATTGCTACCCTTTCTCTACCTGTAGTTATTTCTAAACTTATTAGTGAACATAAGACTAAAAGTATTAAAATTTTATCTAGTGCAACAGCGATAACCCTTATTTTAAATATAATTGTTATTGTCATTATTTATTTTACTAAAGATTTTATTGCTACTACTCTTTTACATGATGAAAGATGCAGTGTATTATTGATGTCAATGGCTCTTACTTTTCCTTTTGTTTCTTTATCTAGTGTTCTTAAAGGTTATTTTTATGGAAAACAAAAAATGGGACCTCATACTATATCTAATGTTATAGAACAGATTGTGAGAATTATTTTAATCTTTTTAATTATTCCTTCCTTAGTAAATAAAGGAATTGTTTATTCAGTTATGGGACTTATTTTGATTAGTATAGCATCAGAACTAGCATCAATATTTACCTTTTTAGTTTTCTTGCCTAAAAAATTTAAAATCACTAAAGAAGATTTGAAGCCTGATATGAAGACTGCTAAAGAAATACTAAATATTTCTATTCCGACAGTTTCAGGTAGATTAGTTGGGAATATTGGCTTTTTCTTTGAACCAATTATTCTTACTAATGTCTTATTATTTGCAGGTTATTCTATGGATTTTATCTTAAATGAATATGGGGCTTATAATGCTTATACTATTTCTCTTCTATCTATGCCCTCCTTTTTTATTGCAGCGATATCTTCATCTTTATTACCAGAAATATCTAAATATTTTTATCATAAAAATTATATTATGGTAAAAAGAAGGCTTAAACAAGCGATGATACTATCCTTTATTGTAGGTCTTATTTTCTCTAGTTTTATCTATTTATTTAGAGAACCTCTTTTATCTACTTTATATAACACAACTAAAGGTAGTGAATATATTGAGGTTTTAGCTCCATTCTTTGTTCTCTTTTACTTAGAAGGGCCACTGCAAAGTGTATTACAAGCGGTGGGGAAAGCAAAAACTACCATGTTTATTACCATGGTAGCGGTTATAGCAAAGCTTGTTACAATGGCTATATTATCACTATGTCATATAGGTATGTATTCTTTAGTTATAGCAGAAATTATCGATATATTTATTATAGTTATTTTATGTGTTAAAGCAATTAGGAAAGAGTTGTACTCATGATACTATATAAGGGTCAGATGTTGTTCCAGATCCAGAAATTATTGTACGTGCTTCTAAATTAATAACAGGTCGAACGCCATACGGATTTGCAACCATATAGGGGCCACTACCTCCTAACATTCCACTGTTATATACGAAGAATCCAGCAGCAGACCTGCTTAATAATAACCAAGATGGTGTCATAGTCCAGTAATTGTTTCCTGTGTATAAAAAGTATTTGTTATTATTTGCTGACGACCGTCCTGAACCAGCATATTTAACTTCATCAGCAGTAATGAGGCCTATTGGATAATCTAATGCTTTATTTCCCTTGCTACTACTACTTACTGTAAACAAATCATTATCATTGCATTCGTAACTTGGACTCGAATTGGTTATTAGTCTTATATATGCTCCATAATAAGTTTGTATTGTTCCTGTTCCTCCCAATCCATTGCTTGTTTCTTCGCTTGTGCTAGGAGTTCTATCTCCACAAAATCCTGCTTCTGTGCTTATATATTCTGCATAATTTAACAAGTTTTTTTCATACCATTCATCTAATACTACTTTGATAGTACTATCATTAATATTAGCATGAGTTTCAGCATAAGTTAAACCTCCAGGCGTTCCATACATATATCCTACATATGCATTATCGTTATATTCATCATTAAAATTGCTAGTGCCTATTTGTAAATCTTCGCCTGTTTGATTGGGATTAGTACCATTATAAATTATTCTTAAACTTCCATCTTCATTAATTCGAATAATTCTCCAGTAAAAGCCTGCAAAATAAACCCAGTTATCTGTTGGTGCTCCTGCAAAGTAGTATGTTCTTCCTTGGTTTGTATCGGCGTAGTAGATAGTGCTGCTTGTAGCATTCATTATAATTTCATCAAAATCTGTCCTTATCAATTGAGTCGGATAATTTTGAAGAATTTGGTCTCTTATAGTCATGATAAATTCATCAAAATACAAATAACACTTTGTGCCTTTTTTAGTTACATTACTAAATGTCATGCTTCCGTTCTCGTAAAGTAATTCAACACTTTCATCTTTAATAGAATTGCCCGTTTCATCCAATATCTCGCAATAGCTGTTATCTGTATTTAAAATATATCCTGTTTTTGGAATAGAATCTATGTTTTGATATTCTCCGCCTTCTTCTTTACTATATATTGATACTAATTTAAAATCTGATACCTTATAATTTATTATGCTTTCTATTAACGGAATACTGTATTTGCTTCTATATTTTGCTCTTGTAAATGTAAAAATTATTGTGCTGATTATTATTATAATTATTATTAATATCATAATATTTCTTTTTAAGTGACTTCTTTTTAAAGTTTCTATTTTCATAACTCTTAATCCCTTTCTGTGAAGTTATACTTCATTTACAAACCAAACATATTTGATACACTTATTATGCGTATCTTAATGTCATTATACGCGTATTACGGATATATGTCAATACTCTTTTTACGAATATAGTAAAATTCAGTTGGTGATGAATATGGAAAGATTAAGAGATATGAGAGAAGATAAGGATTTGTATCAAGCTGATATTGCTAAAATATTAAATGTGAGTCAACAAACTTATTCAAGATATGAGAATGATGATATAAGTATTGATAAAGATAGTCTTATTAAACTTGCTCTGTTTTATAATACTAGCGTTGATTATCTTTTAGAATTAACTGATGAAAGAAAACCTTATCCTAGAAAGAAGTAATCTTCATTTAAAAACGCCATGATTAAATAATCATGACGTTTTTTGTTATTCTCCTATTAATTTGTTATTTACTGTTCTAATAAAGTTTGATTCATTCATTCTTAAACATTTAATTTCTTTATCATTTAGTTTTGTTATTACTTTCAAACAATCCTCTACCTTAATATTTCTTCCATCAATTGTTAGAAGTAAATCTTTATTTTCAGAAGTAAATATTATTTCTTTTTCATGAGGAATCACTATGGAATTGGTTAAGCTTTTATATACTTTATTATTTAAAGGAGCAATGGGTGTTATGGATAATGTTTTTAGGGTATTATAAACTATACTTCCTCCATAACAAAGATTATAAGCTGTACTACCTGTAGATGTGCTAATCATTATACCGTCTCCATAATAGTTTTCTAATAATTCATCATTTATATGAATTGAGGCATCTATTACTTTATATTCTTTATCTCTTATTACTATCTCATTTAAGAAGTTAAATTTTTCTTTATGACTTTCAGTAATAATTTCTCCCTCTCCAATAGATACTTCTTCTACTTTGTAATCATTTTCTCTTAATCTTTTTAACAAATCTTTACATTCATTAATATCTACCTCTTGTAAGAATCCAAGTGTTCCAGCATTTATTCCTACATAATAAATATTGGGGTCAAAATTAGTTTCATTTACCATCTTTAAAAACGTCCCATCTCCTCCAATAGAAATGGCTAAATCATAATTTTCTTCCGCTAACTCAAAGTTTTGATTTATTAAATCCTTTTTTAAAGTTTTAGCAATATATATACATTTTTCATTATTTTTTACAAATAGTTTTATTTTATTTAATTTTCTTTCCATCTAATTCTCCTTTAGTTCGTAATACTTGCCATTTCTCTTTTGGTTTTAATTGTTTTATTTTCAATGTTTACTCTTTGAACCACAAATAGCATGATTACGACATTTATCGTAAATGAGCCACCATAACTTAAAAGTGGAAGTGGTACTCCTGTTAGAGGAATTAAAGCAAGTATTCCTAGTAAATTAATTAAAATATGAAATAATAAATATAGGAATACTCCATAGGCTAAAATACTTAATCGCAAGTTTTCTGCTTGTCTAGCAATTAATAGTATTCTCCATAACATTATCATATAACCAACAATAAGTAATACCCCTACGATTAAACCTAATTCTTCTACTATAATCGGAAAGATAAAATCGGTGTGGCTCTCTGGTAAATATAAATATTTTTGACTACTATTCCCTAGTCCTACACCAAATAATCCTCCATTATGAATAGCAATAAAACCATTACATACTTGATATCCTGTATCTTCTTGGTACCGTTCGCAAGGATTACGGAACTCAAATCTTTGCATTTGTCTTGAATTTAATATTTCGGCATCACTATAGAGTAAAGCTAAAACTGCGACAACTACACAAACAGCACCTATTTTTAAAACTTTAATAATATTTTTTTTAACATAAGGAATACTGATGAAAACAAAGAATACTATTCCACAAATAATTAGGGCTGTACCAAAGTCTGGTTGCATAGCAATTAGTACCGCTATACCTAGACATATTGCTACAGGTATTAAAAAAGTATAAATTGTCGCTGTTTTGCTTTTTTCTAATTTACTATAAGCTACAGCTAGAAAAACAATAATAATTGACTTGGCAAATTCACTAGGTTGTAAGGCTAAAGGACCAATACTGTACCAGCTTCTAGCATTATTTGTTAGTTGACCATATAGTAATAGTCCTCCTAAGGCTACTATAATTACTACAATAGCTATTGGCGTTAAATATTTGTATTTGCTTGTTGGAAATCTTATGACAATTAAAAAGCCAATAATAAAAGCACCAAGTAAGAATATTGCTTGTCTTATAAAAAAGTGATATTGAGGCACATTATATCTTAACACTGTTGAAACGCTTGATGAGGAAAAAATCATAATTAGTCCAACAATACTATAAATTATCATTAAGATTAATAGCCATATATCCATTTTGCTAAATATACTCTTCACTATAAACACCCTATATATAGTTTATCATATTCCTTATTTATTTTAAAGAAATTTTAAAAATTCATGGATTTTTGATGTCAAAATTGTGCCTAAATGAGTAAACTATAATAGATACATAAAGGAGGTATAAATATGTATTATTATGGAAATAATGGCTACTATGGTGGTGGCTATGGCGGATACCAACCTTGTTGTAATACTGGATATGCGGGTTATACTAGTGGCTATGGTATCGGAGCTGCTATTTGGATTGTCCTATTTATTTTACTTGTTATCATTATCGGTGCTGGATGGAGCTTTGGCAATAATAACAATTAGGAAGAGATTTCTTCCTTTTTTTATTTTACAAATTCTTTAATTTATGGTAAAATAAAGCCACTTAAGGGGTGTATGTTATGAAATTGCCAGATATAACAATATTAGACGAAAAGGATAAAAGATTAAGAGAAGTTAGTAAAGAAGTAGAATTTCCTTTATCTAAAGAAGATAAGAAAAATATAGAGGATATGATTACTTATTTAACTATGAGTCAAAATGAAGAATATGAAAAAAAATATAATTTAAGAGCTGGTATGGGTCTTGCTTATATTCAAATTGGTATTCCTAAAAGAATCTTTGTTATTGTTGAAGAATTAGAAGATGGAGAATATAAAAATTATATTATTATTAATCCTAAAATTGTTAGTCATAGCGAAGAAAAAATTTATGTTGGTGAAGGCGAAGGTTGCTTAAGTGTTAACCGCGAAGTTGAAGGGATCGTACCAAGATATGCTAGAGTAACTGTTGAAGCTCAAGATTTAGATGGTAATACTTTTAAAATTCGAGTTAGAGAAGATATTGCTATCGCTTTCCAACATGAAATTGATCATTTAAATGGAATTTTATTTATTGATCGTATTGATCCTAAAAATCCTTTTAAAGATGCTCAAAAGTATAGAGAAATATAAAAAGAATAGCGTTTTATAACATTTAGCTATTCTTTTTTATTATGCATTCTCTTCTAAATTAACACTAACAATTTTACTTACTCCAGACTCTTGCATAGTAATACCATATAATACATCAGCATATTCCATGGTTCTTTTCTTGTGAGTAATTAAAATAAATTGACTCATTCCTTTTCTTTCTTGTAAATATTTACCGAATGTATCGACATTTGCTTCATCTAAAGCAGCTTCTACTTCATCAAGAATACAGAATGGACTAGGCTTTACATTTAATATAGCGAATAAAACAGCTATAGCAGTAAGCGTTTTTTCCCCACCTGATAATAGTCCAATTGAGTTTAATTTCTTTCCAGGGGGTTCTGCTTCAATCTCAATTCCTGTGTTTAATAAGTCCTCAGGATCGGTAAGTTTAAGCGTTCCTCTTCCCCCTTTAAACAAAGCTCTAAAGACATGATTAAATTCTTTGCTGATTGCCTCAAATGTTGCTTTGAATTTTTGGGTCATAATTTTATCCATCTCAGTAATAATATTATTTAACTCTAGACTAGAATCTTCTAAATCTTTACTTTGTTTAAGTAGGAATTCGTAACGTTCATTTACCCTTTCATATTCACTAATTGCTCCTGTATTTACTTCGCCAAGACTTGCTATTTCTTTTTTTAAGGCATCTACTTTTGGCCTTGCTATTTCTTCGCTTATATCTAGTTCATAATTACTACATGCATATTCATAAGTAACCTTATAATTTTCTGATAAATTAAGCAGTAAATTATCTAGTTTTACATCATATTTTCCTAACATTACTTCCTTTTCTTTTAAGGTGTTTTGAAGGCGATTATACTCTGAATTTATTTTATGATTTTTATTCTCAATTTCATTAATTGCTAAAGATAATTCTGATTTTTGATTCTTTAGTTTGGTTAACTCGACATTTATTAAATCTTTTTGGCTAGATACACTGTTTACTTCTTCTAAAATACTTACTAGTTTTTGATCTAATTTATTGGTACCTATCTCTTCATTACCCTTAATCTCCAATTCTTTTTTGGCTAAATTATCTTCAATTATTCTTACTTTATTGGTTCTTGTATTTAAGATTTCATTTAGATTAATTAAATTTTTAGACAATTCACTTGTCTTTTGCTCTAAATTATTAAAGTTTTCATCAAATTCTTTGTACTCTTCATTTAAACTTTCTAATTCTATTTTAGTTATTTCTAACTTTTCTTCTAACTCACTTAATTTTAATTTATCATTAAAAGTGTTACTAGTATTTTTGGTGGAACCTCCTGTAATAGAGCCTCCAACATATAATACTTCACCATCTAAGGATACAATTTTATAGCGATAGTCTAATATCTTTCCTACTTTATTTAAAGTATCAATATTATTTACGACTATTACATTTCCAAGTTGGTTTTTAATAATAGCATCATATTCTTTGTCATAACTTACTAGATTACTGGCAACATCGATTAATCCTGTGACGGATTTAATCTTTGCTAGAGCACTTGCTTCTATTTCACGTGGTTTGATTATATTTAAAGGGAAAAATGTTGCTCTTCCTAAATGATTTTCTTTTAAAAATTCTATACACTCTTTACTAGATGCTTCATCATCAACAACTAAGAAACTAGAAGATGCTCCTAAGGATGTAGATATAGCTAGTTCATACATACCTTCAGTTTCAATTAAATTTCCTATTGTGTTATGGACTCCTTTTAGTCTCATGTTATTTAAGACACTTCTTACTGCACTAGGTAACTTAGAGTTATTATTAATATTTTCTTTTAGAATTTCAATTTTATTTTCAAGAACTAATATTTCTTTAGCGTGATCATTTATTTTGGATGTCAAATTATTTTTCTTTACTTTTTCCATAATTAGATCATTATCAATTTTGTCTTTTTCTATCGACTTTTCTTTGATATCGTTGATGATATCATCTAATTTTTGACGTTCAGTTGCTAGCTCTTTTTTTAGTGATAACTCTTCTTCTTTTAATTTAATCATCGCTTGTTCTAGATTATCTTGAAGAGCATTATATTTTTTTCTTTCCATCGTTACTAATTTTTCTGCTTCTAAGCTTGCTAAATTTTCTGTTAAATCTAAAAATTCGTTGTTTTTACGGGTAATCTCTTCTTCTAATTTTAGATTTTCTAGTTTTAATTTTTCTAATTTAGAAGTGTCTTCAGCCCCAATGGAAGTCATTTTGGCAAGCTCTTTTTCTAGATTTTCTGTTTCCGCTTTAATTTTTTTGTAATCAATATTAATCGCTCCAATATCACTCGCAATTAAAGCAATTTCAATATTTTGTAATTCTTCTTTTAAATTCAAATATTTTTTTGCTACTTCACTTTGTTTCTTTAAAGGTTTAACACTTTTTTCTAATTCTTCAATAACTAATTTAATTTTTGAAATATTTTCTTTGGTTTTTTCTAGTTTTTTTAAACTTATTTCTTTTCTTTTTTTGTATTTTAATACCCCCGCTGCATCTTCAAATATCGTTCTTCTTGCTTCTGGTTTGCTTGAAATTATATCAGCTACACTCCCCTGGGATATAATATTAAAAGAATCAACCCCTGCTCCTGTATCTAAAAATAAATCCGTAATATCTTTTAGACGTACTTTGCTATTATTTATGAAATATTCATTTTCTCCAGTATTATAAATTACTCTTTTAACCTCTATCTCTGTAAAATCACTATTTAAATAATGGTCAGTATTATCAAAAACTAAGGCTACATATGCTCGCGTGTGTGCTGGTCTTGTTTTAGATCCAGAAAAAATTACATCACTCATCGCCTCTGTTCCTCTAAGTGATTTTACTGATTGTTCACCAAGTACCCATCTTACGGCATCGACAATATTACTTTTACCTGAACCATTTGGACCTACAATTGCAGTAATTCCTTTTTTTATTTCTAAATCTATTTTGTCGGCAAAAGATTTAAAACCATAGGCTCTAATATTTTTTAAATACATATTCTTCACCTATTTAGCCACTTTCTTTAAAGCACTGTGAGCAGCATTTTGCTCTGCTTCTTTTTTGCTTTTGCCTTTACCTTTTCCATATACAATTCCATCAATTACTACTTCAAAGACAAAAGTTTTATCATGAGATGGGCCTGATTCACTAACTAACCGATATTCTAATGATTTTTTGTCTGTTTGAACCATCTCTTGTAATCTTGATTTATAGTCGCCTAAAAAAACATGGTGTTCTAAAACATATGGACTTAATACTTCTAGAGCATATCTTTTGGCCACATCAAATCCCTGATCTAAGAAAACTACCCCTAAAACAGATTCGAAAGTATCTGCGATAATTGTATCATTAATATTCTTAATTTGACCATTTCCTACTTTTATGTGTTTATCTATACCTACATCTTTAGCATATTGAGCTAAAGCTTCTTCACAAACAAAACTTGCTCTAATCTTTGATAATTCTCCTTCTTGAACATTATATTTTTTATAAAAGTATTCACTGGTAATTAATTGTAATACTGCATCGCCAAGGAATTCTAGACGTTCATAATTTTCTCCACCATGTTCATTAGAATAACTACTATGAGTTAAAGCTGTATTTAATAGGTTTTGATCTTTAATTTTTACGTTGTATTTATCTAAAAAATTCATATTATCACTCTTTTTCGTCATATTTTAATTATAACAAATCATTTAAGAAAAATAAACACGTTTTGTGTTTATTAAATCCATTTTGATATGTATATTTTTCTAGTTTGTTCAAATTCTACTTTTCTAAATATTTCAATTATGCTTTCAACAATAGTCTTAATTACATTTCCACATTTTTTGACTTTTACTCTTAATAATTCTTGTTTTAATGTTTTTCTAAATAGATAATCATCAACATATCTAGCCATGATTTTATCTATTTCCTTTACATTAATAATATCTTCTTCATTAGTAATATCAATACTAAAAATATAATCTTTGTAGATTTTTACTAATTGCAATGATAAATTGTCCCCTTCTAAAAAATCGGCATTGATAATCTTTTCAAAATTTTGGCAGTAGCTTAAAATTACTTTATTATTCTTCAAATATAATCACCCTTTACTTAATACTTTACAATAACAATATTACAATGAAAAACTAAATTTGTCAAATAAAAGAATATAGGTTATAATAATATTAGGTGATCATTTTGAAAAAAACAAAATTAAAACTCAAAAAAAATGTTTGGTTTGCTATTGGTGGTATTTTTATTGTTGTTATTATGGTTATAGTTGGGGTTAATATTTATCGAAACGTACAGTATAAACAGACAAATGAATATAAATTATTAGAATCTGGTTATACAGAAGAAGAAATTAATCTTTTAGAAGAAAATTTTACTAATGAGGAAGTTACTGCTTTAGCTGATGCTTCCAAAGATGATTTTCTAATTTCTCTTTTGCAAGATGCCTATTTTATTAAAGATAATTTAAATCGCTATACTGCTTATCATTCTGATAATGAATCTTTAAGTGCTAGAAGTGTTATAGAAATTGTTAATACAAATAATGATTATAGTTATTATGATCATGATATTGATACTGATATTAGTAAAGATTATCTTCTTTTGGTTAATAAATATTACCATTTAGGGAATGACTATGTACCAGATGATTTGGTTAATATTAATAATAAATATTATTATGGAGATGGTCATCAAATTAGGAAAGTTGCTTATGATGCTTTTATAGATATGTGGAATCAAGCTAATATGGAAGGGATTTACTTTATTATTAATTCTGGATATCGAAGTTTTGAAGATCAACAAGAGGTATATGATTTTTATAAAAATAATTATGGGACTACTTATGCAGATAGTATTGCTGCTCGTCCAGGATATTCTGAACACCAAACTGGCCTATCAATTGATATTTTCAGTACAGAATATACAACAACAGAAGCATTTAAAAACTCTACTCATTATGAATGGCTGGTAAATAATGCTTATAAATATGGATTTATTCAAAGATATCAAAGTGATACAGAAGATGTTACTGGTTTTACTGAAGAGGCTTGGCATTGGCGCTATGTTGGTGTTGAGGTTGCCACTTACTTACATGAACACGATATTACTTTTGATGAATATTATGCTTACTTTACCTGAGTAAGCTTTTTTACTTAAAAAACATTTAAAAAAGTCCGATTAAGGACTTTATTTACAATTTATGGTGACCAGTACGGGATTCGAACCCGTGAATGCTGCCGTGAAAGGGCAGTGTGTTAAGCCGCTTCACCAACTGGCCAAAAAAATGGTGGGACTGGGGGGACTTGAACCTCCGACCTCACGCTTATCAGGCGTGCGCTCTAACC
>CALVQN010000010.1 GCA_944358135.1 uncultured Bacilli bacterium
AAGTTAAAAAAATGAATAAATATGGTTGACAGGCTAAAATATCTTTGTTATAATTGCTTTGTTAACCGAAAAAAACATGGAGGAATACCCAAGTCTGGTTGAAGGGACCGGTCTTGAAAACCGGGAGGTCGAGCAATCGGCGCAGGGGTTCGAATCCCTTTTCCTCCGCCACTTAATTTTATATCGCGGGATGGAGCAGTCTGGTAGCTCGTCGGGCTCATAACCCGAAGGTCGTTGGTTCAAATCCTTCTCCCGCAACCATGTGGTTCGTTAGTCTAGAGGCCTATGACGTCTGCCTGTCACGCAGAAGATCACGGGTTCGAATCCCGTACGAACCGCCATTTTTTTGGCTTCATAGCTCAGTCGGTAGAGCAGAGGACTGAAAATCCTTGTGTCGCTGGTTCAATTCCCGCTGGAGCCACCATAAAATGTTAGTTAAAAACCTAGGAATTACCTAGGTTTTTTCATGACTTAAAGCTGGGACAAAAATACCACTACCCTCTTTCTGGGACAATTCTGGGACAATAGCGAAGTCCCTCATCATAAAAATAAGTTATTTATCATTATTTATTTCCCTTAACTTTTCATTAATCCATATATTTAAATGTTCTTTTAATGGTAAAAAACCATTTTTGTTACTTTCTTCCATTTCTTTTCCATCAACTTTATAGTTGATATTTTTAATTGATAATTTTAAATGCTTTATTTTATTATCAACTTCTATTATTTTAGCGTAAATCACTTCCCCTACTTCAGCGTAATCACTTACATTGTGAACAAAGCTATTAGATATTTCCGAGATATGAATTAAACCATTATAATCATCACTGGCTGCAACAAAGATACCATATTCTTTAAATCCAGTAACTACACATCTTATTGTGTCTCCTACTTTATACATGTCTGTACCACCTAATAAGTATTATAACATGTTTTTCTTTACTTACAAAACATTTTCTTATATAATAAATTAAGGAGATGTGTTATGGAAGAACAAGTAAAACAAATTATTGAAGAGTTAAGACCATTTTTAATGCAGGATGGTGGAGATATAGAATTTATTCGTTTAGAAGATAATTATGTGTATATAAAACTTACGGGAGCATGTAAAAATTGTATGTTTCAAGATGGAACAATTAGTTATGGAATAGAAGCTTTGCTTAAGGATAAAATTCCCGAGATTGAAGGAGTTATAAATGTTGATTTATAACTTTATTTTTTATCTAAAATCCAAGATATACCTTCGATAGGTGCATATTTATTGATTTCGATATAGGCACTTTTTAAGAATTCTTCATAATCATCAGATGCTTCTATAATTGAAATTAATTTTTCTTCTTCTTCCTCTTCATTCATAATTTTTTCATAAATATCAAAGTAATAAGAAGGATAAAGAAGTCTTGCATATAATAGTTCTAAACTATAAATTGAAAATCTAGTAATTGCTAGTGATTCTTTTAGATAACTTAAAGCGTTTTCTCCTTCAAAAAAGGCACTTTTGATATATTCTGCTATATCTCTAACTTCTAAGTCAAAAATAAAACTTAAAGGATTTAAATAGTTTAATTTATAATTAGGATATTTAATTCTTCTATGGGACAAACATACGCGATCTAATCCTGTTTTTTTATACTTTCTATTTGTGTTGTTGAGATAACTTATAGCATTTTCACCTAGACCAACATAATAACTGAAACTATCTAAGATAATTTCTTTTCCTTTTCCTAATTCATGAACTTGATATTCAAAATAATCTATTTTATCACTCCATAATTTGGCCCATGAATTACGATATAGATTACTTTTATTTGGATTTAATATCAGAGTATTATTCATCTTAAGCATTTTTGGTAAGTCATATTCTTCATAGATGTCTCCAATTGGTTTTATTAAAATATAGTTTGCTTCATATATATTTGTAATTAATTTACCAAATTTATTTAAAATTAAATCATGACATTCAATTCCTCTTATTTTGAGTTCTTTACTTACTTCTATTAAATCCATTAGTTCTCTTTCACTTCTTTTTAAGAGAACAAAATAAAAATTTTCTTTTTGCCACTCAAAAGTGTAGATTGTATCCCAATCTTCTACACTTTCTATATTAAAATTATAGTAATAATTAATCATATCTTTCATATTTCATCACTTATTTAAATGTATGAAAAAACTGATGGTTTAATACATCAGTTAGTTGTATTTTGGTTTGGATTGACTGGCATAAAATTGTTTAAATCCATTACCCTTTTAGCATTATCATGAGCTATATTTGCCACTTGCTCTCTAGCCTCAGCATTTGCTAAATGTTCACTTGCATCATGCATTTTAGCATTTATTTCTGCTTCTTTTTTAGCTAAAGCTTTTTCTCTTTCTTCAAGAGCATTTAATTCTTTTTGATATTTAGAAATTAGAGCATCAAACATATTTTCACAGGCTTTTAAGAAGGTTTCTTTATCACTTTCAAAATTAATTGTAGGCATATTTGCTGTTTCATTAACAGCAGGTGTAGTATTAGGGGTTTGTACACTTACACTAGATACTGCTTGATTAATCTCTGGTACTATATTTATCTTGGGAGTTGATGCTTGCTCCGTTTTAGGAGGTTCCACTACTTTATTTATAACTTGTTCTACTGGTGCCGCAGTTTGTGGCGATGCACTATTCATGTTTGTTGCTTCATTAATTAAATTCATTACTGATTCATTTTCAGTTGGAGTAGTTGCTACATTAGGTGTTATGGGACTTACATTTACACTTGTATTGCTAACTGTGTTTACACTTGGCATAACAGGAGATGAGCTAGATGCTGGACTAACTTCAGGAGTAACAACAGGTGAAGCTGGTGTTAAAGCTGGAGAAGCGACACTTTGACTTGGAGCATCTTCTACTACATAACGTGCTTTTATGGCGTCAAATGAGCTTTGAGGTAAAGTAAGTGGTGTATAATATGCTTCATCAGCATTTACTTGATCACTAATTTTTACATATTCAAAATTAGTTCCACTAATAATTCCTTTTAAATAATTTTTAACACTTTGCCATTCATTTGCATCAGTAATTTTCTCTAGTTTTGTTGTGTATTTACTTACATAGATAATGGGTAATCCCATTGATCCTGTCTTTTCTCCATCTAATACCGCATAAGTATTATTCTCTGCTTTAAATACACTAATTAAATTTAAACTCTCTATGTTTCCTGTTGGTTTTGTAATATTTATTTTTGCCATTTTAATCCCTCTCTATTCTTAAAGTATTATATCAAAATATTTTTTATTCTTCAATTCTTTATTTCACTAATCATAAACCATCTGCAGCCATAAGCACAATTCTTTTTAATATATTCTTCTACTTTGTCTACATCATTTAATTCTTTAAAATTTTTGTTGGTTTTGCTGTTAAATCCTTTTAATCTTAATTTTCCATAAGCAATATCCCCTACTATATAATCAAAATCATCAAAGTATTCAGTGATTTTTTGTTCTAATTCTTCTATATTAATTGCGTCTTTATAATTGTTTAATACTTGATATTTTCGATTATTTACTGTTATTACTTCCATAAACCCTCCTAAATTATACTAAAAATAATAATAGATATTACACTTAATGAAGTTACAATTACACTCATCAGTAGCAATATATCGACATAACCATTACCAGTAGTAATCTTTTTACCATATAATTTGTAATAATCTACTGCTTTATTTAAATCTTCTTCCCTATTTGGACTTTCTGCATCTACTTCAAAATATTCATATGCTTTGTTTTGCGATTCTTTAATTTCAGCATTACTCATATTTTTTAAATTTGATAAGTTAATTCCTAATAGATTTAATGCTTCTAAATTTAAATCTCCTGTAATAGTTTTATCTAGCGTTAATTCTTTGGTTACATCCATCTCATTTAATTTAGAATAGTAATATTTTTCAATGAAATTTGGATCATCACTCATAAAATAATTATAGGATATTCGATAATAATTTTTAGTATGAGATGAATAAATTAATTCTAAGAATGTTTCTTCTTCTGATAAAGATACATTTTCTGTTTTCTTTTTAGCTACGAACATGTCAACTAAATATTTTTGAATACTTATAAAATACGGATTTTTTTGTTTAAATTTTCTTTTTTCATTTTCACATTCGAATTCATAAAACCTTAAAAAGTCATCTTTAAATAAAGCAATTTCTCCTTTATTTAAACCAAATTTACTTAAATTATTCATAAAAGCAATACTGTTTTTTAAATAATAGGGATTGATTATATCTAACTTGCCATAAATTAAAGCAAGAAGGCGAATGACTACAACATAGGAAGTGTTGTAAGCTAAGCTTTCTGTGTCACTTTTACTTGCTAAATATTTTTTTATTGATTCTTCAAAAGCCATGTTCACAAAATACTCTTCCCTCATATTATTCACCTAATCTATTATATCAATTAAATTTGTAAAAAACAATTATCAAATTATGTCAAGTGCTTTACATTTTGTTTACTCTTTCCATAAAAAATTTATAGATAGGGATATCTAGAGTGTTAGCTATATCATTAATTACCGTTAAACTAATTACTAATCCCTTTCTTCCTTCTTCAATATTTCTAATTAAATTTAAATTGATACCACTTAATCTTGCTAGTTTTTCTTAGGTTAAATACCCATATTTAAAATTATTCATCCGATAAAAGCAAACATTTTTGCTTATTACATTATATAACTCTTTTATATTCATTTTTCCACCAAAAAAGCACTTGACCGTTCGAGGGCATATAAGCCAAAAGAGAGTTTGGAAATATGGTCAAGTGCTTAATATGCACAGAAATTAATCTGTACACTACTATTATATATTTACTCTCAGTAATAATCAAGAAAAAGTGTTCGACAATTTTTGCCAATTGCAATTTAACCCTTTTTTATTCTATTCATAAAATATGGTAGGTGATTAATTTATGTGTCCAAATCGTCGTGGAAATAGCTTCTTTACAATACTTGCTATTTTTTGCCTTTGTATATTGATATTTTATCAAATTATTATTACTCTTATTTTGCCTTTTCGTTTTAATATTTTTATTTTGCTTATTGAAGTATTTATTTTGTTTTGGCTTTTATTTCGAATTATCTATCCCCGTTGTTAGGGGGCATCATGCTTTTTATTAGGTTTTCTGTTTTAAACATGTAGTCTAGTTTTTTTCTAATTTCTTTAGTTATATTGAGTTCACTTCCTTCTAAAGTAACAATAGGAGGAATACTTATTACAATAAAAAAAAGTTGTTTTTCGCTTGGACTTAAGGGATAGTTTCTCAAATAGCGTTCTAAGATTGGTTCAAAGTTTAAGTTCATATATTCTTTTTGATAAAAAACAATTAAATCAAGAACGGGTGAATCTATCTTTGAGTTTTCCCAACTAATTAAATATTCTCTTGTATTTTTTATAAAGTGATCTGTTTCTAAGTTATTATGAATAAATGCTACTCTGGTTTTTAAATCAGCACGCACTTGATCAAACCATTCATCTAATTCTTTTGTGCAAAAATCTAGAGCAGCAAAAATTTTGTATATGTTACGTATTAATAAATAATGGCTAGGTGAAGGATATATTTCCTCAATTAACTTTTCATATAAGAAATTATAATAGTTTTCTGTATAGATTATGTTATCTTTTAAATTTTCATATATTTCTTTATATTTATCTTCTGTTACTTCTTTAAAATAAGTAGTCTTGCTATGAAGAAGAGAAACAAGGTCTATCATATCTATTGCTTTTTGTTCTTTAGGGATAGGTACATCTTCTACATATTCAAATACATTTACCTCTTCTCTATCTTCTAAAGCAAGTTTTGGAAAATAATCAAAGTTTCTACTAATTAGGTATTCATAGGCTTGAGCTACTTTGTTATCTTTTTTTTCTTTTACCACAAAAGTTCCACTTGTTGAGTCAATGATAGTTACATTTTTCTTTTTGGTTAATCGATAGGGTCTAAATTCTCTTTTTAAAGTTTCTAAAGCATTATTCATTGGATTCAGGAATAATTAACTTGTCTCCTGTACTAATATTTGATAAATCATTGTAATCTTGTAAAATATTTAAATTGGAATTATACATTGTGCATATTGTTTCTACACTTTCACCATCACTAACCATGTGAATATGATAAGTAGCATATTCATTATCTTCCCCTTTAATATTACTTATTATTGTATCTTCACTCTCTCTTTCTTCTTCTACTTTTTCTGTTTCTGATATATCTTCTTCTTTTCTTTCATCAATAGCTTCTTCTTTTTCTAAAAAGGCATTTTCAGCATCTTGGAACAATGGTTCTTCTTCTGGCTCTTCTTCCCTTTCTTTTAGACTAGCAATTACATTGAAATCGATGTTTACTCTAAGAATGCAGCTTTCTATGATCTCATAGGTAAAGTCTTCAATCATAAATTCAATTGTGTTTTCATCTACATCTTCAGCTAAATCAATTTCAAAAGGTAAAATATAAGAAAATGCTTCTTTGTTAACACTTACTTCGTGACTTTTGAAATCTCCTGATACAATAAAGTTTCCTTTTAACACTCCATCTTCTACTTTAGTTTCATGTTCTAGACTAATAGAAGTAATTTCACTAACTTTTTTTTCAAAATCAATATCTTTTGTAAATGGTATTTTACAATTCAAAAAAATCATCTCCTAAAAAAATGTATGTTTTACAAGCATAAATATACCGAAATTTACGATAATAAATTGACTTTTAACATATTATATGGTAAAGTTTTATAAGTAATGAATTTATGGAGGTGGCAAAATGGCTAAGAAAGTTACAACAAAGAAACCTTTAACAGGGAATAAAAGAAGTCATGCACTTAATGCAACTAAAATGAAACAAAAACCTAATATTCAAAAAAAGACTATTAATGGAACAAAAGTTAGAATCAGTGCTAGAGAAGCTAGAACTATGGAAAAATAACACATCGGAGTTGATGTGTTTTTATATTTCTTCTTTTAAATTCATTTTTTCTTCTTTAAATATTCTTGGATCCATACGTTTAATATTTTGAGAAATAATTGGTTTAAATTCCATAAGATCTAAAATATCCTTTTTTAAATCTATACCAGGAGCTATTTCAATAAGTTCCAATCCCCCTCTTCTTAATTTAAAGACTGCTCTTTCTGTTACATATAAAACATCAATATTATTTTCTAAAGCATTTTTAGCACTAAAAGTAATTTGTTCTAATTGATTAACAAATTTCTTCTTTTCTCCTTCTTTTAAAATTTCTAATTTATCTTCTATTATTTCTTCTTTTAGATTGACTGCTGTAAATGTACCCATAAATACGATTTTTTTCGTACTTTGTGTAATATTAATAAATCCGCCTGGGCCTGTTACTCTGGAACCGAATTTTGATACATTAACATTTCCGTTTTTATCTACTTCGGCTAGACCTAGTATAGCTAAATCTAAAAATCCTCCATCATATAAATCAAAGTTGTCTATAGTAGATATAATTGTTTCTGGATTTATACTTGCCCCAAAGGCTATTCCCCCAATTGGCAAGCCTCCTGTTGGACCACATTCTATTGATAAACATATATCATTTAGAAATTCTTCCTCACTAGCTATTTTAGCAATTAAATCAGGCATTCCTACTCCTAAATTAATCATGTCTCCCCTCTTTATTTCCATAGCACTTCTTCTTGCACATACTTTACGAATATTTAATGGGTAAGGTTCTATGTTTATTTCTATTTTAGATTCTCCTGTAAGTTCAGGGCGATATATCGGTAAGTTATAATCTCCTAGCGATTCATCTGGTTTAGCTATGACAACATAATCAACTAGTTTATTATGAATTAGACAATCTTTTGCTTTTAAGCTTCCCTTTGGTTTTATGTCTTCTACTTGAACAATAACAATTCCTCCACAATTATGAGCTGCTGCGGCCATGGAAAATTGTTCCGAAATTACTGCTTCATGTTCAAAGCTAATATTCCCATCCACATCAGCATAAGTGGCTTTAATTAAAGCTACATTGATAGGAAAACTCTTATAAAACAAATAATCTTTTCTATCTATTTTGATTAGTTCGACAATTGGTTCTTCCCTTTTGGCAAGTTCATTAAGACTACAACCTTCAATTCTTGGATCTGCAAAAGTGTCTATTCCTATTTTGGTTAAAACGCCTGGCTCTTTTCCAGCAATAGCACGATATAGATGATTAATTACTCCTAAAGGAATTCCGAAAGCAGGAAATTTATTATTTCCGACTGCTTCTCCAAAAACTTTTCCCATGCCCAAATGGGCACAAATGGCTTTTTTTACTAGTCCATCAAGACTAAGCATATTCATTCCTACCATATTTTCTGTTAAATTTCCTGGGGATATTCCTGTAGTAACGGTTAAATTATTGGGAGTTTTTATTACTTTATAACTATCCATAATACTTTTTAAAAGTGCTTCTGGGGAACAGCTTCCTCCACAACCTGTAACTGCAATAGTGTCTCCATTTTTAATTAAACTAGCAACTTCTTCAGCTTTTATTATTTTCATTTTGACCTCCTAATTAAAAAAGATAGTTTCCTATCTTTTAAATACTAGTTCATCCATTAAGAACTTAGTTAAAATACTTAGAGCAATCGATATAATTGTTACAGGCCAGAATATTGATGCCCAGCTATAACTTGCTTGATTAAATAGTTTAACTAGTAAATAAACTATTGGAATATGAAGCATATAAATATAAAGACTTAAACTTCCTAAATAATTAAATAATTTAGATGTTGTCTTGTTATTCAGCCATTCACTAATAAAGTCTTTCTCTAATAATGTTAATCCTACTACAATGATACATAATAAATGTACTGTCATACGGTCTAAAGATATATCACCCATAATTGTTGGATTTATTGTGTATACGACTAAAAGTACAGCACAAACTAAATAGAAAATTGACAATAATACTTTTTGAAAACTTGAGAATTTCTTTTCTCTTAATTTACGTACGGCAAAATAAAGTAATATACCTCCACATAAACCAACTAATACAAATAGTAGGCCATTATTAAAGCCAAGCATACCTGCTGTTGAAGATGAACCACTTACACTACTAGCAGATGGGTAGAAATTACCACCAATTGTTGAGAATGCTGCTTGTGATGCTCTAATTCCAGTTTTACACCACCATCCTTCAAAGAAGAAGAAAATAAATGGTACTAATAAACCAGTGGTTAAATCTTCTTTATAGCAAAGTAAAAAGTAAAGTATAAATGAACAAATGATTAAAGCAGATATAAACCATAAAGCTCCATTAGATTGACCAAAAGCAGCGGTGAATCCAAGCGAATAAAATCCCAAGAATTCCCATAGTCCATTAAGGACATTGTCTAAAATATCAGTAAATGATGCACTGTAATAAAATGCATAAGCGGCAATTCCTAGTACTATTCCTAGAATTAATACTGGTAATAAACCTTTTACTCTCCCCCAAAAGTATTCCCATGCTCTAGATCCTGCACTCCTTTTAGCATATTCTTTATCTTCTTGTTTTCTCTTGAAGTGACTCATCATGAAATATCCTGATGTTAAAGTAAAGACAAATAGCACTTCTCCTGCTCCTGCCATCCAATTAGATGCTGTCATTAAATCGGGGATATATGCCATTGGAAATATTACGCCAATGTGGTATCCTACGATAGCAATTGCAAAGAAGAAACGCCATATCTCTATTGCTGAATTTTTTTTCTTTGTTGTTTTTGTTTCCTCATTCCCTTTCATTCTTATCCTCCTTTATTATCATTATAAAGTGCTATTTAAAATTAGTCAATTAGCAATTTTAAATTTTTAAAAATTAAAGTAGGATTTATTTTTATCTAACGTTACTCCTTTTAGTTCAATCATTTCATCAATGGTTACAAATGCATACTCATCTTTTAACTCTTCCATAGCAAGTAGCGCTCCTTCAACAGATGTCATATAAATATCATGAAGTAATATTATCGCACCATCGTGAGCATGAGAAACAATATTATCTTTGATTTTTTCTGCATCTTTATATTTCCAGTCTTCAGTATCAATATCCCATAATATAGAATACATATTACTTATTTCTCTTATATGCTCATTAGTATTTCCATAGGGAGCTCGAAGTTTATCAGGGCGAATGCCAATTATACTCTCAATTGCATCATTAGTATTATTTATCTCTTTCATGATATCGTAATCTCCTAATTTAAATAAATTTAAGTGACTATAGGTATGACTTCCAATAAGATTCCCCATTTCATAAGCTCTTTTCAATGAGTTTTGATAAGTATTTACCCTGCTTCCTAATACAAAGAAAGTAACTCTAGCATCATATTTATCTAAATTATCTAATAATTTATTGGTTGGAGCATCACTTGGTCCATCATCAAATGTAAATGCTAAAAGTTTCTTTCCTTCAAATTTACTTAAGTCTCTTTTTGAGGGATTAGTTACTTGAATAGGTTCTTTTTCAATAGATAAATATTCTTCTTTTACTATTCCCTCTAATTTTTCCTCAGGTATTTCTATTTTGATTTCACCATCTGAATGAGGACCAACTTGATAAAGAACAAAAAATAACTCTAGACCATTTTCTTTAAAGTTAAAATTAGTAAAATTTTCTTTTTTAGCACTAGTTCCTTCTTTTATCCAATCTTCATCATATTCCCTGTTGTTATCTTGATAATATTTTAGGGTGTAATAATAAGCAAGATTTGATAATTCTTCTAACTTATTTTCATTTAAAAAGTTAGTAATATCTATTTTTTCTCCAGTTTCAGGATGAAAATAATAGGATTTTTCTTCTTTTATATAATGAGCTCCACCTGTATATGTATATACATTTACATGTAGGGCCTGATAGTCAAATAAAGAATTTAATGTGTAAGTAATTGATAAATCTAATTTAGTTTCAGTTATCTCACCTAGACTTTCAGCTGTTTTTAAGAATTCCTCCTTTTTAGTGGTAATAAACTCTTTTACTTCTTCTTCAATAGTTGCATTAGCAAGTACTGGATAATCAATTTTCAAAGTATAATTTTCTTCTTCTTTTATTTCATGAATTTCTTCCCCTTCTATATTTAAAGAGCGGAAACTCATAGAAAATAAAACAATACCAATAATTATTATACTAAAAATTATTTTTGCTTGATTTGTTAATTTTAATTTTTTATTTCTTTTACTTCTCATAATCTACCTCGGGAATATTATACTATATTTTGCTATAAAAAAATCAAGTGTTAGAGTGCACTTGACATAAGTTAGACTAAAATTCTTTATTTTTATAGATTTTATAGGAAATTAAATAGGATATATAGAGAATAAATAGGATTATAGCAATAGCAATTAAAATTAGAATAATAAAGTTTATTTGTTCTAATTGGTTGAAAAATAAAGCAATATTTAATTTTGAATTTTCAAATAAAGAAATAATTATTCCTATTAATAAAGATATACTCATAATTGCTATAAATAACATTACCCTTCCTTTTTGAACACCAAATTTATAGAAGAATGGAATTAGTAAAGAGATGACTAGTATTACTCCCATAATTGATGCTGACGTGGAAGCAAAGGTACTAGCAAATTCCATTTCTTCATTTAATAGTGGAATAATTAAAGATATTAATAAACCGATTAGAAATGAAGTGATTATACTCATTAAGCATAATAAATATCTTGCTTTTACTATTTCTTTTCTACTAAAAGGTAAAGCAACAATATAAGTATTAGAATTATTTAAATCGTCATAGCTAAATGTTGATATCATTAACATAACAATATAAAAAGGAATAACAAAAGCTATATAAAAATAATTTTTCATTATTATAGATAAAATAACAAAACCTATTATTACAATTAATACATTACGCATCTGATTTTTTAATATTAATAAATCTTTTAAAATTAATCCCTTCATTATTTTTCACCTCTAACTAATAAATACATCATTTCATCAATACTCGCTTTATCAATATTTATCTCTTTGTATTTTTTCTTGATTTCTTTTTTGTTCTTGATTAATATTTCATAATCATATTTATTTTTTCGATAACTTACTGCATTATCTTTTAATTTTTCAAACATCTCTTTAGTACAATGAATAATTCCATAGTTATCCATAATATTGGTAATTGACTCTTTAAATATTAATTTCCCTTGATCTAGTAAAGCTATATAATCCGCGATACTCTCTAAATCGCTAGTGATATGAGAGGAAATTAAAATACTATGATCATCACTTTCCATAAACTCTCTAAATATATCTAATACTTCTCCTCTTACAATAGGATCTAGACCACTGGTGGGTTCATCTAATATTAATAATTTTGGTTTGTGAGCAAGAGATACTGCAATTTCTAGTTTCTTTTTCATTCCTTTGGATAAAGATTTAATTAGCAAATTATTGGTTAAATTAAATCTTTGTAAATATTGATAAAATAATGTTTCATCCCAATTTTGATAAATATTTTTCATTATTTTGTTTATATCATCTATTTTTAATAATTCTGGAAGAAAAGCATCATCTAAAATAATTCCTATATCTTCTTTATCTATAATATAAATGTTTCCTTTATCTTTCTTTATAATTCCTAATAGTAATTTAATTAACGTTGTTTTTCCAGCACCATTCGCTCCTACTAGACCTATTACAGAACCACTTGGGACTTCTAAACTTAAATTATCTAAAGTGAAATGACTATATTTTTTGGTTAAATTTTTTACACTTATACTATTATTCATTTTTATTCCTCCTTTAAAAGTGTATCTAACATTTCTTTTATTTCCTTAAACTCAATATTATATGTGTTTGCTAAAATGAGCGCTTCGTTTAACTTTTCTTCTATTTTGGTATATACTTCTTCTTTTAAGAACTCTTCACTTTTTTTCTTCACAAAATAACCCTTTCCTGGTATGGCTTCAATAAAGCCATCACGTTCTAATTCTTCATAAGCTCTTTTGGTAGTAATGTTGCTAATACGAAGGTCTTTTGCTAATGAGCGAATCGAAGGAAGACATTCTCCTCCCATTAATTCTCCTTTTAAAATGCTTTCTTTGATACTGCTTACAATTTGTTCATAAATTGGCGTATCAATTGAATTACTAATTACGATTTGCAAATAATCACCTCTTCTGTATATATACACTATATACAGTTTATATGCATTTGTCAAGTAGAAAATTACTAAATATGAAAAAAACTTACTTTTTAAGTAAGCCTATTCCCAAATGAAAAGTCTCTCCTTTTAATAAATGCTCTTTCGCTTTCTTTTCTAAGCTTGTATCTTCGGGTAATTCCTTATAATCCCTACATTCTGTTAATTCAAATATAAAGTTTAAAATATCTTCTGTACATTCTTCACCTTCAGTGATAACAAAATGCTTAGAAAATCTGACAATATTAGCATTATTTTTTAACATGCTCAATATTTCTTTACTAAGTAACCAAGAAGAGCAATAATAATTGGGATTATCTAATTTAAAATATTTTTTAATTTCTTTAGGAGCTTTTTTTAATGACTCAATTACTTCTTCATCCTTTAAAGATTCACCTCTTGGAATATGAATCTTAATTCCTTTTTCTTCTTTGTTAGTTAAAGGATTTATAAAACAGAGTTCATATTGTAATCTTCCTATTTCGAAAATTCGCTCTTTTACAAAGTAAATCCCCCATAACATCTGCGAGATTCTAATACTATCATAACCTCTTTTTACTATGTCGTTTAATAAAGATTCCCTAATTCTTTTCTTCGCTATTTTCAAATACTTGTTTGATAAATTCCTGGGATTACTTTTTAAGACTGGAAAAGTACTCAATAAAATAATATTGGTTAGAAAAGGTAATGTGTTTTCTTTTACTATTTCTTCTAATTCTTGATAATTCCATAAACTTTTTAAATAAAGATCATCTTCTAGCATTTTCTTTCTAATTTCCATTACTTTATCTTTTAAGTTTTTGTTTTGTTCTAAATTTTCTATACATTCCATACATTTGTTATAATAATCTTTATCTTTAATTTGATAAAAACTTAATGCCTTTGTTATTTCTTCTTTATCCATTTAAACACTCCCTATAATCATTATAGCAAATTTTGTACTTTTTGCATATTTTTATTTTTTCATCCTATGATAATAATGGTGATATTATGACTTTGAAAAAATGGAAAGTAATCAGTGTTATTTTTATCTTTCTTTTAAGTGCTTTATTTCACTTTATCTATGACTGGATTCCTTCTTTTTTTACTAGTTTATTTTTTCCTGTTAATGAAAGTATTTGGGAACATAATAAAATCATTGTTGGATCTTTCTTGATACTCGCCATAATAGAAAAAATATATTATAAAAAAAGGAAGAACGTCATTTTTGCTGAGGCTATTTCTTCCCTGGTTTGTATGATTCTTGTTATGCTTATTTTTACTCCAGTTTATTTATATATTTTAAAGACTAATGATAATATGATTGTTACTTTTGCTATATTTTTAATTGCTATTATTGTTAGTCAGATTGTATCTTATAAACTACTTAATAAAGAGTATAATTCTAGATTAGAAGAATTGGGTATTATTCTTTTTGTTATTTTTTTCTTGATCAATATTATTTTTACTTATTATCCACCAAAAGTTGCATTATTCTACGATTTTACAAATAAGATTTATGGTTTAAAATGAGAATCTTTGTTTTCCACTTTTAATTCATGATCTATTATCCATTTTATATCTTCAATTGATTTATCTATATTAAATCTTCCGTTACCTATAGGATAATATACAGAATAAAATTTATATTTTGTTCCCTTAATATCTTTTAAAAACAACTTTTTTCTTACTTGTGATACTGATATTTTTTTATTCAAAACAATTGAACTTACTTGATTGCCAAAAAGAATAATTACTTTAGGTTTAACAATATCTATTTCTTTTTCTAAAAGATGTAGGTATTTTTCATAAATGGAATCAGGAAGAGCTCTAGCATCTATTTGGGTGCATTTTCCCAGATTTGTTATGAAATATTTATGTTTTATTACATCGTCATATACCTCTTCAGCAAAATCTTCTGTCCATTCATTTCCTTTTTTTGACTTTATTTTTTTATATAATTCTTTATCTAAAAGATCTATATTCATAAATAAATCCCAAATATTTTTGGTCCCAATCCACGGAGATTTAAGCCCTTTCCATGTTTTAGAAGCAGCAATATTTCTGCCAGTGGGATTTATAAAGACAAAACAGATATCAGGATTATTAGTGCATCCACCATTATAGATAGAATCTAGTTCTTTAGCTCCATATTTTTTTCCAAGTTTATCATATTCTTTATTTCTTGTTTATTTTCTATTTCAAAAATAGTTTTTAAAATAAAGTCAAAAATTTCTTTTTGTTCTACATCTATTGTTTCTTTTTCTTCCTCTATAGCAACGCCTTTTAAAAAATATCCTAACAAATTACCATTTGTTCCATTATATTTACTTGTTCTAGTTTTAATAAATATTCTTTTTTATCTAATCCTCCTGCATATCCTGTTAAATTACCATTTGTTCCTACTACTCTATGACAAGGAATAATAATGGATATAGGGTTATGACCAACAGCTCCTCCAACTGCTTGTGCTGACATACTTTTTATTCCTTTTTCTTTGGCTATTTTATCTGCTATTTCTTTGTAAGTTATAGTTTTTCCATAAGGAATGTCACAAAGGATTTTCCATACCTCTTTTCTGAAATCTGATCCAATAGGATTTAGGGATAATTCCTTTATATTTGGTTGTTCTCCTTTAAAATATCGGTCTAACCAATTCTTAGTTTTTAAAAATATTTCTTCATTATTTTTTTCCTTTGTTTTTTCTTTTATTGGTCCTAAAAAATATTTTTGATCTTTAAACCATAAACCTACTAGTTCATTATTTTTACTTGCTAGCAAGATATCTCCTAGTGGTGATGAATAGGTGCTTGTATAGATCATCAGAAACGGCCGCCGCCGCCTCCACCTCCTCCAAAGCCTCCTCCAGAAGAGAATCCTCCTCCCCCTCCAGACCCACTAGACCAATTAGAGCCTCCAGAAGAACTATTATGTGTTCTGGCACTGCTAATAGATGAGGATACAGCATGGGAAATGATTCGTAAATTAGTAAATGTTATCGGATCAAAACTAAAGGTGTAATCGATATTCATATTTTCTAATTTTATTTTCATTGTTTTAGAAAGTTTATCTGCACATCCTAAAACAACTGCATAAACTAAATATTTTTCCCATAAAATAATTTCTGGCAGAGATTTTTCGTCCATTGTACCAAAATCATTTAGAAATTCTTTAAATGCTTTCCACTTTTTATATTCTAATGCTCCTTTTTCCGTTCTTTTTTTAGCAATAGCAGTATAAATTATTAGAATCAGAGCGATGAAAATAACAACTAAATAAAAATTTAAAACATTTTGAATAAAATGGTTATAAACAAATAAATGAATTATTCCTATTATAGAATAAATAATAGCTAATATGGCAAATATTCTAGCATATTTTTTGGTACGATAAAATTCACTTTTAACTTCTTTTAATTTGTAAGAAATTGTCTTTCTATTCCAAATAATAAGGATTATAAGAGCAAGCATAAAAACAAAGAATCCTAAACTGGCTGTCACTAAAAGAATAATTAATATAACAAAGCCTTTCCATGCTTCTTTTTTCTCTGTAGAACTTTCAACTTTTGTTTTATCTTCTTCATATAATTTTTCACTTAAAGCAATATTTAACATGATCTTGTGTGCTTTCTTCCAGTCTTTATAGAAACTAGTTGTTGTTTTAGCAATCTTTTTTAAATCTTTTAGCCAAATTTTTTCTTTTCCTCTAAAAATTAAAGTCATTAATGCTTTTTCTAATTCATTTGTATGATCAAGTTCTAATCCATTTTTTTCTAAAAGAATGTCTTTCTTTTCTTTGTCTTCGGTAGCTTTTATTTTTTTCTCATAGATTAAGTTTAAAATTTCAGCCGAAATCGATTCTTCGGTTATTTTCTTTTTCATCAAATATTCTACTGTAGATGGATTAAAATTAGTTGGGAAATCTCGCATATATTTGTGGTCAAAATCAACAATATATTCTTTATCACATTTAAAATAAGTGTAAATACCTGTTCCTACTAAACATACGATTACAACACTGGCAATAATTGATGCTGTTTTATTATAGGTTTCTTCTTTATCAATAATTTCTTGTTTTAGAGGAACTAGTTTCTCTAATAGTTCACTCTTTAATTCTTCATTTTCTAAAATGGTTACTGACTCCATGGCTATATCATACCAATAATAATCTCGATATTCTAAAGCTATATCAACATCTTCTCTTGCTGTTTTTTCTTCTTTTTCCACAACAAGAATATGTAATTCTTCTAATTTACTTTCTAGATCCCTAAGTACAGTTTCATTTTTTACTAAAGAAACATAATAGGAAGCATTTTCATAGCATGATCTAGTTGGATAACGGTTACAATAATCTAGTTCTTCATAAGCTTGCTCCTGGTTTTGGTATTCTGTTTGTTCCCGCTCATAATTGGCTTGATTCGCTAAATCATTTTCATAATTTAATATTTTTTCTAAGGCATCAACATTTGTCGTTTTGGTAGAATTTGATACAACACCTTTATCAAAAACTGCCCTTATATCCACTGGTTCATAGCTGTAAACATTGGTTACTTCAGCCTCTAATACTTGACTTGAAACTTTGTTTATTACACCATTTAAGGGACCATGCGCCCATACCCGAAATTCATTTTCATTTTCTGGAAAAGTTACGGTTATTCTTAAAGTTCCAATCGATTCACGAAGAGAATCTCCTATGGCATTCCAGTAAAGTTCTGCTACATCATTATGAACAATGGCCATGTTTTTTAATGTGTATTTAATATAAAACGCTTCATTTTTACTATCTGGTAAATAAATTTGATAAGATTCTCCATTACTAGACGAGTCAACTGTATAAACACCATAATCTCCTTTGTCAGCACTACTTACTTCTTCAAAAAGTGTACCATTAATATTTTCAAAATCAAAGTTATCATCGATTGGTAAAGCTCTGATTTCTATTAGTTCTATCCCGCTTCCATTATGAAGTTTACTCCCACCATAATAGTCTAGTTCAGGATGAAAATCATATAAACCATCATTGCTGTAAAGAATTTCTCGTTCCATTCCATTAAATTCACCATTTAAATAGAAGTATTCTTCAACTGTTAAATCCCCATTTTCTTCAACTGTAGCATTAATATAAAACTTTTCAATTCCTGATTCCGCGTAAACAGATATTGGAATTAACAATAATAGAGTAAATATAATCTTTTTTAACATTTCTTTCATAATCATTTTCTCCTATTAATTTACTTTTTTAATCTGTTTTTATATAACTATTTACTTTTTTTAAAGCTTTTATTATTTCACTATAAGGTATTCCCTCTGCATATTCATAGTTTTTTTGATAGTTATCCCATAATGAAATTAATACATTGTCAATTTCAATTAACTTTATATATTCTTTTGATTGTTTTATTTGATCGTAAGTATTTCTATTTTTAGACGTATTTTTAATTGCTTGCTGTAATGTTTCTATGTTTATTTCATTCCATTTTAATTTTACAAACATATATAAATCATAAAAGTCTTTCATTCTAGTATTATCTATATTTCTACTTATAATTGACTCAAATTTTTCAGCTATAATAGTTTCATAATTATAAGTTAAAATATTGATTTGTTCTTTATCAAGTAAAGTAATATAATTAAATTCTACTGCTTTAAAAGTAATTACATCTCCTGTAGTTATATCAATTAATAGGTTCGTTCTTAGTCCATCAAACTCTCCTTTTAAATTAACATTATATTCAGGATAATTTTCTTCTATTCTTATCTCTTTTATTCTTTCAAGCTCAAATGTTACGTTATCATGAATATTAATTTGAATTATTTCATTTATTATTTTTGTAATAGTTTCTTTGTTTAAAGAAATACCCCTAATTGTTGCATCTAAATCCATTGTGCTTCTTAAATTTATTCCAAAAATAGAAGATAATAAAAAGCCTCCTTTTATAATAAAATTGTCTTTATAGGTAGATTTAGATAACCTTTTTAATAATGCTTCAAACATAAAACTTGAATTATGTACATGTTTGGTATTTTTGATATTTTTGAAAAATTTGAGGCTTTAGCTTTTAAACTATTTCTACTTTTAATCATTTTAACACCTCAAATGTATCTCTTACTTTATTATAAATATTCATTTTCTTTGCGTATTCATATAATTTTATTGTATTTTTTTGTTTGCTGTAAAAATATTCTCTTATTGCTTTATTAAAAAGTTCTGGATCCAATCTTTTTTTATTTTTAATAATATCACAAATTGTTTTATCTAAATCATAAACTTTAATCTTATTACCATTATCTAATTTATGATAAGTGATTCCTAAATTTAGTAATTCTTTTTTGGTATAAAATAAATTTACTTTATTATTTTTTTGCAATGAACCATTATATCCTACATTAATAGTAATATCATATTTTAAAGGAATATTATTAGAAAAGCCATGTAAATATAATGCAGTTGTATTAGAAAAAATTGCATTCTTACTTTTACTTTGTAAAAGAGTAAAATCATCTATAAAATTATTTTTCTTTACATATATTCCTCGACTTGCTCTTTCTATTTTATTTTTTCTAATTAATTTAGTTAAATAAATTCTTGGAATATTATATTCACTTACTTCTTTGGTAGTTGTATATCCATTATTCATTAGTTTTAAAATTTTATCCTCGTAATTCATATCCTTCCTTTCCTTCCACGATTAAATTATAACATTTTTAATCGTATTTGAAAATAGAAATTTTATAATTTTACTATTTTTTTATCAAAACAACAAAACTTTCAACATGATAAGTGTTGCTAAACATATCCATTATTTTAAAATCACTTATTTCATAATTACTTTCTAATTCTTTTAGATCTCTTATTAAAGTATTTGGGTCACAAGATACATAAATTATTTTTTTAGGTATCTTTTTTAAGATAAACTCTCTTGTTTTTTTATCTAAGCCTTTTCTTGGTGGATCAATGATTAGTGTGTCAAAAGATAAATCTACTTTGCTAATCAATTTTGATACATCACCAAGCATAAATTTAATATTATCTCTTTTATTTAATTTAGCATTTGTTATTCCATTTAAAACGGCATTTTTAACAATTTCCATACTATAGACTTCTTTTACTTTAGTTGATGCAACAATTCCTAATGTTCCTACTCCACTATATAAATCTAGTACTGTACTATCTTTATCTGTATTAATGTTAATTAGATCAAATAATTTACTAGTAATGTTTTCGTTTACTTGAAAGAAGGAATTGTATGACACTTTAAATAATTTATTATTTATTCTTTCATAGAAGAAATTCTCACCATATATTGTTCTATCATTATAAATTATTCCCACTAATTTTATCTTTTCTTTTAATTTAGCTAATTCAATATTATATTCTTTTTTCTTTGATTCAATAATTAATAAAATCTCATCATTATTATTAGATCTAATTGTTAGTTTAGCATTGTCTAAATTTAATAATTTGTAATTTTTAATTACTTCATTAATAGAATGCTTAGTCGTAATGCATTCTTTGATTTCTATCAGTTTATGCGTATTTTCCTCATAATAGCCTAATTTGCCATTTTCTATTTTTAAACTTATTTTGTTCCGATAATAAAATGGATTGTCATTTTTTATTATTTCTATTTCTTTATCATAATTTATCTTATTTTTCTTTAATAATTCTTTGATTTTATTTTGTTTAAATGTTAAAGTATTTTCATAATTTAAATGAAGTAAGTTACAGCCTCCACAAACTTCAAAGTATGGACATTTACTTTTTATTCTATCCTTACTTAATTTTAAATAATTAGTTACTTCAGATACACTAAAACTATTTTTATCATTTATTATTTTTATTTCTACTTCTTCTTCTGGTAAAGCATTTTTTACAAAGATAACTTTATTGTTAATATGTGCTATTCCTCTTCCAAAATCATCTAATTTTTCTATTAATACTTTAGGCATATAATCACTTCCATCAATATTCTATCATGAATTTTCTAATTTTTAAATAAAAGAAAAGAGATAGCTTATTTTTTTAAACTATCTTCCATTTCTTTTGTTTGTTCTTCTCTTGTTTCCATTAAATTTTGTTGTTCAGTTAATAATGTTTCTTTTTCATTTTTTATATTTGTAAGTTTTAACTTTGTTAATTCGTTTTTACATTCTTCATAGGTATATCTTACATTATCAGCTAAATAAATTGTTTTAAATTGAGGTAGTTTAGTATCTAATAACTGTTCAAGCGTTAAACTCAATAAATATAAAGCTTCCTATTATTTTTGGTAATATTACTCCTTCTAAACTAGTTAGGGATCTCAAAATTAAATCGTATCCTATTGTCTCTGGGAATGTTACATTTTTTAGACTAGTTAGGGAACCTAAGTCTAAATTGCCATAATGATATACAACATTTCCTAATAAGGCTTGTTCCTTTGTTAAACTGATTTGGTCTTCTGTACAATTAAATGCTTTAGATAAGTCTTGTTTTATATTTCTTCCTGTAATTATTTCTTTAATTCTTGGATCTTCATTATATCCAAAGCCTAATATTTTTCCATCTATTTCATATAAAAAACGTAATTCTTCTTTTGTTAGTTCTCTAGTTTGGTATTCATTGTATATTTTGGTAAGCCTTTCCATATCTCTTACTTTTTTTAAATATTTATCTTTATCTGGAAATTCCTCTAATTTTATACTTAATGCTTTTTCCATATTTGTTTCTAAGTTTTGATCTTTTGCTATTCCTTTTATTTCACCAATATTACGCCCTTCCATACGAATAGCTATTCTTGGTATTACATATTCACTATTTTCATTTTTGGTATAATATACATAAAAATCCCCATCTAAAACTTGACTTTTCGCTGTTTCTTTTGATGAGGCTGTACACCAGCCAGTATTATATCCTTGTAGAGAATTATATAGTCTTAAATAGTTAGGTTTTTCATTCTTTTCTTCTTTTCTTTTTATTTCTTCTTCACTTTCACGTAAATACTTTATCCATATTCCTTCATTTCCTTGGATTTTTAGTTCTTTTTTATTTGCAAGAAGATATCCATATATTTGATTAAAGTTTTTATTCTTAATGTGTTCTTTTATATCAGCTGGTAATTCTTCACCATTTAAATATGCTTTTAAATATTCCACACTTTTTCCAAGTAACTCAGAATCAATACTTACAAAGGGATTTACTGCTGTTTTACTTCTTCTTAAATATTCCGTTTTATCATCATTTAAATTACCGATTTTTTGCATTCCACTAAAAGCCCATACTTTAGCCCACATTGGTAAATAATCAGAATCAGGACTCATCAAATAATTTAACCAGCCATCTAGCGAATCCATTTGTTCATTTCTTATTTGGGTTATATGTCCTTCTCTTAAACTTTTATCTTCATAAGTTTTAGGTTCCACAAGATTATATTTACCATATCCATTATCAAGATATTTTTGCTCTAAGTGATGCCAATAAGAAGCAGGAATCTTCTCTTCTTTGATTAAATATTTATCATAGTATAGTTTTTTTAAACTATAAATATATTCCTCTTTTTCACTGGCTTTTTTGCTTACTCTTTCTAACTTTTCTAGATATGCATTTAATCTATCTATTTTTTCATCTAAATCTTTTGGTTGTTCTTTTTCTATAATTATTTTCTTATTTACTAAATCATCATATATTGTTCCTAAAAATGCTTTAAAATTCATTTCTGCACCTCTATTCTAAATAAATTATAGCATACTTCCTTATAAAAATTATTTTTTTATTAATACTCTTTTTAAAGATTCCCCTTTATTTATTCTTTCTTGGATTAAATACTCTTCAATATGAATTTGATGATGCTCATAGTCTAACTTGCATAGTCCTTGATATAATTTCATAAACATTATATTAAATGGTTCATATCTTGAACCACTATTACGAAACCTTACAGTAATTCTTCTCGGATCCATAAGCATTAAATCAGCATCATTTTTATATTCTGGAGGAATAATTGGTTTTCCAAACTCTAATATATAAGCATTTTCTTGTTTTTTTATTTTAATGAATGGAGCTATTTCGTCAAAGTACTCATCACTTTTCCAAATAATCACACCATCTTGAACTAAATTTTTATACTGTGTACTTTTCCTTAAATTCCTTTCGTATTTTTCTCTTTTTTTTAATTCTTCTGCTATTTTTTGATGATAATCTTCTTCCTCTAATTCACTCATTAAGATAATAAAATTAATTTCCTTATCTGTTAATTTTTCATATATATTCGCATTTACTATACTATTATATAAAACATCAAATAATGCATATATTTCATAGTTATCTTTTCCAATAACAAAGGTTGGATCATTGCCAAATTTTTTTAAAGAAAAATATAAATCTAAATTACCACCAAAAAAGATAGATAATGTTTTATCTTCTCTTGAAAGTTCTATATCATAATAATTTCCATCATTTCGTTCTTTATATAACTCATATTTTTTAGCTTCTAACCAGTTCATTTAAAACCCTCCTCATTTTTCTTTATCTTAACGTTAGTATTTACAGCTAGGCAAGAGATTAGAAACATAATCTCTTGTTTTTGTGTGGATAAATAGACAAAAGTTGTGG